>CAVGZQ010000111.1:0-9365 GCA_963633515.1 Bacteroidaceae bacterium
GCGCGCGGCAGTCCGGGCGTGTTTTGCCGTTCGGGCGCTTTGGGCGCATTTTCCGAACGCGCAGGGGCAAAAACGCCGCTTGCCGCCGCCCGATCCCGGATGCCGAATCATAACACAACGGCCGCAATCAAAAAGACGCCGGCGCAAAGATAATTTAATTTTGCGATATTTGAATAATTCTGAATTTTCTGCGCGGCAAAACTCATTCCGAAGGCGACAATGCAAGAAACGGCGGCGACTTGCGCAACCGTCGCCGCGCCCTTTTCCCATCCCGAAATCCATCCGGCCGGCGCCCCGAAGCAAAGCGAAAGCGCGGCAATCGGAAACGCCGCAATCCGCATGCATGCCATCAGCCGCGACTGCGTCAGCATGTCCGCGCCGATCGCAAACGCATCGAACGCGCCGGCGCAAATATCCTGTTCAAAAAGCGCAAGCCAAGGTCTCGAAAACAGCAACAGAGCAACCGCCGCGACGCACGGCAAACACAGCTGCGTCAACGCTTCGGGCGACTGCGACAGATAAATCCCCCAAATGACGGCAAACGTCGCCGTCACCGGGTTTGCCATGCCGTGCCGGCGGCGGAACTGCTCGGCCCACCCCAGCGCAAGCGCTTTCTTAAGCGGCAGGCAGAGCATTTGCGCGGCGCTTTTGCCGTCCAAAAATGCATAATCGCCGTTTATCACGATGCCGTCGAGATCCTGAAACGCCGCATATGCGGCATAATAACGCCGTTTGAACATGATGCGCGCATATGCCCAAGCAGCAGCCGCCGTCGCGGCAACGACGGTCAGAGCCGTCAGCGCAGCATCCATAAAATCGGGCTTAAGCAAAGCTTCGGCCAACAGTTTGAGCATCAGATTGAGCACGAGCGTCACGGCCAAAGCAATCGCAGGCGCAGTGCCGAAAGCCATGGCATCGGATTGCGTCGTTTCGCGCGATTGCGAAACGCGGTTGCCGATATGCATCAAAATCGCAGCCGACACGACGGCGCAAATGCCCAAACCGACGGGAAACATCGCAATTGCCGCCGATAACGGCAGCGGCGCAGAGCATGCATGCGGCGCCCAGGCCCCGGCATAAACGAGCGATAATGCGCCTATGCCGCGAAAGACACGCCCCATCTGATAATCGAACAGCCGGAGCGGTTCGACGGGAAACGGCGACAAAAGACGCGATTCGCGGCTGCGAAACAAAACGTCCGTCATGATGAATGTCAAAAATGCCGATGCCGCCGACGTCACCCAAAAAGCGATTTCGAGCATGATGCCGCCCGGATGCTCATTTGTTATCGAAGAATAATCGATATCTGCAAAAGATGACAGAGCCGCAACCGACAGAATCAAAATTATATAGATTATTATTATTCTGTTTGGGATCTTTCTTCGAAGAATATTCAGGCTGTCGTTGTTCATAAAAACCGAATTTTTTAAATTGACGCGGTTTTGTCCCGCGTTTGCGCAAATTTGCGCGCCGGTCCCGCAAAACGGCGCGGGCAAACGCTAATCGCCGTCCGACATGCGGCCGGCGCGGTTTAAAACGCGCGGGTATTGCGTCGGGATATTCACGCCGTCGTCGGATTGACGGACATACGCCGGACGCGGTCCGTTTTTTTTGCCCAAAACGCACTCAATTTCGCGCTCTATCGAAAGCAAACGGCGCTCTGCCAAACGCGCCAATTGCGGATCGGGATTCTGCCGCAAAAAAATGCCGTATTCGCGATGCGCCGTTTCGTATTGACCGCTTCGGTACGCATCTTCGGCCAAATCAAAATGCGATGCGCGGTTTTGCGGCGCATCGACGCACCCCGCATGCATGCATAACGCGATGACTGCGGCATATTTTGCGATTTGACGCATCCGTTGTTCCTTTCCTCTTGACCGTTCTGCGCGATATTCCGGGCGCGGATTGCTGCGAAAACGGCTTTTGTTCCCGGCATTGCCGCGGCGTCGGTTTTCGGCTTCGCCGCCCCCCGGACGATTGCCGCGCCGGCGGAAAATCGGCGCCTTCCTCCCCGTTTATCGCTTCCGACGCCGTCTTGCATATTAAAAATCCCTTCTTGCGTCAAACGGATGACGCGTTCAAAAGATGCGCAATACGCATTGCCTTTTTTTCGGCGGCAGGCTATAGAGTTTATTGTAGGTGTGCGTAATACACCTACCTATAGCCAACGGATTAAACCGGCAAATTGCTTTAACACACACATTGTGTCTTAAGTCGGTTTATCGTTTTGACCTGTATCTCCATCAATGCTAGAATTAGTCTGCCAATGCAAAACAGGCGCAAACGGCGCTTGGAGAAAAACGATGAATTGCACGGATACGGGAGCGTCGCCGCAAGACAAGCGTGCGATGCTCTTACAATCTTATCAAGGCGGGAACAGAGATTTCAGAGGCCTTCAGCTCGACGGCGTCGATCTGTCGCGCTGTTGCCTCGAGGGCATCGACCTATCAAAAGCGACGCTTGTCGGAGCGAATTTAAACTCGGCAAATCTCCGTTGCGCGAACCTGTCCGAAGCGAATTGCTCAAAAGCCGTGCTGTCGCGGGCAAATCTGAGCGAAGCCGACATTTCGCGCGCCAATATGAGCGATGCCGATTTGGTCGGCGCCGATTTGCAGAAATCGTCGGCTCGCGCGGCGGCTTTCACGCATGCCCTCTTGCTGCGCGCCCGTTTTAACGATGCCGATTGCTTGGGCGCAATCATGGCCGGCGTCAATGCAACCGCCGCGCAGTTCGAATCGGCAAACCTCGAGTGCGTCGATTTTACGGGAGCCGCCATGATGAATTGCATCCTGACCGGCGCGAGCTGTTCGTGGGCAAACATGACCGACGCCCGTCTGAATTGGGCGCAAATGAACTGGTGCAAACTCGAAGCCGCCGATCTCGAACAGGCCAATCTCACCGGCGTCAATTTGCGCGGCGCAAATCTAAGCTTTGCCAATCTCGATCAAGCTATTCTCACCGGCGCCGATCTCTATTTTGCCAATATTTCCGGCGCTTGCGTCCCGCCCGATTCGCACCCCGCCCGCATCGCTTCGCTGCGGCTGAGCGTCCAAACATACACGCGGTCGAATTGGACCAAACGCACGCTCAGCGAATGGCAGCAGCGCGGCGCCATTATCATCGATTTCGAATCGCTTCCGCGCGATGTCCAAACTTATCTCCGAAAAGGCGAATGCAATTTGCGGATTTATTTTTCCGCGCAGTGCCCGCCCGAAGCCCAGATTGCGCTCGAAGCGCTCATGGCTTGCGTTTCGCCCGAACCCGACGCCATGCGCATTCTGTCGGTATCAAACAGCCCGCAAAAAAGCGTCGTCGCGTTCAGCGCCGCGCAATCCGACGCAATCGACGCGTTTGCCGCGATGTTGCGCAATAAATCGTACATGGCCGATCGCGAAGCCATCGAACAAAAGTACCGAGAAAGCTGCGCAACGCGCGACAAATCGGTCGATATCATCGCGCAGCTCGAAAATCTTTCCGCGCATATCTTCCATATTCAGGCTCTCGTTCCCGTCAGCGACGACGATAAAACGAAACAATTGCAGCTACGCCTCGATCCTTGCGACGTCGTCAACGACAAAACCCAGATTTCATGGTCGAGCGTCTCGCTTCCGAAAGTTTCGCGCTGAAGCCGCAAGACTTCGGAATAATAACCGTCTCGGCAATTGCGCCGGGCGCTCAAAATCGGCTGACTGCGCCGCGCATTTTCCGTTCGCGCACATGTTGCTTCCCGCGCGCCGCCTGCCGCCGGGTCTGCGATTCGCCCGCGGCAGCTCCGATCATGCCCGAAACACGCCGATAATCCGCATGAGCTTCAATTATTTCTTGTCTTTATCGGGCGGATTATTTAGAGAGCGCTCTGTTAAATTGTGCCGTGCGCGGACGGGCGCATGCGTTGCGATTGATTTGACTGACATGAGGGTTGTTTACATGAAGAATTTGTTCGCGGGTTGCATTGCCTTGGCTGTTGTTGCTTTGTCGGTGACCGGGTGCCGTCTCGGCAGCGAGTCCGATGTCATCAATCTCCAAACTGACTCGGAAAATACGATTGTTGCGTGCTCCGACGGCATCGACAACGACGGAGACGGTCTTATCGACTGCGATGATCCCGGATGCACCGAAACAATGGGCACCGCCGATGCCCCCGGACCGGGCATGACCGTGTGCGCAAAGACCGAAAACAACGCCTATACATGCACCGACGGCAAAGACAACGACGGAAACGGTTATACCGACTGCAACGACAACAGCTGCAAACAGCTCTCTGTCTGCTGCATCAAGAGCGGAACCGAAGGAACGACCATAGAATCGTGCTCCGACGGCATCGACAACGACTGCAACCGATATATCGATTGCAACGATAAGGCCTGCTACAATTCGAGTGTGCCCGAAGTCAAAGAATACTGTCAAAAACTGCGATGTCCCGGGTCGGTTTCTGCCGAAGGCGACTGCGATTCCGAAGACAAAACAACCGAAGAATGCCTGCTTCAGGCGCTTCAGAGCTGCGCCGACAACAAAGACAACGACTGCAACGGATACATCGATTGTCAAGATTATTCGTGCAGCAGATCTTCGATCGCCGGCGTCGCCGCCTATTGCACCCTCGTCAGCGGCGCCGATGCAAGCTCCGTCACAAACGAAACCGTCTTGGAGTTCTATCAAAAATACGGCATTACAAAGCCCGTCGCCGAAAACACCCCCGAGCTTTGCCAAGATAACGTCGACAACGATTTCAACGGGCTGACCGACTGCGAAGATCCCGGATGCATTGCCCTTAACCTCGATTATTGCAACGATATAAGCCCCGAACCTCCCGCCCGTCCTTCCGGCTTTGCCAATGCCGCGCCCGAAGTGCGCCGAGAACAGCTCATCGCCGAATTCGAAGCATGCACAGACGGCATCGACAACAACAAAAACGGCCGCGTCGACTGCGACGAATATCAATGCCAGCTCTTAAGCCTTCAAAAACTCGAAGGCGATGAAGCCAAATATCAAATCAACTGTCAGAATTTGCACGACAGCGAATAATCCCGAACTTCAAACCGCTTCGGAAATCATTTCCCGAAGCGGTTTCTCTTTATCCGGTTTTTTGCGAATAACGGACATTTTTCATGCGTTTTCCGTCCCTCATAAGCGCCGACAGCTTCGCATTTTCGGCAAAATTCCGATTCGGCATGCTTTTTTGCGAAATGGCTTGCCTTTTTTCGCGCCGAATAACGCCGTTATCCGTTCATTTTTCTTACGCAGCAATGTTTTTGCCGCGTTTTTTTTTGCCCGCCCGAGGCTGCGTTGCGCGTCGCCCGATCGGCAACGGTCTCGGTTCTTCGATATATCTGTCCCATCGTTCGATGGCTTCATCATGACACTTTCATTGGAAGGATAAACAATTATGATACCGAAAATCGTCGGCATTGCGGGAGGAACGGGTTCCGGGAAAACGACTTTGGCGAGAAAAATTCGCGAAGGTCTCGGCGCCGCAAGCACCCTCATTCAGTTCGATTGGTATTATCGCGATCTCTCCTATCTCCCGCTTAAAGAGCGCGAAGAAGTCAATTTCGACCACCCCGCAAGCCTCGAAAGCGAATTGCTCGTCGAACATCTCAGACGCCTCAAAAAAGGCTTGCCCATCGATGTTCCGCTCTACGATTTCAAAACCCATTCGCGGCTGCTCGACGATACGGTGCACATCGATCCCGTCCCCGTCATCGTCGTCGAGGGCATTTTGCTCTTCTGTTTCGAACCGTTGCGCGATATGCTCGATATCAAAATTTTCGTCGACACCGATGCCGATATCCGCGTCTTCCGCCGCATCCGCCGCGATATGCGCGAGCGCGGCCGCGACTTTAATTCCATTCGCAAACAGTATTACAAAACCGTGCGCCCGATGCATTTGGAATTCGTCGAGCCGTCAAAACGCTATGCCGACGTCATTATCCCCGAAGGCGGCGACAATCTCATCGCCCTCGATCTCATCATCGAAAGGCTCAAACAATTTGCAAACTGACGATATATTTCGTTTTTTCCTTCATCTTTTTCCATGATTGCTCTGCACGCGGTCACGCGTTATGCCTTTGCCGCGATTTGGATTTTGCCGCCGTCGGCGCGCGCAATCGAACGGCTGACCGCCGCCGCCGGTTTTTTTTCCGCCGTCGGCGCGCATGCGATCGCGATTGCTCCGTTTTCTGACGGCATCGCCGTTTTTCCCGCGCCCGAAAATCCCGTCATCGCCCGTCCGCCGATCGAGCTTTGTCTTGCCTGCGGCGCATGGATTTCTTTTTGCACATCCGAATATCGCGCAGAGAATACAGCAATACAACGCATATTATTTGCTTTTTTTATCGTTTCTGCGCTCATAATTTGGTGTTCGGAAGTCGCCTTTGGCGCCTTTGACCCGATTTTCGCCGGCACGCTGTCGGGAATATGCATCTTGTTTCTTAAGACCGTCAGCCGTCCGATTTCCGATCGGACAAAAACGATTCGACGCCGTTTTTCCGGCACCTCATCTCCTCAATGCGAACCGGCGCCTGCTTCGGCGGAAAAGACCGAACTCCCCCCGGAGCAAACGATCGCTCTCGGACGTTTCTTCGCATTCTGCGCCGTTGCGTTGACCGGATTTGCGCTCATTGCCCTGTTGCAAACGCATAACGCTGTCACATTTGCAATCGCATGGCTTTGCGTCGTCCTGTTGGGCATGAATAGCGTTGTGTGGCCCTTCGAACAAATCCCCGAATGGCTCAGATATGCCGAACGCAGACGCTGTTTCCTCGATCGGCGCAAACGCCGCCTTCGCATATTTGCCATTCTCGTTGCGGCGATATGCGCGATATCATCCTTTGCCGCCGCCCTGCGCATCTGAACCGATTTCGCGCCGCAACGATAATACGCCAAAAACAACGCTTCAAAGATAAAACGCGTCTTCGCGCGGCGCCAAAAAGCAACAAAATCCGCCGGATTCTCGCCTCTCGTTAAAACGCGTCTTCGTCTCCGAAAACGTCGGCGTCACGTTTTTGCGGTTTGCCGTCAGGCTTTTCTTCGGCGGCGGCTGCCGCTTCGAGAATTTGCGCCAAATCGTCGTCGACTTTTGGCGGCGCAATACCGTTTCCGCCGCCCGTCGCAGCCGGCGCCGGATTTCGGTCATTTGCATTCCCATGCGCATCCGAATCTTGTGCTTCGATTGCCGGCGGCGCTGAATTTTGCCCATTTTCCGCCGCCGGATTTGCAATAACCTGAGCATCGGATCCGGCTCCGGCAACAATTCCGGCATCTTCGCCGGCGGCCGCAGGTTCGAAATTCGCGCGTATCACATACGGCTTGCCGCAATTGTCGCCGCTTCCCGTCACCGACAAATAATACGCCCCGGCCGGGGCATCAAACGCCATCCGAAGCGGACGCGCAATCTGTTTGCTTGATGTTTGCGATATCTCATAGCCCGCGCTGTCCCGCAATTTAAGCGTCAGACGCGCGCCATAACCCGCGTCGGTTTCGATCGAAAGTTTTCCCGCCGGCGCCGTCGTTCCCGCCGCGCCCGGAACTTCGATGCGGTACATATCGACGTCCGATGCCGGAAATATATGACCCGCCGCAAAACTCCCCAACGCAAGCGCCGTCGCCGTTTCTTGCGTTGAATTCGGTTCGGTTTCGAAGTTTTCCGAAGGTTCCGAGTCTGCCGATAACCGATACGGCGCCGGCCAAGAAGCACCATTCCCCGATTGTCCCGAAACGCGGACCAAAAGCGCGCCGCTCTCTTCGCGAACGTCGCATATCCGAAAACCGTCGCTCAATACGTCGCTTCGGACGGCGCCGTCGGCGTCTATCGCATCCAAACGCGCACCCCCGCCGTCCGCGCCCGAAAGCTTCACGCGGTATACGCCGTTGGGCGCATACATAATCCGAAATATATCGATATCTGCCGCAGAACTTAACGAAAATTCGAGATTATGAGCCGTACTCTGAATCATCTGCGCTTGTCCGACGGTATCGTTGGGTTCCGTTTCGTCGGGGATCTTTGCCGGAGAATTCACCGAAAACCGGTAAGATATCGGCGCGTCTGTCGCTTCGAGAGCCGCGATCTCGACATACATGTCTTTCGCCCCGCCGGGCAATAAATCCGTCCGGATTGTCTGCGCTTTTTGGCTCAATGCCCGCCAAATTGCTTCGCTTCCGCTGTACACCGCCAAACTGTAAGCCCCGTCCGGCATTTCAAAATCTATGACAACCGGCTCAGACGCATTCAATCGGTATAGGTCGGTATCGCCCGTCGGATACATCGACCCGCTCACAACCGCACCCGGTGCGATTTCTAGCGCATCCTGTCGAATATCGTTCGGTTCCGATTCGATGATGACGTTTTCTTCGCCCGATTCGATGCGCATCACGGCAACGCGGTAACCGACCGCTTCGGCCGCATCCGAATTGCGCGCCCGAACCGTCAGAAAGCCCCCTTGCGGCGTCAGACGGATGCGGTGAATCCATTCATCGCCGCCTATCCCGCGCACATCATAAACGCGCCGCGCCGACTCCGAATCCGTCATGGCATAATCGGCAACGATATCGGCATCGCCCTCGGGAATGACGCGGATATCCGCAATTGTCCCCGCCTTGGCTTTAATCCGCCAAACATCGGCATCGCCGGGCGTCAGGCTTGCGCGCCATTGCATCGCGTCTCCCGTCAGCGATATGTTCGCCGCTTGCAAAAAGTTATCGTTCGGCTCCGTGTCAAGACCTTCTGTCACCTGCACGCCCGGCGGCAGCGGCGCCATATTTTTTAACCCCGACGGTTTGTCTCCCGCCGATTTCGCGTCGCACGACGCCGCTGCGCAACACGCCGACAAAAGCGCAATGCATAATCCGACACGCCTCATCTCTGCCTCTCGCATGTCATGCGCCCTAAAGGCGCCAAAAACAAACAAACGCCCGCAAATCAATGCGAGCGCATATTTCGATGCCCGAGTCCGGGCAGCCCGGCTTATCGCTTATTTCGCCGCCTTATACCGCTTGACGAGCTCATCGGTAATATCAAACGACGATTGGAAATAAACGACGCCGCCCTCGGTTCGTTCGATCAAAAGGTCGAGTTTGCGTTCTTTGGCAATGTCGGCTGCGATATTCGTCATCTTTTTCTGAACTTCGCCAAGCATCTTGTTGCTCATTTCCATCATTTCTTGCTCGTACGTTTGCATCTGTTTTTGCAAATCGAGCATCATCTGCTGATACTGCGCCGCTTTCTCGCGCAATTTCTCTTCGCTCAAAACCGATGCGCTTTCCTTGACTTCCTGCTGGAACGCGACGACCTTCTTTTCGGCATCTTTAAGCTTGGACTGCCGCGACGCCGTCTCATCTTTGAGTTTCTTCAGCACGCCGTTAGACTC
>CAVGZQ010000111.1:9375-9909 GCA_963633515.1 Bacteroidaceae bacterium
GTTAGACTCCGTCTTCTCGACCGCGCCCTTCATATCGACGATCCCGACGGCAATATCGGCCAACGCCGACGCCGCAAAACCAAACGTCATGCCACACGCCAAAAGCCCCGAAAGCAACCACTTTTTCATTGAAAACTCCTCAATCTCTGTCCGATTCGCGCACAAACGCGCAAAAAAAAGCTTGCACCTAATAATTATATCATCGGCAAAAATCAATATTTTGCCGCCCATCGGTTCCGTTCAACGCAACTCTTGTGCCATTCATTCCGCGATTTCTTCTTTTGCTTTGCGCCGGCTTTCGGCCTGCGGCCGATACGCCGGCGGCTTCGGCTGTTGCGCCCGTTCGGGCGCAATACGCCTTCGCGGCCTGCCTTTTTGCGCCCGCCTTGCAGACCGGCGCAAATACGGCAGGCTTGCCTGCCTGCCGGCAGGCAGGCGCGGCTTTTGCCTTTTCGGCAATGCGCCGCGCTTTGTTTAAATCCCGGGGCATCTCAAATCGTTGTTTTTTTTTCCGCAGAATCGCCCGCAATCCTT
>CAVGZQ010000112.1:0-469 GCA_963633515.1 Bacteroidaceae bacterium
CGGCGAAAAGGGAAACAGCAATGGAAACCGAAATGACGGAAAACGGATCTTTGAATGCGGCAGTGATGAAAAAAACCGATAATCCCGCAGTTTTGTCGTTCGAACGGGTGACGAAGTCTTTCGGGAAACTTCGGGCGGTCGACGATTTGACGATGCATATTTCGGCCGGCGAAGCCGTCGCTTTCATCGGGCAAAATGGCGCGGGAAAATCGACGACGATGCGGGCGATTGCGGGGCTGACGAAGATCGACGCCGGATCGGTTTCGATTATGGGTTGCGACGTCGCCCGCGATCCGCTTTCGGCGCGCAAACATTTGGGATACGTGTCGCAAGATTTGGCGCTCTATAAGTTTTTGACCGGAGAAGAGTTCCTGACGTTGGCCGGGCGTCTTCGCGGCATGACGCCGGAAGCGATCGGAGAGTCGATCGAGTTTTTGCTCGATTTGTGCGATCTCGGGGCGGCGCGCCG
>CAVGZQ010000112.1:479-874 GCA_963633515.1 Bacteroidaceae bacterium
GCGGCATGGCGCGGAAAATGGCGATGGCCGGCGCGCTCATCGGAAACCCAAAACTCGTCGTGCTCGACGAGTCGTTTGTCGGACTCGACCCCGAAAGCACATTTAAAATCGGGCGTTATTTAAAGTCTTATGCCGAAAACGGCGGCGCGATCTTAATCTCGAGCCATATCTTGGATATGCTTTATCGCATGTGCTCGCGGTTTTTTATTCTCCATCGCGGCAAATGCGTTGCCGATGTTTCGCGCGCCGAGATCGACGAAATCTTCCGCAGCGGCGAAACCCCGAACATGACGGCTTATTATTTGAAAATGACCGGGCAGGCATCGCTTATCGAAGATTTTCGCCGCGCAACGCCGCAACAATCAGGCGCGAACAAAGGATCGGCATGCGAAAAC
>CAVGZQ010000112.1:884-9880 GCA_963633515.1 Bacteroidaceae bacterium
TGATCAGTCTCGCGATCGCAGCTTGCGCGGCCGGCGCGGCGGGATGCGCTTCGCAGTCCGAACAAATTGCCGTCCCGACGGTCAAAGATGCTTTTGCGCAAATGCAGGAAGACGGGAAACGATCGCGCATTGCGCTCAAAGAAGCGTACCCGGATCTCAAAGAAGACCGACTCGAGGCAATTTTTTCCGTCCCGCGCGCCATGTTCGTCACCGATGCCGCAAGGTTTCGGGCTTACGACGATTTGGCTTTGCCCGTCGGAAGCGGGCAAATGACGCTCAAATTGTCGGATATTGCGTTTCTGCTGACACAAATTCCGATTCCTCCGACGGCATCGGTTTTGGAAATCGGAACGGGTACCGGCTATTTTGCCGCCGTCTTGAGCCGCATTGCCGCACAAGTTTATTCCGTCGAATGGAACGAATATTTGGCTGAAATCGCGCGTCATTGGATCGAACGCCTAAGCCTGACAAACGTCAAAGTGCGCATCGGCGACGGGATAAACGGCTGGGAACATTACGCCCCCTATGATGCCGTCATCGTCACCGCCGGTTTGGCGGCGATTCCCGCCGCGTATTTCGATCAGCTCAAATCCGGCGGCTATTTGGCCGTTCCCGTCATCGTCGACGGTAATTTGACCCAATGGGAGATTTACAAAAAATCCGACGGCAAACTCATCCGATCGGCGAAGAAAAAAACGCCGATTGCACCCATGATCGTCGGAAACGGCGATTATGTTTCGATTCCGGACGCCGCGATTTCGGGCGACTAAATAATCATACGCCGATTGCACCCGCGATCGCCGAAAACGGCGATCATGTTTCGGTTTCGGACGCCGCGATTTCGGGCGGATAAGACCCAAAACCGCATTCATCCCGGCTTCGGACAAGAGCGAATTTTCCGTTTTTTTTTTTGCATTGCCCGCGCTGCCCCTTAGTGCATTGCGCAGTTGCGCCGCGCGGCGATATGCGTGTAAAATGGCGGAATAAAAACGGGCGGAAAATTTGTTTTTGTGTAGGTTTCGGTCGCACCTTTCGCATCTTTTGGCGCGGCCGGACGTTTGATCGGTTTTGATTTGCGGAACGGTATCGGTTCCGGCAGGAGCATTGGGGTTATGGATTCGTTGCAGTTTAACAAACATCTGTTGAGTTTCCGGCGCACGAAAATCGTGGCAACGCAAGGTCCGGCGACGTCGTCGCCCGAGGTTTTGGACGAGATGATCGCCGCCGGCGTCGATGTGTTTCGGCTGAATTTTTCGCACGGTTCGCACGAATCGCACGCGCAAAACTACCGTCTCCTGCGCGAGGCAATCGCGCGAAGCGGTCGCAATGTCGCGATTTTGGGCGATTTGTGCGGTCCGAAAATCCGCGTCGGGCACTTCGAAAACGGATCGATCGAAATCGCCGAAGGCTCGCAGGTTACGTTGACCGTGCGCAAGGTTATGGGCCATGAAGGGCTTATTCCGAGCGAATACGAAGGGCTTGCGCGCGACGTCAAGCCGGGCGACTGCATTCTCATGGCCGACGGCACGCGCGAACTGCGCGTCGTGCGCGTCGAAGGCACCGAAATCCTTTGCGCGGTCGTGCGCGGCGGCACCGTTTCCGATCGCAAAGGCATAAACCTGCCAAACGTCGAAATTTCGACGCCGTCGTTTACCGAAAAGGACAAAGACGACTGCGCGTTTGCCTGCAAACTGGGCGTCGATTACATGGCGATTTCTTTCGTGCGGACTGCCGCCGACGTCGAAGAAGTCAAGGCGTTTATCCGCAGCCAAGGCGCCGATATCCCCGTCATGTCGAAAATCGAAAAGCCCGAAGCGATAAAAAACATCGAAGAAATCATCAAAGCATCCGATGCCATCATGATTGCGCGCGGCGATTTGGGCGTCGAAATGCCCGAAGAAGAAATCCCGCTCATCCAGCGCGAACTGACGCGCATGGCAATCGACAGCAACAAACCGGTCGTCGTCGCGACGCAAATGCTCGAATCGATGATAAGCTCGGGCATGCCGACGCGCGCCGAAGTCACCGACGTCGCTTGGGCGGCGATGGCCGGCGCCGATGCCGTCATGCTTTCGGGCGAAACTTCGGTCGGAAAATACCCCGTCCAAGCCGTCAAAATGATGGATAAAATCGTCCGCATGATCGAAGGTTACCAAGCGCACGCCGATCGCTTCCTTTCGCTCGTGACGCACGAACATTTGGCCGAATCGGAGCCGGAAATGGATTGCCAAATCCTCGAAGGACTGACGCGTTCGGCGTCGAAAATGGCGCGCGAACTCAACGCCAAAGCCGTCGCCGTGTGCGCAAAAACCGGGACGACGGCGCGCATGATTTCGGCCGAACGCCCGCACGCGCCGATTATCGCCATGAGCACCGAACCGCGCATTTGCGCCCGCATGGGGCTGTATTGGGGCGTTTTGCCCGTCGTCGTCAAAGAAGACGTCATCAAAAAGCCCTGGGCATTCGTCCCCGAAATCCTCAAAAAAACCGGGATCTACGACGATGCCAAAGACGTCGGGCGTTATGTTTTGCTCGTCACGCTGCGCGATTATGCAATGGCGCTGACGCCGTCTTTGAAAATTTTGGTCGATTAGTTTCTTTTTTGGGGCGCCCGCAACGCGCAAACGGCGCGATGCGGGCTAGACTCCGGCTATTTCGCCCCCCTTGGGGGCTCAATACGCCTTCGGGGCTCCGGCTATTTCGCCCCCCTTTTGGGGGCTCAATACGCCTTCGGGGCTTCGGCTATTTCGCCCCCCTTTTGGGGGCTCAATACGCCTTCGGGGCTTCGGCTATTTCGCCCCCCTTTTGGGGGCTCAATACGCCTTCGGGGCTTCGGCTATTTCGCCCCCCTTTTGGGGGCTCAATACGCCTTCGGGGCTTCGGCTATTTCGCCCCCCTTTTGGGGGCTCAATACGCCTTCGGGGCTTCGGCTATTTCGCCCCCTTTTGGGGGCTCAATACGCCTTCGGGGCTTCGGCTGTTTCGCCCCCCCCTTGGGGGCTCAATACGCCTTCGGGGCTCCGGCTGTTTCGCCCCCCTTGGGGGCTCAATACGCCTTCGCAGCCTGCCTGTCGGCTTCGCCGATGCGGCAGGCAGCCGCGCCATGTTCTCGCTTTGCTGCGAGCATGCGCGCGGCTTTTTTTATAATCCGACCGCCGAAAACCCTTGCCTGCCGCCAAAGGTTTCGATCAAAACGCCGATCTCTTTTTCATATTCGACAGGTTCGGCAAAACGGATTCGCATAAAATTCGACGATTGCATTTTATCGGCAAATTTCATGCAAAACATATTCATTTCTTGATGAGGATAACGGCAATCATCATATTGCCGTGCGCGTCGCGGCACGTGCCGGCAATGCGCCCTTGCTCGCCGAAAGAAGAAATCCCCAAAAACGGTATGCCGGCAAAGACCTCGCGGAATTTCTCGCATAATTGCGGCATATTTTCGGCGATAATCGATGCGCATCCGGCGCAATACATGACAAAAGCCGTCCGAACGGCATCGGGATCGATGCCGCGCAAAATCTTCGCAACCGTCTTGCACGCCTGATCGATGAGCAATTCGGGGCTGCTGCGCATGAGACAGATCGGCGTGCCTTCGGGAATTTCGGAAAAGAACTCGAGACTTCGCGTTTGCGCGTCGATGCGGCGCGGATGAGAAATCCAAATATGCGCATCATCGTCGGAGCCGTCGCATCCGGGCGCCGCAAAGCCTGCCGGATACAGCCCTGCCGTGCGCGGCAGATCGTCGCCGCGCACGATTTCGTAATCAAAAAGCTTGTCGGTCCATGCATTGTAGACGTCGGCGGCGGGGAGTCCGCCGACGGTGCCGACGATCCGCCCGCGCGCCGATGTTACCGTGCCGCGCTTCTGCGTGGGCAAATAGCCGGCTTCGTGAATGGCGCACGCCATTTTGCTGCCAAAGACCGCGATGAGCAAAACGCCGTTTGAGCATTCTTCGCCGTTGCAGAAAATAAACGGTTTTTGCAAAAACGCATCGTTGGCGGCCGTTGCGCCGAAAACGGCAACAGACGGATCAAAGACGTCGCGGATGCCGTCGATGATGCGTTCTTCGAACCCGGGCGTCGCATGCATGATGATATGAGACGGTTTTTGCGGCAAATCGAGCAGCGTCCGCAACGCCGCGCCCACGGCATCGCGGACGCTGTCGGGCGTCGCTTCGGCTCCGAACGGCACGAGAACGGGGCGCAAATCGATCGCATCGCGCGATTCGACGGCAATCCCGTAACTCCCCCGGCGGTAACCGCCCGGCGTAAAAATTCCGTGATAAGAACTCGCGGCGATCACATTTATCTTCGGATATCTATCGCGGATGTCGCCGATAATTCCGAGATCGAGTTTTTGCGTCGAATAAATCACGAGTGTTTGGGGATCGATCCAAGTTTGCGGGGCGGCCTCCCGAAGATTGAATATGCGCATATTCTGCTCTCGCTGAAAAAAAACGGCCAAAAGGCGGCATCTTTTTCTTAATGCATTTTTTTTTCGTTGTCTATGCATGCGCCGAATGGAAAATATGGTCTTTGAGCGAATAGATCGGCGCATTTTTCGGTTTGATCTTGTCAAGTCGCGGCGCGACGGCGTAAAATTGCGCACGGACGCCGATTTCCGACCGAAAAGCAAATCCAAACTTAAGGAGAAACCGATATGGCCACGAAGATATCGATCGACGATCGTTTCGATTGCGCGCCCCAAGTCTTATTCGATCGACTGAGCGACGACGGATTTGACGACGGCTTGATGAAAGCCCTGAACATGAGCAAAGAACTGCTCGAAACGAAAACAACGCCGCGCGGCGTGACGTATAAAATCCGTCTGACCAACCCCGATACGATTCCGGCGATTGCCAAGCGATTTGCCGGCGAACACTTGTCGTATGTCGAAACGCGCGCGTGGGATCGCGAAAAATTAGGCAATACGTGGGAAATCGTGCCCGAAATTCAAGGAGCGGCGGTCGAAGCCAAAGGAACAACGGAAATCGCCGCCGACGGCGCCGGATGCATCCGCCGCACCCGCGGCACGATCAGCGTCAATTTGCCGCTTATCGGCCGAAAAATCGAAGAAATGGTTTTGCAGAGCATTGTCGACACCTTCAAACGCAATGCCGAATACTGCCGAAATGCGGTTTGCAAAGCGGAATAATTCTCTTTGATGCGGTTTGTCTGCGGCATTGCGGCTTGCCGAAAGAAAACGGCATCAATCTGCCGCTTTTTTTTTCGATCGGACGGCGTTATTTTCATGTGTATTTGCCGTCCGATCGATTTTGCGCATTTTGGGGCGCGATCGGTTATTGCCGACGCCGCGCGGGCGTCGCAATCGATGCTCGGGCGCGCGGCGCCCGAGCGAATGTCATAAAAGCCGCGCGTATGCTCGCACCCGGCTGCAAAAGCAGCCGGGGAGAACATAGCGCGGGCTGCGCGGCGTATGCTCGCAGGGGCGCAGCCCAAGAACATAGCCGCGCCGGTTGCGCGTATTGCCGCCGCCGCCGGGGGCGGCAATAGCGCAACCGCGAAGGCGCATTGCCGCCCCCGGCGGCAACAGCCGGAGCCTCGCAATGACGCCCCTCCCCCGCATCGCGGCTGCGCTGGCGCGAAGGATCGGCGAAAAAAGGCTGCCTAAGAGCGGCGGAGTTTTTTCATTATTTTGGCGCAAAACGCGTGCCACGCTTCGGGGACGGCGAAACGCGCCGAAACGACGGCAAAAATGAGCCCCAAACCGCCGCCTGAACAGAGTTCGAGCAAGAACGACGCCGCCGATCGCTCCAAACCGAACGATCGCGCAGCAAACAACCCCAGAGCGCTTCCGGCGGCAGCTGCGGCGCACAGAATGAGTCCGACACCGCCGGCGCGAAAGACTTTCAGGGGCGAAAAATGGGGATTATACCGATGGTAAAACGCCATAACCGTGCACGCTTGCATGGCCATGCCGATGCACGACGACGCCGCAAGCCCCGCAAGCCCGAAACTTCGGCTCAAAACGATGTAAATCGGGATGCTGATCGCCGTGACGGCCGTCGTCAAAACCATGGGACGGAGGGTATTTTGCGCGGCATAAAACGCCCGCACGCTCACCATCTGAATTGTCCAAAAGACGATCGAAATTGACAATATGCGCAGAACTGCCGCGGTCTTTGCCGTATCTTCAGCGCCGAAAGCGCCCCGTTCGTAGACGATCGCCGTCATCGGTTCGGCCAATGCAACAAAAAAACCGATGAATACGAGCGACAGCAAAACGACGTTTTTCAGGGTTTTATGCAATGCATCGGCAGCAACATCGAGCGCGCCTTTTGCCGAAAGCTGCGACAAATAGGGGAGCGCCGCCTGCCCTGCCGCCTGACCGACGATCGCAATCGGAACAAGGGCGAGCC
This sequence comes from Bacteroidaceae bacterium, assembly GCA_963633515.1. Classification (GTDB taxonomy): domain Bacteria; phylum Myxococcota_A; class Bradymonadia; order UBA4248; family UBA4248; genus UBA4248. Next base: position 7,268 of record CAVGZQ010000112.1, read on the forward strand.
GGCGCGCATAATTGAGCCAGCTTATCGAACCTGCCTCCATCGTCGAACCGATAATCCGCCCGATCCATTCGTCGACCGTCGTCAGGCTGACCCCAAGCATGAGCGGGAGCGTCAAAAAGATGTATTTTTTGAAATCGGGATCGCCGAAACCGAAAATCGGACGATACGTTATGCGGCGGCGCAAAACGCAGAGCGGGAGCAAAAAAGGACCGAGAAACGCCCCGACGAGCGCGCCGACGGCAAAACCCTTCATTCCGAACCCGAAAAATCCCAATGCGACGCCGAATATTATGATCGACAGATTATAGATGAGCGGCGCCATCGCCGAGGGCAAAAAACGCCCCTGCGCCATGAGAACCGCCATCATCAGACCGCCCAAATAATGGAAAAACTGCCCCGGCAAAACGATCCGCGTCATTTCGGCGGTTTGCGCGATTTGTTCCGCGCCGAACCCCGGAAACAAAAGCCGGGAAAGCGGATCGGCAAACGCAAAACAGATCACGCAGGCGACAACGACGAGCGATCCCATTGTCGTGGCGATAAGCGAGAAAAGGCGTTGGGCTTTTTGCGGCGAACCTTTGGCGATGTAACCGGCAAAAAGCGGGATAAACGTAATCGACAGCGTGCCGCCGGCCAGAAAATGGTTCATCAGATCGGGCAGCATAAACGCCGCATTGTAGGCATCGGTTTGCGCGCCGGCGCCGGCCTGATATGCAATGACGGCCTCGCGGACGTAGCCCAAAAGCCTCGAACACAGTATCCCGAACGATAAGATGAGCGCAGCCAATCCGACGCGCTTAACGCGCGTTTGCATTGCGATATCGCGAGCGCATTCGGACGGCGCCGGCAAATCGGTTCCGCCTTCGGGCAGCGCATCATATTCGCGCGTCTCACTGTGCAACGCATCGCATTCGGAGTTTTGTTTATTTTCTGAATTTTGTTCGTTTATCGAACGAGACTCCGCGTCATGAACGCAATCCGGGATTTCGCCGTCCGGCCGGGGGGATTCATCGCCGGGCGCGTGCACGCAATGCGAATTTCCGGCTAAAGAAGTTTGCATATTTGCATTCGAACCGATCGCATCGCTTCGCGCATTGCAATGTTCATCCATGATTTTACCTTAATATATATATATCGGCAGATCGCGCATGCGCCGGCCAAAATGAATTCAATATAATTTATTATAATGCTATGCATTTTCGGCGCAAATTACGCTTGCGGCGCTTCGGCAACGCCCGAATATACCAAATGCGCCGTCCCGATGAGTCTTGGCTTTGCGCGCGCCGCGCCGGCGCCGGCGTTTTGAACGGAAAAGGGCGAAAAATCGATTTCCTCGGGAATATCGACCCGCAGGTCGCCGCCGAGCGTTTCGATCGATATGCGCGCGCCCGCGATGCGGCGGCGCCGGCAGTAGGCAAATGCCGACGCAACGCATCCCGTGCCGCATGCCAATGTCGGACCGACGCCGCGCTCGTATACGCGCATTTCAAGCCGATTGGGACCGATTTCGCGGATAAATTCGATATTTGCGCGATCGGCAAACAGGCTGTGCGCCGACAATTGCGCGCCGAATTGCGCCGAGGCTTCGTCGGGCAGGATGTCGCCCGGCGCCGTTTCAAAGACGGCGTGCGGGTTTCCGACATCGATTTCATCGCCGTACCAAATGCGCGACGAAGTTTGCAGCGCAACGCTTCGCACAAATGCGCATCTTGCGATATCGACGGCAAAGCCCTGCCCGCCGGCAAACGGCGCGGCGCAAACGCGCTGAATGCCGCCGCGCGTCGAGACGCGCAATTCGCCGCGCGATAAAAGACGATAGCGGCGTTCCCATTCCGCAGCCGCGCAGCGGATGCCGTTGCCGCACATCCCGGCCGTGCTTGCGTCGGCGTTGACGATGATCATCGACGCCGGCGCGCCGGCGCAATTGCCGCTCAAACCGATGAGCAAAATTCCGTCGCCGCCTATCCCGAAATGCCGGTCGCACCAATGCGGCGCGGCTTTTCGAAGCAATAATTCTGCGGCTTCTTGCGTCATGCCGGGCAAATCGGCTTCGTCGACGACGATAAAATCGTTGCCCGATGCTTCGTACTTTTTAAACGGTATCAACATTTTTATGATTTATTCGCCTCTGCTGCCCTCGCGCGGCAATCGGCCGCGCGCGGATGCTTCGCATGCAATCGAAAAAAAACGAAAAAAGCGCAGTCCGTCCGGATTTCTGCGCTCTTTTATGCAATCCATTCCGTCAATTACGGATGATTCTTGAGATTTGCAAACAATCCGAACGGATCGTCGTCGGATTTCATGAATTCGCCGGAATTCGCCGAAGGCGTTCCCGTCTGCGGTTTTGCATTTTCGATCGCTTTGAACAAATCGTCCGAGAAATTGAATTCGCTTTTGCCGTCCGATTTGCCGAAGTCAAACCCCGAGTCGGACAAATCGGAATCGCGGCCGGCGGCGCCGAACAAATCGTCGAGGATCGATAAACTTTGAGCCGACGGCTTCGCGTCTTCGGCCGAAGCTTCGGATTTTGCGCTTTCTTCGCTCACGGCTTCGGATTCTGCGCTTTCTTCGCTCACGGCTTCGGATTCTGCGCTTTCTTCGCTCACGGCTTCG
>CAVGZQ010000113.1:0-2009 GCA_963633515.1 Bacteroidaceae bacterium
CGCCGCAAACGATAATTTTTTCGCCGCTGCATTTGACTTCGGACGGCGCGCATTCCATGGTTTTCGGCGCGCATTTCTCGGCGTTGCCGACGGTTTGGCAGATGTCGCCGGGATTGGGGCAATCGGCCGGCGCGCCCCATGTTTGATCGTCGCCGCAAACGATAATTTTTTCGCCGCTGCATTTGACTTCGGACGGCGCGCATTCCATGGTTTTCGGCGCGCATTTCTCGGCGTTGCCGACGGTTTGGCAGATGTCGCCGGGATTGGGGCAATCGGCCGGCGCGCCCCATGTTTGATCGTCGCCGCAAACGATAATTTTTTCGCCGCTGCATTTGACTTCGGACGGCGCGCATTCGCCCGAAGGAACGGGGGCGTCGGATTGCCGGCAAATCGCTTTGCCCGCTTCGTCAATCCCGCACGCAAATCCCTCATTGCAGCGCTCATCGCGCCAATGCCCTGCCACGCATCGTTTGATGCGCATATTGTCGTCTTTATCGCAAGCATCGGCAAGGCAATCGAACATTATGACCGATTCGTCGCCGCACGACGCGCATGCCGCCGCAAAGAATACCGAAAAAACAGCTATGACATAACGCTTAGACATAAGTGCCGCCTCCCTTGTGAAAGGTCTTGTTCCCGACCTGTTTTTATCGCGCACCGGACGTAATGCGCACGAATGGAGTTATTGTGACGGGCAAACAATCAATTTTCAAATGTCAATATAAATCGACACAAAAAAAAGCGTCGCATCGTTGTCTTTTTTTTGCGTGCGTCATGCCGACATTTGGCCGCGCGAGCGGCGCATGCACAAAAAAAAAGAATGTCAAGCAAATTCGGATATGATTGAGAAAAAAAACGGCGCAGCTTGCTGCGCCGAAAGAGCCCGTATCGCCTTCGGGCGATAGGGCGAAAAAGAGCCCGTATCGCCTTCGGGCGATAGGGCGAAAATGCGGCGTATTGCGCTTCGGGCGCAATAGCCGCAAAAAAGGCGGCATTTTGCCGCAGGCAAAAGCCGCCGATGCGAAGGCGCATGCGGCGCAAAACCGCCCGCAGGGCAGTTTGACGCCGCATGGCCGGAGCCGCCGCCGTATTGCCCCCCCCGGGGGCAAAAGGCGGCGCCCCGAAACGGGGAGCGATCAGTTATTTTTTTCGTTTTCGACGACCATATCGAGATATCGGTAGGCGGCCAAGCCGGTGCCGGCGGGGATGAGGCGTCCCATGATGACGTTTTCTTTGAGCCCGAAGAAGCCGTCTTTTCGTCCGGCGATGGAAGCTTCGGTCAGGACGCGCGTCGTTTCTTGGAAAGCCGAAGCGGCGATGAAGGATTCGGTCGAGAGGGATGCTTTTGTGATGCCGAGGAGCAAATCTTCGGCGACGGCAGGCTCTTTTCCGGCTTCGATGAGTTTGGCATTGATGCGTTCGAACATGTGGCGATCGACGTGTTCGTCGAGCAAGAAATCGGAGTCGCCGACGTGGGTGATTTTGCAGCGCCGCAACATCTGCCGGACGATGACTTCGATATGCTTGTCGTTGATGCGAACGCCTTGCGTTCGGTAGATTTCCTGAATTTCGTCGACCATGAATTTGGCGAGTTCTTTTCGGCCTTTGACGGCGAGGATATCGTGCGGGTTTGCGGCGCCTTCCATGAGGAGGTCGCCGGACTGGACGCGGTCGCCGGGGTGGACGATGATGTACTTGCCTTTTGGGATGAGATATTCTTTGGGCTCGCCGACGTCGGGCGTAATAATGATGCGGCGTTTGCCTTTTGTATCTTTTCCGTAGGAGACGAAACCTTCGATTTCGGAGATGATGGCCAATTCTTTCGGTTTCCGTGCTTCGAAGAGCTCGGCGACGCGGGGAAGACCGCCGACGATGCCGCCGGATTTGGTATCGTCGTGGGGGATTTTGGCGAGCGTTTGACCGGGACCGATTTCGTCGCCGTCGTTGACGACGAGGATGGCATCGACGGGCATTTGGTATTCGGCAAGCGTTTTCTTGCTCGTTTTGTC
>CAVGZQ010000113.1:2019-9829 GCA_963633515.1 Bacteroidaceae bacterium
ATTTTCGATGATTTGTTCGAATTTGACGATACCGCCTTCTTGCGAAATCATAACATTTGCGAAGGCGTCCCATTCGGCGAGGAGCTGCCCTTTTTTGACTTGCTGACCGTCTTTGACGCGCAAGCGGGCGCCGTATCGCAGGGGATATCGTTCGCGTTCGCGGCCGTCGGGGTCGTGAATGCTCATTTCGCTGTTTCGGTTAATGACGACGAACGATCCGTCGAGGGCATCGACGCACGAGAGCATGTGGAATTTGACGAAGCCGTCGTTTTTGGCTTCGTAGCTCGATTCGGCGCCTTCGACGTTGGCGGTGCCGCCGGTGTGGAACGTACGCATCGTGAGCTGGGTGCCGGGCTCGCCGATCGATTGTGCGGCGATGACGCCGACGGCTTCGCCGTGGTTGACGAGGCGTCCGCGCGCCAAGTCGCGGCCGTAGCAGAGGGCGCAAACGCCGTGTTCGGCTTGGCACGTGAGTCCCGAACGGATGTAGACGCTGCGAAGGGCGGCGTGACGGATGGCATCGACGGCGGCTTCGTCGATTTCGCCGTTGGCGGGCACGATGACATTGCCGTCGTTATCGACGATATCGAAGAGCGCGACGCGCCCCAAAACGCGATCGCCCAAATCTTCGATGACTTCGCCGTCTTTGACGAGCGACGTCATTTCGATGCCGTCGAGGGTGCCGCAATCTTGTTCGAAGATGATCGTATCTTGCGCGACGTCGACGAGACGGCGCGTGAGGTACCCGGAGTTTGCCGTTTTGAGGGCGGTATCGGCGAGACCTTTTCGGGCGCCATGCGTGGAGATGAAGTACTGCAAAACGGAAAGGCCTTCGCGGAAGTTTGCGCGAATGGGCGTTTCGATGATTTCGCCCGAGGGTTTTGCCATCAAACCGCGCATGCCGGCGATCTGACGGATTTGTTGCTGGCTGCCGCGGGCGCCGGAGTCGGCCATGATGAATACGGCGTTGAACGAGGGACCTTCGACTGTTTTTCCGGTGACTTTGTCGGTGAATGTCTGCGTCTTGATGTTATGCATCATGGCGTCGGAAATCTTCGTCGTGACTTGCGACCAAATATCGACGACTTTGTTGTAGCGCTCTTTGTCGGTGATAAGACCGTCGTTGTATTGCTCGGTGATGGCATTGACTTCGTTTTGGGCGGCATCCAAGAGCGTCGCTTTTTCTTTGGGGATGATCATATCGTGGATATTGATCGAAACGCCGGCTTTCGTCGCCTGCGTATAGCCCAAGGTTCGGATGCTGTCGGCCAAGAGAACGGTGCCTTTGTCGCCGGCGTAGCGATAGGCCAAATCGATGAGATTTCCGAGGGCTTTTTTGGAAAACGTTCGGTTAATCATATCGAAGCTGAGTTCTTTTGGGAGAACTTCGCTCATGAGCACGCGGCCGACGGTCGTATCGATGATTTCGCCGTTGTATCGGACTTTAATCGGGGCTTGAAGATGGACTTTGCCGTGGTCGAATGCCATTCGGACTTCGCCGAAGTCCGAGTAGAGACCGTCGACGGGGTTGCCGTTTTCGTCTTCGCGGTAGCAGCCCAAAGCGAACGGCCGTTCGCGCGTCATGTAATAGCATCCCAAGACCATGTCTTGCGTCGGGACGATAATCGGGTTGCCGCTTGCGGGCGACAAAATATTGTTCGTCGAGAGCAAGAGAACGCGGGCTTCCATTTGGGCTTCGAGCGAAAGCGGAAGGTGCACGGCCATCTGGTCGCCGTCGAAGTCGGCGTTGAATGCCGTGCAAACGAGCGGGTGCATGCGGATAGCCTTGCCTTCGGTCAAGAGCGGCTCGAAAGCCTGAATGCCGAGACGGTGCAACGTCGGGGCGCGGTTGAGGAGGACCGGATGTTCTTTGATGACTTCGTCGAGGACGTCCCAAACTTCGGACTTTTCGAGCTCGACCATTTTTTTGGCGCTCTTGACGGTGTTGACGATGCCGTGTTCCATCAATTTGTTGTAGATGAACGGTTTGAAGAGCTCGAGCGCCATCTTTTTGGGCAGACCGCATTGATGAAGACGCAGCTCGGGACCGACGACGATGACGGAACGCCCGGAATAGTCGACGCGTTTGCCGAGAAGATTTTGACGGAAACGCCCGTGTTTGCCTTTGAGCATATCGGAGAGCGATTTGAGCGGGCGTTTGTTGACGCCGTGAATCGTCTTGCCGCGCCGGCCGTTGTCGAAAAGGGCGTCGACGGCTTCTTGGAGCATGCGTTTTTCGTTTTGAACGATGATATCGGGCGCGCTCAATTCCAAGAGACGGCGCAAACGGTTATTGCGGTTGATGACGCGGCGGTACAAATCGTTGAGATCGGACGTCGCGAAGCGGCCGCCGTCGAGCGGAACGAGCGGGCGCAAATCGGGCGGAATGACCGGCAAAATGCTCAAAATCATCCATTCGGGCAGGTTTGCCGGATGATCTTGATCGCCGGAATGGCGGAATGCTTCGATGACTTTGAGGCGTTTGGCAATTTTTTTGCGCTTCGCATCGCTCGTCGCCTCTTTCATTTCGTGGCGAAGTTTCATCGCTTCTTCGTCGATTTTCACGCCTTCCAAAAGCGTGCGGATGGCTTCGGCGCCCATTTTGGCTTCGAATGCGCCCGGTCCGTATTCTTCGACGTATTTGTCATACATTTTTTCGCTCAGGATTTCGCCCTGTTCCAAAGGCGTTGTCCCGGGGTTTGTGACGATATAGCTGACGCAATAGAGCACTTTTTCGAGTTCTTTTTGCGTGATGTCGAGAACGTTTCCGATGCGCGACGGCAAGCACTTGAAGAACCAAATATGCACGACGGGCGTTGCGAGCGCGATATGCCCCAAACGCTCGCGGCGCACTTTGGCCTGAATGACTTCAACGCCGCATTTTTCGCATTTTATGCCGCGGTGTTTCATGCGTTTGTATTTGCCGCAATTGCATTCATAGTCTTTGACCGGTCCGAAAATCTGGGCGCAGAACAAACCTTCGCGTTCGGGTTTAAACGTTCTGTAATTGATCGTTTCGGGTTTTTTAACCTCCCCGTGGCTCCATTCCAAGATCTTTTCGGGGCTGGCAAGGCTGATGCGCATCGACGAAAAGCTCGTCGGATCTATGGGACGATCAAATGAATTCGTATAATTATCTGCCACAGTTCACCTCTTATAAGGACGGGACGCTTTGGGCGCATCCCGTTATCGACTGACTGATTGTATATCGACTGACGGATGGAAATAACCGCGCGCATCTGCGCCCCGTCCGAGTCGCAAAAAAGCGATCGGCCAAGCGCATCTGCCCGCGCGGCGCGCGATTTGAATTATCGGTTATTTATCGGAAAGAAGTTCGATGTTAAGGCAGAGCGATTGAAGCTCTTTGATGAGAACATTGAACGACTCGGGGAGACCGGCTTCGAGTTCGAAATTGCCGTGGACAATCGACTCGTACATGCGCGTGCGTCCCAAAACGTCGTCGGATTTGACGGTCAGGAATTCCTGGAGCGAATACGCCGCGCCGTAAGCCATCATTGCCCAAACTTCCATTTCGCCCAGGCGCTGACCGCCGAACTGCGTTTTGCCGCCCAGCGGCTGTTGGGTAACCAAGCTGTAGGGACCGATAGAACGCGCATGGATCTTTTCGTCGACCAAGTGATGGAGTTTGAGCATGTACATGACGCCGACCGTCACATCGTTGGCAAACGGATCGCCCGTGCGCCCGTCGAACAGCGTCGATTTTGCGCTCAAATCGAGACCGGCCTGTTCGAGGAGTTTGTGGATTTCTTTTTCGTTCGCGCCGTCGAATACCGGCGTCGCCACGTGGATGCCGCGGTTGCATTTCTTGGCGAATTCGATGACATCGTCTTCGTTCAGGCTGTCGATAAATTCGGCGGTTTCGGGCTGCGGATAAGCTTCTTTGAGCGTCTCGCGCAATTTTTCGCAATGATCGGCGCGCGCCGCGCGAAGCATCCGATCGATCTTCATGCCCATGCCGCGGGCGCCCCATCCCAAGTGCATTTCCAAGATCTGCCCGATATTCATTCGGCTCGGAACGCCGAGCGGATTGAGCACGAAATCGACCGGCGTGCCGTCTTCCAAATAGGGCATGTCTTCGACCGGCAACACGTTGCTGACGACGCCTTTGTTGCCGTGACGGCCTGCCATCTTGTCGCCGACCTGGATCTTGCGCTTGATGGCTACGCTCACTTTGACGATCTTGAGAACGCCCGGCGGGAGTTCATCGCCTTTTTCGAGTTTGGCGAGTTTGTCGTCGAAATACGCTTTGGCCTCTTCGCACTGCTGATCGACGAGTGCCATGATTTGGTCGATTTTGCCGGCAACCGCGCTATCCTTGACTTGAATATTCTTCCAAAGATTGCGGGGAATGCTGTCTAAAATTTCATCTGTAATCACCGTGCCCTTAGCCAATAAGGCATTTTTATCGTCGTCGATGAGTTTTGCCGACGCCGTCCGTCCGACCAAGAACTCGCGGATGCGCTGATAACCGCCGTCGCGGATAATCTTGATTTGGACGTTCATTGCCTTGACGAGGCGCTCTTCTTCGATTCGATCGTTTTCGCGCGATCGTTCATCGCTGTCTTCTTTCTTGCGGCTGAAGACTTTGGCATCGATGACGACGCCGTTAAGCCCGGGCGGAACGTGGAGAGAATTGTCGCGGACGTCGCCGGCTTTCTCGCCGAAGATGGCGCGGAGCAATTTTTCTTCGGGCGAAAGCTGCGTCTCGCCCTTGGGCGTCACTTTGCCGACCAAGATATCGCCCGGCTTGATTTCGGCGCCGATGCGGATAATCCCCGATTCGTCCAAATCTTTGAGCGCTTCTTCGCCGACATTGGGAATATCTCGCGTGATTTCTTCTTTGCCCAATTTTGTGTCGCGAGCCACGCATTCGAATTCTTCGATATGGATCGACGTGTAGTAATCTTCGATAACCATGCGCTCGCTGAGCAAAATGGCGTCTTCGTAGTTGTAACCGCACCACGGCACGAAGGCGACGACGACGTTTTTGCCCAACGCAAGTTCGCCGCAATCGGTCGAAGGACCGTCGGCAATGACATCGCCCGCGTTGACGTGTTCGCCGACATTGACCGCAGGAATTTGATTGAAACACGTTCCCTGATTCGAACGGCGATATTTATAGAGGTTGTAGATATCGGGCTTGACGTTGAGACCGTTTTCGTCGCGATCGGCACGGATGACGATGCGCATGGCGTCGACGCGTTCGACGGTTCCCGCATGACGCGCCAAAACGGCGACGCCGCTGTCGCGCGCAACCATGCGTTCCATCCCCGTCCCGACCCAAGGCGCCTCGGCAACGAGCAAAGGCACGGCCTGACGTTGCATGTTTGCGCCCATCAATGCGCGGTTTGCGTCGTCGTTTTCCAAGAACGGAACGAGCGCGGCGGCGACCGATACCATTTGGTTGGGGCTGACGTCGATGTAGTCGATCGTATCGGTCGGAACGACCGAAAGTTCGCCATTTTCGTGACATTCGATCGTTTCGCCCACCAAGCAATTTTTATCGTCGATTTCGACATTGGCCGGGCTGATCCGATGATCTTCTTCGTCCAAAGCGCTCAAAAACACGACTTCGTCGAGGACTTTGCGATCTTTGACGCGGCGGTACGGCGTTTCGATAAAGCCGTATTCGTTGACGCGGGCAAACGTCGACAGCGACGAAATCAAACCGATGTTCGGACCTTCGGGCGTCTCGATCGGGCAAATGCGCCCGTAGTGCGTGGGATGAACGTCGCGGACTTCGAAACCGGCGCGCTCGCGCGTCAAACCGCCGGGACCCAATGCCGACAAACGGCGTTTATGCGTCAATTCGCTCAGCGGGTTCGTTTGATCCATGAACTGCGACAGCTGGCTCGATCCGAAATATTCGCGCACGACCGCGACGACCGGTTTGGCATTGATCAAATCGTGCGGACGCACCACGTCGCTCGCCTGATTCATCGTCATGCGCTCTTTGATGGCGCGTTCCATGCGCGCAAGACCGTTGCGGTACTGGTTTTCGAGCAATTCGCCCACGGCGCGCACGCGGCGGTTGCCCAAGTGATCGATATCGTCGGCCGTGCCCTTGCCCTGAGCCAAATCGATCAAATAACGCACCGTTTCCAAGATATCTTCTTTCGTCAATATCGTCAGCGTCGCCGGCGTGTCGAGTTTGAATTTGTGATTCAATTTCAGACGCCCGACGCGCGACAAATCGTACAGCTCCGGATTGAAAAACAGCCCGTTGAAAAGCTGATCGGCCTGTTCTTGCTGAGGCGGTTCGCCCGGACGCGTGCGCGCATAAATCTCGACGCGCGCGGCCTCGGGGCTTTGGCACTTGTCGACGGCAAGCGTCCGGCTGAGCTGACGCCCGACGTTCAAACCGTCGTCGTCGAAATACAAAACGCGGATTTCGTTTATCCCGCGCGCGCCCAACGCTTCGATGATTTCGGGCGTTATCTGCTGATTGCATTCCAAGAACAATTCGCCCGTGTCTTCGTCGTAATAATCTTCGGCCGAAACGCGTTCGCAGAGCGATTCGATGCTCATCCGCACGCGCGTAACCCCCGCTTCGGTCATCTTCCGAAACGCCCCGGCATTGTATTTGCGCTTTTCGCGAACCAAAATATCGCCCGTGCGCGGATCGATAACGTCGAAATCCGCGCGCTGATTGAGCAAAAATTTGCGCTCAAGCGGACGGTAAATCCCTGTCGGATCGATCGTTATCGTCTCCGTATCATAATACATATCGAGCAATTCTTGCGTCGAATACCCTAATGCGCGAAGCAAAATCGTCGCATACATCTTGCGGCGACGGTCGATTCGGACGCAAAGCATGTCTTTCGAATCGAATTCAAAATCGAGCCACGACCCGCGATAAGGAATAATCCGCGCCGAAAAACTCAATTTCCCCGATGCCGACGTCGTGCCGTCGTCGTTTCCGAAAAATGCCCCCGGGCTGCGGTGCAGCTGGCTGACGACGACGCGTTCCGTGCCGTTGATGATAAACGTCCCCTCGGGCGTCATGAGCGGAATGGCGCCGAAATACACCTGCTGCTCCTGGATATCGCGGATGCTGCGCGCTCCCGTCGTCGCATCGACATCGTATACCGTCAAACGGACATCGACTTTCACAGGCGCTTCATACGTCATGCCGCGCGCATGGCACTCTTCGACATCGTATTTCGACTCTTCGAGCGTATAACTGACAAAATCCAATTCGCTCGTATTGTTGAAATCGCGTATCGGAAATATGCTCTTAAACACGCCTTGCAAACCCGTTTCCGTCCGATCTTGCGGCGCAACATCGGCTTGCAAAAAGGCCTCATACGAACGTCTTTGAATGTCGATCAGGTTCGGCACATCAACGATGCACTTGCTCGTCGCATAGCTGCGGCGCGCTCTGAAGTTCGACTGAATCGCTTCTGACATCTCATCTCCTCGAGTTCGGTCAACGAATTAAATGCTTGTTATCTCGGGCGGCAATTTTCAGCGGTCGGCGCGCGGCGCAACCTGCGAAATTCAAAAATCTTGCCGATAGGGAATTTCGCGGTTGTCGTCTCATGCACTCTCTCTCCTGCAACGCCCGGGGCGCTTCTTTTGCCCCGCTTCCGCCTCTGCCGTCCAAGCTAAACCCGGCAAAAAGCCGCAAAATAGTACGCCGCGCAACCACACATTGTCAACTTTTTTCGCCCGTTTTGCGCCGATCGTTTGTGCGATTTTTCTTGACTTTTTAATGCAGCTTTTTTTGTTCCTTCGCGCTTTTTTCTTTTTTTTTTCGAAACCGACAAAAATATTTTTTCCGCGCCCG
>CAVGZQ010000114.1:0-1156 GCA_963633515.1 Bacteroidaceae bacterium
GGGCTCCGGCTGTTTCGCCCCCCCCGGGGGGGGGCTCAATACGCCTTCGCGGCCGCGCTGTTGCCTGCGGGCAATACGCGCGGCAATGTCGCGCGCAGAGCTTTTGACGGCGAAAACCGGCGCAAAACGCGCGCGGCTGCGGGCTTTCGGCCGCAGAAATCGGCGTTGCGATCCGAATCAAAGCGGAAAAATCATCAAAATAAGGGGAATTTTCTTTGAAAGAACTCAAAACGCTTGCCGATCTCATCGACATATCGGCGCAAAAATATTCAAACCGCCCGCTTTTCGGCTATAAATCGGGCGATCGCTATGCATGGATGACTTACGCCGAGTTTCATGAAAAAATGGAACGGCTCCGCGGCGGTCTGAGCGCCATGGGCTTAAAATCGGGCGATGTGGCCGCGATTATTTCGGGCAATAACGTGCCGTTTGCCATGACGGTCTATGCCGCATACGGCTTGGGCGCCGCCGTTGTCCCGATGTACGAAGTCCAAAAAGCCGAAGATTGGGCGTATATTCTTCGCGATTGCGGCGCGCGGTTCGTATTCGTCAACAATGCGCGCATTGCCCAAACGGTCGAAGAATTTGCGATCGAAACTGTCGAACGCATTATTTTCTTAACCGACGTGCCCGATGCGCAAGAATTCGATTCGGTCGAAAAGATCATCGCCCGAACGCCCGAAGGCATGAAAAGCCGCGATGCCGGCGAAGATTCGATCGCCGATATTCTGTATACGAGCGGCACGACAGGCCGCCCCAAAGGCGTCATCCTGACGCATCGCAACATCGTCGCAAACGCCGTCTGCACGTTCGACGGGTTCGATGCATCGTGTCATGACCGATCGCTTTCGTTTTTGCCCTGGGCGCATGCGTTCGGAAAAACGGTCGAGCTCCATATTTTCCCCTATTTCGGGGCGTCGGTTGCGTTGGCCGAATCGGCCCGGACGATAGCGAAGAATTTGCGCGAGGCGCAGCCGACGATTTTGGTCGGCGTGCCGAAGGTGTTCAATAAGTTTTACGATGCGATACACCTCGAAGCCGAAAAGAATCCGCTGTCGCGGGCGTTGTTCGAAGCGGCCGACGATTTGTCGCTCAAGGCGCGCAAAAAAAATCTTTCGGGGATCGAATCGATCGGGCTCAAAGCGCTGCGCGCGGC
>CAVGZQ010000114.1:1166-9789 GCA_963633515.1 Bacteroidaceae bacterium
CGTTGGCGATCGAAATCGTCCAATTTTTCGCCGATTTCGGCATAACGATCTTCGAAGGTTACGGCATGACCGAAACGGCGCCTATCGTCGCGGTCAACAAACACGGTCACATAAAATTCGGTTCGGTCGGACGCGTTTTGAATTGCAATCGCGTCAAAATTGTTCCGATTGAATCGGATGCGGAAGCACCGTCCGAACCGAACGCCGAAACCGGCGGCGCGCCGGCGATCGGCGAAGTCGTCGTGTCGGGCGCATGCGTGATGAAAGCTTACAACAATTTGCCCGAACTGACGGCCGAAGCGATGAGCGGCGGCGCGTTCAGAACGGGCGATTTGGGCTATATCGACGGCGACGGTTATTTGTTTCTCACGGGGCGCGTCAAGGAGCAATACAAGCTCGAAAACGGCAAATACGTCGTGCCGGGCGCGCTGGAAGAAAAAATCAAAACGTCGCCGATTATCGAACACGCCGTGATGTTCGGCGCGGGCAAGCCGTATAATGTCGCGATTGTGCGCCCGAGCGACGAATATTTTGCGAAATTCGCCGCACGCCGAAAGCTCGCCGGGCAAACGCCCGGCCAACTCGCCCGAAACCCGGAATTGGAGGCGGAGATTTTCGCGGAAGTCCAAAAAATGTCGGAAGATTTCCGCGGCTATGAGCGCCCGCAAAAGATCGCCGTCGTCGCCGATGCGTTCACGATCGAAAACGGCATGCTCACGCCGGCGCTCAAACTCAGGCGTCATGTTGTCGAAAAGCGGTGCAAAGACCGGATCGAAGCGCTTTACGGCGGGCAAATTTGATTTCGCGCGGAGGATCGGACGTGTTTGGGTCGATTTTTTTGCTGCCCGTCCCGATTGCCGCATGCAGCGCGCTCAATCGGCTCATTTTGGGACCGCATCGCGTCGTATTGGCGTGCGCGGCGGTTTCGGAACGGATTTGCGCCGCCGTGCCGGCGCGCCGCATCCGGATTAAGCCCGACGACATCGCCTCCGAGATGAAGGCGTTGCGCCGGCTGGTGCCGAAAAAATTCGGAACATGCCTTGAAATTGCGTCGGTAATGCAAATTTGGCTGGCATTTCACGGGCAAGATTCAAAGGTTGTCGTCGGGCGCCGAATCGAAGGATCGAAGCTTCGGATGCATGCGTGGCTCGAACCCGACGGCTTCGGACGCGGCGATTGGGATAACGGCGCGGATTGGAGCGCGGCGGCCAAAGCGCAAGCATCGCCGCCGCGCCGGCGCGCGTATGGGCAAAAAGCCCATAGCGCGCCCAAAGGGCGTATGCCGCAGGCATAGCCCGCCCCGAAGGGCGTATGGCGCAAGCCATAGCCCGCCCCGAAGGGCGTATGGCGCAAGCCATAGCCCGGTCAAACAAAAAAAGAAACGTTTGTTTTGGATTGCATCGTTCGGGCAAGGAGCCGGTTCGCGTCGGCGGCGTTCGGAACGACAAAAAAAGCAACGGATTGCCGAAAAGATTGCGTCGGACGCCCGAATGGCGGTATGATTGCCGACTCTATGCTGATTCGTCATGCGGAAGCGTCATGTTGGCAAACATTAAGGAGTAATACATGCGATTGCAGTGCGCAGGATTGACAGATACGGGTATGGTTCGCGATCACAACGAGGACAGTTTTTTCGTTTCGCAGACGGAGTCGTTTGTCGTCGTCGCCGACGGCATGGGCGGCCATCAGTCGGGCGAAGTCGCGTCGCGGATGGCGATAAACGAGATAGAATCGTATTACGAAGAAACGCTCAAGCGAGAAGGCCCGATCGACCTTCCGCTTTGGCCGGCGGGGCGCCGCAAACCGAAGAGCCGCGAGGAACGCCGTCTGATTGCGTCGATTATGCGCGCCAATTCGGTCATTCATCGGGCGGCGGGCGAAAACACGAAATACAACGGGATGGGAACGACGGCGGTTGCGGCGTATTTTGTCAGGGAAGGCGTGATGATCGCGCATGTGGGCGATTCGCGCTGCTACCGCTTGCGCGGCGGCGAGCTTCGCCAGATGACCGAAGATCATTCGCTGGCAAACGAATATATCCGTTCGAAAATTCTGCGTCCCGAAGATTTGCCGAGTTTTCCGTATAAAAACGTCATCACGCGCGCCGTCGGATTGCAAGAAAGCGTGGAAGTCGAGACGAATTTTTACGAACATGCCGACGGCGATATTTATTTGCTGTGTTCGGACGGTCTGAGCGATCCGGTCAAAGAGCCGCAAATGAAAGAAATCCTGACGAAGTATTCGAACGATTTGCCGCAGGCGTGCCGCGAGCTCATCATTGCGGCGAATACGAACGGCGGGCCCGACAATGTGACGGCCGTTCTGGCAAAGACGATTTATTGATCGACGGAGCGGCGCCGTTTTTTCGGCGCTGCGGCGGCGCGCAGCCGAGATAAGGGGGGTAAGCGTTGAAACCCGATGTCACGAATCCGAATCCGAAAGACGTTGCGCGTCCGATCGAAAGCGAAGGCGGCCAAACGCGCGAAAGCGAAGTTTTGAGTCCGGCAAACGTCGCGCCGCCGCCCGGCGGCACGTTCGTCGCGCCGCTGCATGCGATACTCGGCACGCAGACGGGGATTGCGGCGCAGACCGGCGCCGAATCGAAACGTCCGCGCGGCGCGGCGGCCGGAAAAAGAGCGAAATCATCGTCTTTTGATGCGTCCCTGTCCGATGTATCGGCGCCGCCCGACGGCGACAAGAAGCGCAAAACATTCGGCGACAGTTTTGCCGAAAAGTTTTATGCCAAAGACAAAAAAGCGCATGATATTGCGTTAAAATCGGATGAAAGCGAAGAAAATGCGAATCTTGAGCGGCCGTCGGCGCCGGGTTCGGAAAGCTTGCCGGACGGATCGCAACCGGTTTGCAGCGCGGCGCAGCTCAATGCCGCCGAAATCAAGATCGACGATATCGACAAAGCGCTTTCGGACTCGGGCGGCGCGCCCGATCGGCGCGCTTGGCGTCAGAATGGCGCGGGAGATCCGGAAAACGGCGGCGGATTGCGGCCAAAAAGCGCTGTGGGTTTGCCGCCCGTGCCGAAAGTCGGCGCAGCCGCCGCTGCCGACAAGTCTTCTTCGCAGGCGCGGTTTGAAGGGACAAACGAAGTTTACATTCAATCGAGCGCATTTGATGCGCTTTGCGATGCGTTCGAACCGCCGGTCGTTCATGCGTTTGAAGGGACGAACGAAGTTTACGTGCATTCGAGCGCATTCGACGCCTTGCGCGAGGGGATTGCTTCGGGCGAAGCCGAAGGGGATTCGTCGGATTCGGGCAATGTGCGCGCAATAGCCGATGCGCAACACAATTCATCGGGGAAAATTCGGGTTTGCGGGATAAAAGTCAATCCGCCCGTTTTGCATCGCAAGACCGGTTTTGCGCCGTCCGACGCATCGAACATCATCGGGATAATCGGCAGCGGCGCCTTGCCGTGCGTCGAAATCGACAAATCGTTCGATATGCCGGTTTTGGACGAAGGGGTGATGGAGCGGACGCGCGAGCAGGCGGCGGCAGATTCGGACGAAGCCCGGCCGGCGCCCAAAAAGAGCGACTCACTGGCGGTGTATGCGTCGCGCATGGGGATGCAATTGAGCGCATCGCAGCAAGCCGCTTCGGGCAGCGCCCCTGCGGCGGTGCCCGGTCTGCCGTCGCGGACGTCTGTCGAAGAAAAGGCGTGCATCCACCCCGAAAATGAACCCGATTCGGCGGCCGTGCGCCTTTCGTGCGCGCGCTATGCGATCGACAAAGCGTTCGATGCCCGTTTTTTCGATATTTTCAATGCCCGGATCGACGAAAAAGACACGACGCAGCAAACGGCGATCGACAGGCTGACGGCGCTTTTGGCCGACGCGCAAGACGAGCCGTTTGCGCGCGGGGTTTCGATCGAGAGCGTGTGTTCGATGACGCCGTATCGGATTTTGCGTCGATTTTTGACGCATTGCGCCGATACGGTGCCGAATTTCTCGTGTTATGCGCCGGCGATTCCGTCCGGCGATGCGCCGATCGATCTCGTGACGGCGCTCGTCGCGAGCCGTTTGGGATGCATGCCCGACGATGACGAAGCGACGAAAAGCGAGACGCTCATACGCAATGCAAACTTGCTGTTTGAGCCGGGCGATTTGCGCTGGGGTCTCGATATTTTGTTTGTGCGCTTCGGTTTGAGCCATTTGGCGTCTAAAACGCGCGCCGGCGATGCCGAACGGCTTTTGGCGTGCAGCCCGAGCGACATGCGCGAGCTGTTTTTGAACATCGCGGCGCGGGATGCGTCGCAGGGACCGACCGTCATCGTGTTGCCCACGCGCGCGCGCGGGCAGGAAAACAGCTGGCGCGATGTGTGCAGTTGGCTCAGAAAACAGCCGATGCCGAACGTTTTGATGATTTTTGCGGGAGATTCGATCGATTGGGCAAAAGAATCGTGTCTGAACGATGAAGACGGGAGGACGGGCGGCGAACGAATCGCCGGCAACATTCCCGACGACGAAGACGGCGACGGCTTGACGCTCCGTTCGGAGGCGGCGCGCCCTGCCGTCGAAACGTTGACCGTGCCGCCGCTTGAGGCGGGAGAAATCGGCGATTTGATCGGTTATGCGTTGGGCGCGCGCTATGCATCGCCCGAGTGTTGCAAGGCGATTGCCGAGAAATGCTGCGGAAGATTCGATCTTTTGCGTCAATTGCTGCTGATGTTTCGGAATTTGGGTTTTTTCTCGAAACCGGAGTCAGCCGACAACGCCGGCATCATTGCGCAAGCGGGCAAGATCGGCGCGACGCCCGAGGCCGTCGCGCATGCGCATGTGCTGTCGTTTGACGAAGAAATGTATAATTTCTTGGCATGGGCGTCGATGCCGGACAATGCGTTTTATTTGCAGGATTTGATTCAGCTCATGGATTTGGAGCCGTTGCCCGACGAACCGATCTGGTCGCATCCGCTTCGCACGACGTGGTGCGAAGAAATCTCGAAGAAGTGCTGCCGGATGGGGATATTGGCGGAAATGCCGTCGGACGGCGCGCGCGGGGCGAAATACCGCATGATCGGCCGGTCGCAGTTTTGTGCCGAGGTGACGCGGCTTCAGCCTGAATTCGCGCGCCAAATCCGCGGATGTTATGCGCAGATGGTCAGCGCGGGCGCGGCCGAAACCCCGGGCGTGCCTGCGCGCGCGGCATATCACTTCGAAGCGGCGGGGATGATGCTCGAAGCGGTGCAAATGCGGCTTCGCTGCGCGCGGCGATTTTTCGAACGGTTCGAAAATATCTCGGCAATCGGAGAAATCGGATTTTGCTTGGGGCATATCGGTCCGGAGAATGGTTCGATATATGCGGAAGTTCTCGATTTTTATGCGCAAATATGCCGTCGGATCGGCGAATTCGGCACGGCGCGGGCGGCGTGCCTTCAATGTTTGGCGTATGAAAAGTTTATCCGCAGCGGCGCCGGCGCCGTCGATTCGATGATAGCCTGCGGGGATATCTTGCGCATCGAAGGATCGTATGCCGAAGCTCAGAAGTATTTGCTCAAAGCGGTCGAGCTGTCGGAAGAAATCGACGATAAGCTTCGGATAAGCGATGCATACGTCGCTTTGAGCGCGCTCGTGTTTGAAATGGGTTGCAAGGGCGCTCTCGTGAACGGTTTGCGTTATGCGGAGAAGGCGCTTGAAATCCGCCGCGATGCGGGCGATTTGGCAAAAATAGCCGAAATTCAGACGCTTTGCGCGCGGATATACATGATGCGGGGCGAGCCCGAGAGGGCGCGGGCGGCGGCATCGGAGGCGTATTGCGGGCTGACGGTGAGCGGCTGCCGGCACAAGATGCCGCCGGTTCTCATCGTGATGGCAGAATGCGCGGCGGCGCTCAACGACGGATTGCCGCTCGATTACATCGAACGCGGTTTTGAAATCGTCCGAAAGACGGGCGAAACGGCCGATCGGTTTAATTTGCTGTCGATGCGGGCATGTTTGATGATGACGACGCTCGGGCGATCGCAAGTCCGCGCCGACATGGAAGAGCTCGCGGGGCTCGTCGCCGCGCATCCGAGCGCCCGATGGCGGGCGGAATATTTTTGGCTCAAGGCGCGCTACGACTTTTCGCGCAAGAATTTCAAGAAGACGACGCAGTCGCTGCGTCTGTTTTTTGATGCGGCGCAGCGCCTGGGCAATACGTACTTGCTCAGCTGCGGGTATGATTTGAGCGCGCGTCTCAATCTGGAGGTATTGCGGCGGAAATTGGGACGCGCATCGAAAGAAAAGACGGAAAAATTGCACAACGCGGCGACATCGCTTTTCGAATCGGTAGGGGCATGGCATTGCGTGTCGGAGTCGCTTCGCCATTATGCCGAATTTCTGAAATATTTTAAACGCTCCGCCGAGGCTCAAGAGGCGCTTGATCGCGCCGATAAAGTCGATCCCTATTGTCAGTGAGGCATGCATGTCAGAGAAATTCGATAAGGCCGCGCTTTTTGAATGGCTTCAAACGGGGGCCGAAAAAATCCAGCGCGGCGTTGAGGCCGGCGTAAGAAAAGGACAGCGTCTGTCTGAGGACTTGCATGCCAAAATCGACGCGCATCCGCGCGCGCGGGCGGCGCGCGATTTTATCCTCGAAAAAGGGGAACAACTGCGCGATGTCCGAATAGGGCATACGCGAATCGGCGATATTCCCAATGCCGCGCATCGCCTGACCGAACGTCAGCTTTTTAAATTGATCGACAAAATGCGCGCGGCAGATCCCGGGTTTAATTGGGATGCGTATTTGCCCAATCCGGCCGATATGCCGATATTCGAAGCGTTTCATTGCTTGGGCTTGCCCTACGGCGCGCCGCATGACGAAGTCAAAAAAGCTTATCGCAAGCTGATGCGGGAGTGGCATCCCGACAAACACGGCGAATCGCCCGAAGCCGAGCGGATTGCGACGCAAAAAACGCAAGAAATAACAGCGGCATACGAACTCATTCAGCAGCATTACGGCAAATAGATCGCGCGGCGGGCAAAAAAACTTCGCATGGCGCAGCGCGTCACAGACGAAGCCGCGAAGGCGCATTGCGGCGCAAGCCGAAATCGCCGGAGCATGTCTGCCCTTTGCGGCAGACGGCCGGCGGTCGGCGCAAAACCGGCGCTTGGCGCTGCGTGCGTCATAAAATTGCGCAATCGGGCAGAGATTATAAAGACCGGCTAGACAAAATCGTGACAAAAAAGCATTATGCCGCGCTCTGCAAGGTTTGCTTGCGGAAGGCAGATGCCGCGTTTTTGCGAATATAATGCGGACGCGTGTTTATTTATGCGAATAAAGTTCGAACAGTCGGAGACATTATGCCCGGAATAGGCGTTATAAGCAATCGCAATGCGCGTTTGAACAAGTTGCACCCGGAGCTCAAAGACCAATTGGCGTATGTGATCGGCAGCGACGGCGAAGTGTCGTCGACGGGGACGATAACGGACGCATACAAAGCGGCGGAGACGTTTCGGCGCGTCGGAATCGATATCATCGCGATAAGCGGCGGAGACGGGACGGCGCACCGGACGATGGAAATTTTGTGCGATGTTTACGGGGCAGATCCGTTGCCGCCGATTTTGCTGCTGCCGACGGGAACGCAAAACATGGTGCCGCGGTCGTTTGGGATAGAGGGGACGGGGCTTGCGAATTTAATGCTGGCAAGCGTTCGGTATCGGCATAATATTCCGATGCGGTGCATAAAACGGAATTTGCTTCGGGTAAACGGGCATTTGTCGTTTATGTTCGGTTTTGGCGTGGCGGCGCGGTTTATGGTCGATTATTACGGGTCGGGGGAGCCGAATCCTGTGGGCGCGACGAAGCTTTTGGCAAAGGTCGTGGCGAGCGCGGCGGTCGGCGGAGAAATGAGCAAGCGTTTGCTCGAGCCGATCGCGATGAAGTGGCGCGCCGACGATGCGGAAGAAGAACAGCTGACGGCGCATACGTTTTTTGCGTCGTTTGTCGAACGGCTGCCGCTTCATTTCGTTTTGTTCCCGCGAGCCGGGCACGATGCGGGGGTGTTTGAGCTTGCGTATTCGGGCGACAATCCCGTAAAGATCGCGACGTCGTTTGCCGATATCTTGCGCGGCAAATCGGGGACATTGCGCGGCGTGACGCGAAAATTGGCACGAAAAGTTCATATAGAGCTGACCGCGCCCGAGGCGTACACGCTCGACGGGGAACTTTACGATCCGACCGATCGGTTCGATATCGCGTCGGCACCCGAGATCGATTTTCTCGTGCCGGCGTTGCATTTCGGCGCAGAGGATGAAAATCTACGCTACGCTCAGGCGGGACCTTGGGGGATGCGCTTTTTGATATAGGCGCAGGGCGGCGTCCGGGAGGCGTTTTGGGGGCGGCGCGCCGTTGGCGCGTCTTTTTTTTCGCAGCCGTTCGGTTTGCGGGTTTCCGTCACAACAAGAGGAGCTTTTGAGGATGACGAACAAAATTTGCGTATCTGTGATGATTGTTGCGTTTTTATCGATGATTGGGTGCAGCGACGGAGATTCTTCGGATAAATCGAAAACAGACGATGTTTTGTGCGCAAACAAGACCGAAGGAGCCGAATGCGCGTCGGGGAAAACGTGCCAAAAAGACGGCGATAAGCTCGCATGCAAGACATCGGCCGCCGATCCCGACGCGGATGCATTGTGCG
>CAVGZQ010000115.1:0-9732 GCA_963633515.1 Bacteroidaceae bacterium
GCGCGCAGTTTTATCGTCTATATCCTGCCGGTTATGCAGGCAAACAAGATAAACGCCGAATAATCTTCGGCATAATCGGGAAAACGATGCGCGCAGTTTTATCGTCTATATCCTGCCGGTTATGCAGGCAAACAAGATAAACGTCAAATAATCTTCGGTATGAACGGGAAAATGATGCGCGCAGTTTTATCGTTTATATCCTGCCGTTTATCCGAATAAACAAGATAAACGCCGAAGAATCTTCGTCATAATCGGAGGGATTGCGCAAAAAAAAAGCGCGGCAAAAATGCCGCGCCGTCTGCAATCGGTGTGCCGATAAATCAGAAACTCGTCAGAGACTCGCCGACATCGCGTGTATGATCGACCGATTTTTTCGTCTTTTCTACGCCGCTGACCAAATCGTCGAGTTTGTTTTCGCTGCCTTGCGCGCGCGTTCCCTGAACGACCGGCGCGCTTTGGCCGGCGCCGATGGCCGCCGCTTCGGGCTGACCCCACAATACGAGCACGTCGTCGGTGCTCCCTTTGCGGCGATCGAGCGTGACCGCCATCTTGGAATTGCCCAACGCATCGCGCACTTTATAGGCGTATTCTTCGAAACCTTCGTGATACATAATCTGCGGCGAAAGGACGACGCCGCTGCTTTTCCCGACTTGCGCAACGGGGATATTCTTCGATTCAAGGCGCTTTTTCATCGCCGCAACATGTTCTTCGCCTATCGTGCTTGCGCCGTTTACGATGACGACGCGCACATATCCGGTGATGAGTTTGAAATTGGGATTGTCGCGGACAGATTCGAAATCGGAGTCGGATCGCGCTTTGACGATGCGCTGCTGCGCTTCGCCGTCATTCCACGTGTTCAATTCTTCGAGCTCGCGAAGCGCGCCGCGCTCATCGCCCGACACGGCAAGCGCGCATGCCAAATCGTATTTTGCCGCCACATAATGCGGATAAACGCTCAATGCATCGCGATAGAACCCCATCGCTTTGCTCAGGTTGTCTTTTTGGCGCTGCGCCGAGCCCTTCTTGTAGAGCGATGCGGCGCGCGACATTTCTTTGTCGCTGACGTCGTCGACTTCGACCGTCGCCTTCGTGCGCTGATAAGGATTGGACGACGCCACCGCCGTCCCGCTTATCGAAATGTCGGAAACGGTATTGCATTGGAGCGAATCGGGGATTTCTTCGCGAACCTGACCGCTCGCATCGAGCGGATGGCGCGGAATGCACAAACGCGTCAGCGCCGCGTCGGCGATGGCGCGATCGTATGCATCGGGCGATTTGTGGCTGACCGTGCTGAATGCAACCGCATACATCGACCGCTCCTTGAGCGGAATATTGTCGACATAGCGGTACATTTCCCACATCTTCGTGCAGCGCGTCAGCTGCGGCAAATCATAAGCATGAGGGCTCTTGAGGACTTCTTCGCAGTCGCCTTTTTTTTTCGACCAATAGTCCATCGTCGTGTCTTTCGGCCCCGTATCGTCGGTTGCGCATGCGCCAAAAAAAGCCAACGCGCCCAAAGACATCATAATCTTCATTGCGATGCGATACCGATGCATAAAACCCTCCTCGTTGCAAACGCCTTATCTGTCCCAAGTTCTCGGGAATTTCCCGAATTTCGGCATTAAAATGGGCGGTATTCATGCTACCGATTTCATTTGCGAATGAAAAGGACTTTTTTGCGCCGCGCGCCTGCGCCCGGGCGGTTTGGGCGCAAGGATTCGCGGCCGGCGCGCAGACCGGGGACGGCGTCGGATCGACGGCAAAATGCGCCGCGATGCCATTTTTTTCTGCCCGCGCTTGCCATGTTTCGGAAAATCGGGCTAAAACGCGATCCGCATTCGGCGCGGGGCTCGGGGGAGCTCCGAAAATTAGGTCGGATTCGGCTCTTTTACGTTCAGGTTTTCATCGAAGCTGCGACGGCGGTTTTGCGCTATGCCGCCGTCATGGCTTCGTTTTCGGGTGATCATGATGCGCTTTTCGGATTTCAGTTTTTCCTTTTCTGCCGTCTCCGAACGGGAGCCGGCGCAACTGCGCGCGCGTTTGGGCCGCGGCAAAAGCGCCGCCGATGCGCGGCATGCCGCGCGCGCCTGCCCGATGATGCGCCTTCGGAGCGCTTGCCGGATTTTTGCCGCCGGTTTCGTTTGTCTTTGCGCCGCGTCGTGCGGCAAAAACGGCGCCGCGAAAAATGAACCTTTCGCCGAACTCAAAACTTTTCAATGTCCGCAGCAGACGAATCGCGTCGAAGACAAAGACTCGTCCTATCCGAGATTTTTTTGCGTCGGATTCGACGGAAAACAAGGACCTTATTTGGAGTTCGACGTCCACGGACGCATAAAACTCGCCGCAAACTACGAAAAAGACAAGCTTAACGGCGCTTGGACGTCATACCATCCGACCGGCGCCGTCGATACGGCGGGAACCATGAAAGACGGCAAGCGCTCCGGACGTTGGACGCAATACTACGTCAACGGAAACATGCGAAGCCAAAAGACGTACGACAACGATATGCAAAATGGCGACGTCGCGCTCTATTATCAAGCCGGCGGCATCATGGCAAAGGGCGCTTTCGTCGGCGATATCGAGCAAGGGCTTTGGCAGGTCTATACCCCCGACGGAAAACTCGCGCGCGAATGCACGATGGTCGACGGCAAAGAAACCGACTGCAATATTCTCGTCAAAGATTTTCAAATCACGACGAAATCCTACAATTCCGGCGAACGCGGCGCGCTCTGATCACCCCTTCGGGCGCGCGCATGCGCCGGCTTTCGCGCAGGGCTGCGACGTTTTTCGGAACATTTTTGACGCCGTTGCCATTAGGATGCATGCAGGCAATCGCGCGCCGCAATCATCGCAAATCGGCCGATGTCCGCTGCGGCCTTTTCAATCTTTTTAGGATTAGGATTCGAAAAAACAATCGGTTTGACGATTGTTTTTCACCGACCACGCATCAGGAGCAAATCACCATGGATAAACTTGCCCGTCTCAGCAATGCCCGCGTCTGCGCAATCGTCGAAGAATATGTCCGGATCTGCAAGCCGAGTTCTGTCACCGTCATCGACGACTCCGCCGAAGACGCCGAATTATTGCGCAAAAAAGCCCTCGAAAACGGAGAAGAACATCGGCTTCCCATGCGCGGCCACACCTGCCATTTCGACGGTCCCCGAGACCAGGCCCGCGACAAAGCCCATACAAAGCTCCTCATTTCAAACCCCATCGATTTCGGCTTCGAAACGTCGACGCTCGATCGCCGAACCGGACTCGACGAAATCTCCCGCCTCCTCGACGGAATCATGACCGGAAAAGAAATGTTCGTCCGCTTCTGCTGCCTCGGACCGACGCAATCCCCGTTCTCGCTGCTTGCTTTGCAAATCACCGATTCCGCCTATGTCGCGCATTCCGAAGATTTGCTCTACCGACGCGGTTACGAAGCGTTCCGGACGGCAAAAAATCCCGACGATTTCTTCGTCTTCGTCCATAGCGCCGGCGCGCTCGAAAACGGCGTGACAAAGAACGTCGATCAGCGCCGGATTTATGTCGATCTCGAAGGAAACCGCGTCTTCTCCGTCAACAATCAATATGCCGGGAATTCCGTCGGGCTCAAAAAACTCGCGTTTCGCCTGGCCATCGCCCGCGCGCACCGCGAAGGATGGCTTGCCGAACATATGTTCCTCATGGGCGTCCACGGTCCCGATAACCGCGTCACATACTTTTCGGGCGCCTATCCGTCGGCTTGCGGAAAAACTTCCACCGCCATGATCCCGGGGCAAAGCATCGTCGGCGACGATATCATCTATGCCCGCGTTTTCGGCCGAAAATTGCGCGCCGTCAACGTCGAGCGCGGCATCTTCGGCATCATCGAAAATGTCAATGCCCAAGACGACCCCGAAATTTTCAAAGTCCTCACGCACGAAGGCGAATGCATCTTTTCAAATGTCCTCATCAACGAAGACGGCACGCCGATTTGGATCGGCTCGGGGCTCGAAGACAAAGCGAAAGCCGGCGCAAAACATTATCTCGGCTCTTGGTCGCCCGATATGAAAACCCCCGACGGAAAGCCCGTTGCCGTGTCGCATAAAAATGCGCGCTATACGATCTGGCTCGAAGCCCTCGAAAACAAAGATCCCGCCCTGCACGACCCCGACGGCGTCGCGCTCAGCGCCATCGTCTACGGCGGTCGCGACTCCGACACGAGCGTGCCCATCGCCGAAGCCCTTTCTTGGGCTCACGGCGTACTTTTGGGCGCGTGCATCGAAAGCGAAACGACGGCCGCGACGATCGGACAAGAAGGCGTCCGAAAACATAATCCCTACGCCAACCTCGATTTCATGACGCTGCCGCTCTCGCAATACGTCGCCGACCACTTGGTCCTCGCTCAGAAACTCGCCGAAACGCCAAAAGTCTTCGCCACCAACTACTTTTTGCGCGGAAAAGACGGAAAATTCCTCAATCATAAACTCGACAAAAAAGTTTGGCTGCTTTGGGCCGAAGCTCGCGTGCACGGCGAAGTTGATGCTATCGACACGCCCATCGGGCGAATTCCGCGTTACGAAGACCTCCGACGCCTTTTCAAATCTGCCCTCGGACGAGAGTACGCGCAGCGTGAGTACGACGAGCAATTTACAGTCCGCACGCAGGCTTATCGCGAAAAATGGAACCGAATGAGCGCCATCTTCCGAAATCGCGATATGCCCGAAGAATTCACACGCGAACTCCAAGCGCAAATCGACCGTCTTGCGGAGTAAAACGACATGCCGCTTTATGCCTACGATATTTATTCGGGGTTCCTCGAAGAAGTCATCGAAACGATCGGCTCAAAAGACGTCACGAGCGTCGAGCGCTACCAACGGTTGGGCGAATTCTCCCAATCTGCCCTCGGACTCCCCGACGATCTCATGAACGGATGGCGCGAGGGCATCGAACAACTCATCATGGATCCACCAAAAGAAATCGCAACCCCGGCGCAAGCCGTCGCTCTCGTCATGATGCTGCGCGACGCCGGGCAACGCCGCTTCCGCATCATCGCACAAGCGCCCCGGCCGCGCCTTTTCGATCCGATGTTCGCTCACCTCGGCCACGAAGAATATGCAAAAGATTTCGTTCACAGCGATATTTCCGGATTTTCTTCGCCTTTTGATAACATCGATTGGGGATTCCTCGATATCGCGCAGGTCGAAACGCTTCTGCGCGAGGCCATGGGAAACGATTGTTTCAAACAAACCAAAACCGCCGTCATCGCGGGCCGGCTTTCCGATATGTCGCGCGCCGATGCCGAGCATGCCCTCATCGATGTCGGCATAGAAACGCAAAATTCCATCTCTCACAACATCGATTACCTCATTTTGGGATCCAAAGGCACCGGCGGATGCAAGCAAGATAAAGTCAAAAATCTCAAAAATACCGGTCAGAATATCGCCATCTTAGACGAAGCCGGGTTCGACAGGCTCCTGCGCGCGCCAAAAAATCCCCCCGCCCGATGGACGATTGCCGATCAAAATACGTACGAAGATCTCGTTCGTTCGCTGCGGCATATTTGGGCCTTCGAACTCGACCTTTATTGCCTCTCGTTCGAATACGATCCCGAAGAAAATTGCTTGTAATTTTGTAATTCTCGTATTTTATTCGATTTGCTGCCGGGCGCGCGGCTATCGGCGAAGCCGATACGCCTGCGCTGCGGCGGCGATTGCCCCGGGGGCAATTCCCCGCCGCGTCGCCCTATTGCGCCGGGGCGCAATACGGGCTTTGGGGCGCGCTATGTTCTCGGGCTGCGCCCTGCGAGCATACGCGCGCCCGGGGCGCCGCCCCGCTTGCGGGCGCGGCGGTTTTGTTTCCGACACTTGCGAAGTCTCATGATCGATGCGCATAATCCCGGCATGATCGATACCCCCAATCGACGATACGGTCCCCTGAGCGATATGCTCAGCGGCGTGCGGCTGCTTGCGCCAAAAGACGGACAATATTTCGTCAATCGCGGAAATCATCGCTTTTGCAACATTTGGTCGGCAAACGATGTTTCGCAAATTTTTCTCGAAACCGGCGCGCTGCAGCATTGGAAGGAACAAGGGTTTCGCGATCTTATCGTCGATATTCCGTCCCAAACGCATCCGGCAAGGCATGTTCTCGATGTTTGGACGACGTTCAATCGCGTTCGCGAGCTCCTCATGCAAGCCGTCGTTTGGCTTGATTTGACCTATATCGAAGAGTTCGATTGCGCCGTTCCGTGCTTTTGCGTCGAACATTTGCGGCTTCAGACGCCCGCCATCCGACGATCGCGCGATCTTTTGCCCGGGCAGGATTTTCCTTCGAGCGGTCAGCTTCGAAGAATATTCGGAATTCTCCGCTATTGTGCAATTTCTTGCGAAGCTGACGCAATGACCGAAATCCCCGAATATTTTCATACGGCTTATATCTTTTCGCGTTTTTTTTCTTATATCGATCGCCCGATGGAAGCATCTTTCGGCGCGATGCGCAGAGATTTGATCGGATCGGCCGATTTGCGCCCGGCGTCGCTTCATGAAACGGTGGCGCGCGTGTCGCGCGCATTCGAAGACGAAAAAATCTTATGCAACGGTTCGATATACCGTTGGCCGACCGAATTGCAAATCTATCCGCTCGCTCCCGATTTGATATCAAAGTTTCGCCGTCAAATTCCCCCAAGCCATGATTCTTTTGCAAGAATCGAATAATTAAACGTTTTATCATTCTGTCCGAGTCCGGACGGCTTGCAAGCCTATGCGACGGTTCCCGATTGACGCTTGCGGTTATCGCAACGTTTCGTTGCGGCGATCCGCATAACATGTGCAAGGAACGGATAATGATATGATTGCAAGACGCCGAAAGATCGGCACTTCGCCCGGCGCGGCGGATCGTTGCGCAAATAAAAAAAAAAAAAAAAAAACGCGCCCCGTCCGGCGCGGATCATATTATTTCGCCGCCGCCCGAGGCGATGAAAGGATGCAATCAAACGGTTAACCGAAGACCCAGAAGCCATGGCATTCGCGGGCAAATTCGGCTTTCTTTTGTTTGAATCCTTTGGGACGCGACTCATGCCCCGGATCGTCGACGTATATCGTGCCATTTTTGTAACCGTAAGGCGTGATATAGTGACCGCCCGTTGTCCAATATCCGGCCGACATCACCGCAACGGCATATTTGCCGGCGGCAAGCTGTTTGCAGCCTTCTTCGACCGTCGTTTTTGAAACGCTGTAGCCGTACTGCCCGCCGATATAGGGAACGAACGAATGTTTTGTTCCGTCGTTTTTCGTTCGGTAACCTTCGTCGACCGCCACGGTGCCAAGCGTTACCGGCGTGACATCGCTGTTTTTCATGGCAATAATCGACGCGCACGCCGTCGGACCGCAAGCGCTCGATTTGTAGGTTTGCGTTTTGTCATTCTGACTCGAATACATCAATTTTGCCCAACGGCTGTCGTACTGTTTGTAATTCACCGTGTGCGGGTTGATGCCCGTCGGATCGTCGGTTTCTTTTTTGATCGTCAATCCGGCGCGCGCTGCGCAATCTTTGCCAAACATGCCGTCGGCGGCGATTTTTTGGCTTTCTTGCCATCCTTTTACGGCGTTAATCGTATTTTTGCCGATGCTGCCGTCGGCATCGGTGCCGACTACGCGCTGAAATTCGACGATGAAGTCTTCGGCATAACATTGTTTGTCGTACCACTTTTGGATTTGCGCGATTTCTGCCGCCGAAAACTCTTTTGACGGTTTTGTGCGCTGCTCTTGTTCGGCCGATGTGTTTTCGGTCCGGACGTCCGATTTTTCGGCAGCTTCGGTTTCGGACTTCGCGCTCTCCGCTTCATCATTGTAGTCTTCTTTTATGGCTTGATATTCCGGATTGGAATCCAAAATCGTGTTTGACGACAAAACCGATGCATTCTTCTTCGCATTATCCGACGACGGTTTATTTTGATGCGAGCTTACATAGCGTGCGCACGCCGGACCGTACATGCCGTCGGGTTTAAGACCGTTCTCTTTTTGCCACCGCCTTACCGCTTCGATTGTTTTCGGACCGACGATGCCGTCGGGGGTTGAGCCTGCGGTTGCCTGAATCTGACAGATATAAGCATGCGTATATTTTTGTCTTGTATACCATTGCACAATCGCTTTGATTTCTTCGCCCGAAAACGGCGCCGATTCGGTCTGCGTTTTGTTTGCTTCGGTCTGCGTTTTGTTTGCTTCGGTTTGCGTTTTGTTTGCTTCGGTTTGCGGCGATTCGTTTGTCAGGGGTTGCGTTTTTTGAGCGACGGCGGCTTTGGGCGTTGCGCCGCTTTGCTGCGTTGCGGCGGTTTGCGGCGCTGCGGCGGCTTTGTTTGCTTCGTATATGCCGTAGGCGGCAGAATACAGCGATGACTTCGTGCTGTAATTATTGCGGACATTCTGCAAACCTTCCGCCATCGATGTGCTTGTCAAAGAATTTTGGATGTCGGTCGAATTGCCGGCTATCGACATGCGCCCGATTTTGACCGCCGTATCGGCATCGGCATTTTGCGCCGCTTCGGCCAATGTCTGCGCATTGCCCAGAGTCCCCGAATTGGCATTTAATGTGTTCCGTATCCGGGCTTGCGCATTCGTTTTCCAAAAGAATGCGCCGGCATAATACGCGACGAATTCATCTTCGGTCACGAGCTCGGGATTTGCGATGACGTCGATCGTTTTTCCTTTCACGCCCGTCGCTTTTTCGTAATTTGTCATTTTTTCGCCGTTATCGTCGGCGACTTCGGCGTTGAGATGATCGTTAAGCTCTTTAAAATGGGCGCGCCCCGTGATTTGAACCGCGCCGCGGCCTCGGAATTTCCAGCCGTCGTTGGGCTGCGTGTTGCCCAATTCATCGCATTTCCATCGGATGCCGCTTGTGTCGGCTTTTTTTTCGGCGCAAAGATCGCGCCCTTCGATGCCGTACATGCAATTCGCTTTCTTTTCGACGCTCCATGCGGCGAATTCTTTTTTGAAATCGCCGCCCAGCGCGTTTGCCACTGCCCGGGTTTGGGCGTTTATGCCCTTCCATCGGTCGGCATCGGAATAATTCGTGTTTTCGGCGAACGTGCTGCCGTGTCCCGATTCGTGATCGATGTTGGCCAGATAAATGTTGCGCTCGGTTTCGTCTGTAATGCCGAAATGATCTAATGTTTCGAACACAGCCGTCGAACGCAAACTCGACGGCAGCATGTAACCGAGGTCGGCTTCTTCTTTGCCCAAACTCGGAATTTCGAGAATTCGGACGAGGTTTATCGGCTTGCCGTTGCGTTGGGTCGCGAACGTGTCGTTTTCGTCGACGCGAACCATGAGCGGCGCGTCGTAAGAATCGTACGCGCCCGGGCTTTTTTCGGTCGGTTTTCGGTAAACCCAAAGCTGTCCGTCGGACGGATTCGACAATTTAAGCGTGCCTTTTTTGGGCTGATCTTTGCCGCCGTCGGTTTTTGAGCCGCTGTCGGGGATGCGGGCGGCTTCGGTTTTGGAAAGATTGGATTGTTCTTTTGCGGCGGCTTTCGTCTCCTGTTTCGTCGTCATCGTCATAGCAATTCTCCGTGCAATGAGCGGCAAATACGGCGCGCATACACACAGCGCCCCATATAAGACAGCTGTTTGATCTGATTTTTAATTAAAGATGCGCGAAAATCAAATTTTATTTTGTACACATTTTGTTCAAAAAAGTCAAGCAGATTTTGCGAAAACTTCGGCAAAACAGGCGCATTGCGCAAAAAACTGCGTCGAACCGCGT
>CAVGZQ010000116.1:0-9686 GCA_963633515.1 Bacteroidaceae bacterium
GGTGAGCTCTGTGCAGCTTTTGCCTTTTGCGCCTTTTACGGCGATATCGACGGAACCGTCGGGTTTAATGGAGAATTCAATTTCGGATTTTACTGCCATTTTTTCACCGTTAAAGTAATGACGTTATCGTTTTTCGTTTCTTCCATATCGAGGGTATAACCTTTCTTTTTTACCTCTTTAAGGACTTTGTGATACGCGTAACGTTGTTGCAATTGATTGACAAATTGTTGTTCGTTGATGCCGCGCGTGGCTTCGACGCCCCACCAGTCGGCGAGGAGTTCGCAGCCGGTTTCGGTTACGCGCAGCCCGACGTCGTATTTGCCGCTGACTTTGATGGAGATGTCGGCTTTTTCGAGTTGCTGATTGTAACCGCGCACGTTGACGCCTTCTTCGGCTTGCGTGTAGGTGTATCCGAGGTCGGAGATGGCTTCGAGGATGCACTCGAGGTCATTCATTTTTGTTTCGACAGTAGAGAAGTGGCTCATATCGTGTCCTTATATTACATTTCGAGGTGTCGGATTTGTTTGTCTTCGTCGTTCGTGCCTTCTTCGTCGAGGCTTGCGCGGCGCGCGCGGCTCTTGGCCCAGTCTCTCATGTAATCGATGCGTTCTTTCATTTGGTATGAAAGCGGAATGATTTCGTTGCAGCTTCGCACGACGGCGTCGGTGTCGATATCTTTTTTCGCTTCGAAGGCGTCGAAGAGCGCGGAGACGATGGCCTGTTCGATTTCGGACCCCGAAAAGCCCTGCGTCGCGGCGACGATGCGCGGGACGTCGAAGTCGGCGACTTTGCGGTTTTTCTTGATGATGTGAATTTCGATAATCGTTTTGCGTTCGGTGGGGCTGGGGAGATCGACGAAGAAAATTTCGTCGAAACGGCCTTTTCGCAAAAGTTCGGGCGGGAGCATGGAGACGTCGTTGGCGGTTGCCATGACGAAAACGGGGCTCGTTTTTTCTTGCAGCCACGTGATGAACGACCCGAAGACGCGCGCCGAGGTGCCGCCGTCGGTCGATCCGGACGATTTGGTGCCGGAGAAACCTTTTTCGAGCTCGTCCATCCAGAGGATGCACGGCGCGACGGCTTCGGCCGTTTGAATGGCTTTGCGCATGTTTTCTTCGGACGAACCGACGAGCGACGAAAAGACTTTGCCGACGTCGAGACGCAGAAGCGGCATTTTCCAGAGCGCGCCGACGGCTTTTGCGGTGAGCGATTTGCCGCACCCGGGGATGCCGATGAGCAAGATGCCTTTGGGCAACGGCAGACCGAACTCGCGCGCTTTCGAGCTGAACGCCAGATTGCGCGTTTTGAGCCAAGCTTTGAGAATTTCGAGACCGCCGATATCGCGCAATTTGAGGTCGGATTGGTAGAATTCGAGCAGACCGCTTTTGCGGATGAGGTTTTTCTTTTCTTCGATGATGGTGTCGATGTCGAAATCGCGGCAAACGATGAGGCTTTTCGAAAAGACGTTCGACGCTTCGACGGCGGTGAGTCCCAAGGCCGCTTCGACGACGCGTTCGCGGAAATAGGGATCGTTTCGGACTTGCTGGCAGAGCTCGTCGGGGACGCTTTTGAGCACCTGAAGGACGAGTTCGTTGATGACGGTGCGGTTGGGAAGGTCGAAATCGATGACGCTGACTTCTTTTTCGAGCTCGGTGGGGAGTTTGAACGTCGGGCTCAAGAGCAGGACGTGTTTTTTGTATCGGCTCGTTTTGAATTCGCGGCTCAGGTCGCGCAGCCGGCGCGTGACTTGGGGATCGGAGAGGTAGGGGTGGAAGTCGCGCATGACGAAGAGCGCATCATTTTCGTATCGGAAGATGTGCTCCATCGCGCGCTGCGGGTCGCGGATATCGTTGAACGTGTCGCCGTCGCCGCCTTGGAACCCTTCGGTGCAGGACCATGTGACGAAGCGGCGGTTACGGCGCTCGCAAATCGCGCGCAGGCTTCTTTCGACGCGCTCTTCTTCTGTGCTTGTGACATAGATCAGCGGGTAACGCGCGCGAATTAAAAACTCAATTTCCTCTTCGGAGGAGATAGCGGCTCGAATTCCTTCCATGATTCATTAGCTCCCGGCTAGGGTTGAGAAAACAAAACGCAATGACGCGTTTTTTAGGATTATCGAAGATTTGCGCGCCGGCGCAGGCGTCGGCGCGGCGCACGGAGTTATTTTGCGAGATTTGCCCAACAGACCGACGCAATCCGTCAGCATTTGAGCGCGCCTCGCAGCGCTTTGAGCTTATCTTTGGCGGCTGCAATCGCATTTTGTCCGGCATCGAGATACGCGCCGATATCTTCGAAGATGACTTTGGGATCGTGATCTTTGAGGACGTTTTCCAATCGGGCGCGATCTTGCGAGGCGAGCGTTTTGACGTCGATTTTGACGTAAGCGACGAAAACGCGCTGAATGTCGGAGATGCTGTCTTCGAGGGAACGCAAGTCGCTTCGCCACTGGCTGACGACGTCGTTGAGATCTTCGCAAACCGCGCGCGCATCATCGAAAACGGCGCCGCCGGCATCTTGGTTTGCGGATTGCGCGGCGTTTTCGTCGGCATGTTTGAGCGCTTCGCCGAGCGCATCGATTTCTTTTTGCAACGCTTTGGCATCGGCATCGGCTTTTGCTTTGGCCAAGGCGGCATCGGATTGGGCTTGGGCGAGTTTTGATTTGAGCGAAGCGATTTCGGCGTCGGCGGCTTCGGCGGCGCCGGCGGTTTCTTCGGCGTTTCGGAGCTGTTTTCGGAGCATCTCGCATTCGCTCGATTTTTTGTTCAGCGCATCGCGGACGGCGGAAATTTCTTGCATCAGCGCTGCGCTGTCGGCGCCGCCTTTTGCGCGGAGCGAATCTTGGAGCTGCCGGATTTCGCGGGCGCGGTCGTCGAGATTGCTCTTAAGTTCGCTGAACATCATTTCGTGCTGTTCGACGACTTTTTTCATGTCGCGGTTGCGGCGCTGGCTTTCTTCGAGCGATTCGTTGAGCGTTTCGACGTTTTCCTTGAGTCTGTCGACGTTTTCGCGCTCTTCTTTGCACGAAAACTGCGCCAAATCGAGCTCGCGCTGGAGATCGGACAAGAGCCGGATCTTTTGCTGAAGCTGGACTTTGAGATCGGCGACGGCCGTTTCGGCATTGGATGTTGCCATGCCTTTGGATTCGAGATTTTCTTTGAGCGCGGAAAGCTCGAGGCGCAGATTTTCGGAGTCCTCCTGCGCGGTGACGAGATCGCGCCGGCACTCCTGATATTGTTCTTTTTGGTGTTCGAGCTGCTCTTTGAGCTTGTCGATCATGTCTTTGAGCCCGGTGACGACGGTATCGTGGAATTCGATGCGGCGTTCGTAATCGGTGAGGATTTGATCGCGCTCTTCGAGTTTATTTTGCAATTCGCGCACGGAATCGTCGTTTGAAACGGTTCCCGACCGCAGCTCTTCGATTTGTCGGACGAGACGCGCATTTTCTTCGCGCAGTTTTGACGCTTCGTCGTCTTGCGGCTGAGAACCGGCGGCTGCGGCTGCTGCTGCGGCGGCGGCGTGAGTCGGAACGTGCGGCGAAGGCGTGGCTCGCGCGTATCCCTGAGGACCGCGGCCGCGTTTGACGCGGGCATTGTCGGCGCCCGAAACGGATTGCGCGGGCTGTTGGTACGGCTGATCTTGCGGCGGTTGCGGCTGGCGGGGCGGCTGTTGGAATTGCTGCCCTTGCTGCGGCTGCCGGAATTGCTGCCCTTGCTGCGGCATGGCGCGCTGACCGCCCATATCGGAGGCATAATTGCTGCGGGCGCCGGCATTTTGGGCGATTGCGCGCGAATTATTCGGATAATTCTGGGGCGCAGGCGGATTCGTTGCATAGACGATGGGTTTGGGCTGCGCCGGGGGAATTTGCATGGCTTGTTCGCCCATTTGCGGGACATTTTCAACGCCCGCGCCGTCGCTTTGCGCGACGCGGATGCAGAAATTGCCGCACAAAAGCTCGCTGCCCGCAAAAAGCTCGAGAACTTCGCCCGGTTCCAGACGCATGCCGTCGACTTTCGTTCCGTTTGTCGGCCGCCCGTTGGGGGGATCCTGAACGAAGAGTTTGCCGTTGCGCCATGTGATCATGGCGTGAACGCGCGAAACCGATGCATTGTTTGTCTGAATGCCGCAGTCCGGATTGCGCCCAATCATCAATACGTTGTTTTGGTCGTTGAGTTCAACAGACCGCTCCCAACCGCTCTGATCGTTGAAAACTAATTTCACCAAGGATCGTTCTCCTTTTAAAGCATGCCGCACACAAACTGCGAGAGTTTTAAACCATAACGGCGTCTTTTGTCCACAGCTGAAAAATCCTCAGACCAAAAAACGATGCAGAGAAATCGATCGGGCAAATAATGCCGGGACAAAGACCGTGTCGGAAACCCGGCCGGCGTTTGCGCTGCCGGATCTGCGCCGGGGATTGGCGCACAACGAAAAAAAATGAACCGAACGGCGAAAAAAACATCCGAAAGACGGCCGGCGGCAGCCGAATTCTGCGGAACTGCCGCCGGGACGGACGTCGGACCGGGAGACGAAAAAAAAATCAGTCCGAAAGGCGTTCGACGGCGGCGTTGTCGTTGAGCCGAATGGCTTGTTGCTTTGCGATTTCGCGGCAGAATGCGGCTTGCTCTTTGGTTGCGTATTTCAGGCAGAGATTTGTCGCAAGCTCGGTGCAAAACAATATATCGGCATCGACGACCAAGCTGTCTTCGAGGGTTTTTCCGAGAAGAAGGACGGTTTTGTCGAATGCGGGCCAATCGAATGCGGCGGCGTAACACGGGAGCAATTCGGCATAGAGCCAGTTGAGGTCGAAGCTCTGACCGTACGATTCCATCGTTGCGATTTGATCGAGAACGAGCGTTTTGGCCTCGGCGTATCGGTGTTTTTCGAGCAGAAGCAAGCCCAGATTGATGACCGAAGTGGACGCGTCGGGCGAGTTGATTTCGTGGTAAAGCTCCATGGCATTGCGATACCAGATTTCGGCCTGATCGGGTTGGCGGTATCCGATGCGGCAGATTTCTCCGATATCGTTGTAGCAATTTGCAACGTAGAGCCGATACCCCATATTTTGAAAGATTTGCAGCGCATAGTCGAGATTTTGGCGCGCTTCGGCGTACATGCCGCCGTGCTGCAATGTGTTTCCGAGGAATTTGTAGGAACGCCCGAGCCCGTAGAAGTCGTGAATTTCGTTTTGTATATCGATGGCTTCGCGCAGATATGTCTGCGCCAGATCGAGCTCGTGTCTTGCGTCGCAGATGCGTCCGATGAGGGAGAGCGTTTCGGCTTTTTCGCTCAGATAGGCCGCTTTTCGGCGTTCGCTGATTTGCCCGAAAAATGTCAGGGAGACCATGAGCGTGTCGATGGCTTCGCCGATATTGTTTCGAAGATTGAGCAAAATGCCTTTTTCTTTGTATGCCAGCGCTTGGATAACCGGAGATTGGATGCGCAAGCCGAGCGCCAGCGCGCGTTCGATGATAGGCGTCGCTTCGTCGAGTTTGACTTCCTGAAGCAACGTGCTCGCCTGAGTGAGCCAGCCCAGGGCGTGAATGGGGCTGTCTTTGTCGGCATGGCAATTGGCTATTGCCGCATCGCGCTGTTTCAGGAGCGAATAGACGGCGGAAAATTCGCACCTTTTCTGACGCAATTTTGCGGCTTGAAGAAGCGGTTCGATGCACATTTCCCAAGCATCGGCTGCAAAGAGATGTTCGGCGCGCCGTTCGTGATAGAAGGTGAGGGCATCGGAAAAATAGGCGCGCAGCATTTCGGCGCAAACGAGGTGGTGTTCTTTGAAACGGTTATTTTCGCGGGCGTTTCGCAGAAGAGATTCGCGCAGCAAATCGTGCGAGAACTGAATATTGGGATATTTCATGGCGAAGAGCGTGTGCGAAAGCATGGCTTCGAGCGTTTTCGACACGTTTCCGAGTTCTGCCAATTCGCAGGCGATCCGCCATTCGTCTGCGTCGAATTGATTGCCCAGGCATGCGGCGATTTCGAGTTGTTCGACGGCGCGGGCGTTGCCGCCTTTTTTCGAATCTTTAAAGATAAGCCCGAGTCTCGAAAGCCAAAGCGCATGAAGCGAATCGGGAAGATCGACGCTGACGCCGTCTTTGACTTTGAAGCCCGTATCGGTGGGAACGAGAACGCCGCGTTCGATCCAATCGCCGACGATTTGAATGGCGAACAGGGGCATGCCGCTCGTGCGTTGCGCGACTTGCCGGCAGAGTTCGCTGTCGAGTCCGATGAGTTCGCGCACGAGCGCGAGCTGATCGCCGTACGAGAGCGGCGCGACGGGGATTTGCGTGACATTGGGCGCGGCAAGCAAGCTGCGAAGCGTGTCGGCTTGCGGCTGCGCATCGTCGAGGTCTTCGTTTCGCGTCGAACACAAAAACAGGACGGGGATATTTTTGGCCGTTTCGTCGGTCAGAACAAATCGGACGAAATCCATCGAAAACGTCGAATAATGCAGATCGTCGAGCCAGAAAATGACCGGTCTGTCGTGCGTGATGCGTTTTAAAAAACGCGCCAATACGTGATATTCCTCTTCGCGGCCGCCGAATCGGATATTGGGAATGCGATGCTCGGGATCATCTTTGAGTTGCATGATTTCTAGCATGGGGAGCGCGTCGTCGAATTCCGGCGCAAGCGTGTGTTCGGCGAGGAACGCCCGGATGCGTTCGAGCGCCAAGTGACGGGGAAGGTTCTGACAAACGAGCGCATACATCATTGCGCGGGCAATGCCCGGCGCCTGAATATGGTCTTGGTAGTGCAGGGCTTTGAGCGTATGCGCGATCGAAAGCTCGTGGGCGCGTTGCGACATCCATTCGATGATGCGGGATTTCCCGGCGCCGCGCGATCCTTCCAATATGATGCAGCGCGCATTGCGTTTGTCGCGGGTTTCCAAAATTTGATCATAAATGAGATCGCGTTCGGCGTCGCGGTCGACGAGCGGAATGGTGCGCAGACCCCAGAGTCCGAGACCGACGCCGGACAATTGATCGAACTGGTCGCAGAACGCTTCGCGCCGCCACGTGCTCGGCGCCGGAACGACGGTCAAGCCGTTGCGCGGCGCGGCGCCGGCAATGCGCGAACGGTAGATTTCCGCCAAAGTCTGAAGCTCGTGCTCTTGCTCGTCGCGCGCTTGCGCGGCGCGGGTTTGTTCGGATATGACTTTGGCGATGTCTTTGCTGTCCATGCGGACCGTATCGCCCATGTCGCGGAGAAGATCATCGGCGATGTTTTCGCCCGATCCGACGGTTGCCTGCGCAACGGCCAAAGACAATTGATCGGAATTGTAGAGCGTATTGAAAACCGAAGACGCCGAAACGTTGTCGCCGACGATGTTGTAGTCGCAGGAATCGAGATGGTCGCCGGGCGCGGGGATTGCGTTTTGGATGCTGCTTTGTATTTCGGGGGCTTCGAGCTCGGGTTTTGAAAGGGAAATGAGCTCCCATGCGGCTTCGGCGGCGTACTCAAACCGTTGGGACGGCTTTTTGGCGAGCATTTTCGAGAGCCATTTTTGAAAGCCCTCGGGGAGATGCCGCCCGGTGACCGGTTCGGGGGCTTCGTTGATTTGACAGCGCAAAACTTCGGCCCCCGAGGCGTGCGAAAAGATGCGTTTTCCCGTCGCAAAAAGATAAGCCAAGCATCCCAGAGAGTAAAGATCGGTCCACGGCCCTTGATCGCGCGTTTGGTTGAGTATTTGTTCGGGTGCCATATAACGCGGCGTCCCGGCGACAAGCCCGTCGGGAAGTTCTTTCGTGCCGATGGCTTTGGCGATGCCGAAATCGGTGAGCATTGCGCGCGTGTGATTCTTTTCGCGCATGAGCAAAATATTGCCCGGTTTTATGTCGCGGTGAATGACGTCGCGCGCATGCGCATGCGCCAGCGCGTCGAGAAGTTCGAGCAGCAAATAACGCATCTGAAGCCACGGCAACGGCTGTTTGGGCCGCGGCAACGTGCCGCCCGTCGCCAGTTCCATGGCATAATACGGGCTTTTGAATGCGATATTTCCGTCGGTTGCCGCGCTCAGCGATTCGTCGGTTATGCCGTAGTCGACCAATCGGATGATCGATGGGTGATGCAGACGCGCAACGGCGCGCACTTCGTTGAGAAAAGACTGACGGAATTCGTCTTGATCGCCGAACGTCGTGAGAATCTTGACGGCAACCGGTACCGATTGCGCCCGATGAATCCCCTCCCAAACGACCCCCATCGAACCTTTGCCGATGGGTTTGATTAAGTCAAATGGACCGATTGACAGTCTGTTTTCGCTCATCTCCGCTTCTCCATGGCGAACACCTGCACCTACAATATGCCACTCTAGGCGAATTTTGATATTTTTTCACCACAAAACGCGAACAATCGCATGAAAAAACGGATACCGATGCAAAAAAAAGCGTGCCGCAGGATCGGCGGCGCGCGAATTTGATTTCGCCGCCCGCCGGAATTATAACGGACATCGTTGCCGGCGCGATGCGCGCCGATTGGGTGTTATTTGGGGCGTCGGAGAACATTTGCATGGTTTCGGACCGGGAACGGCCGGAGAATGCATGACGCAGGATGAGGCAGCATATATCATGGATTGCAGAAGAAATCAGCCGCCCGCTTCGGGCGGGCGCAACAGACGGATCGCATCGGCGCTGCTTCGTTTTGCGTTTTGCGTC
Organism: Bacteroidaceae bacterium; assembly: GCA_963633515.1. GTDB lineage: Bacteria > Myxococcota_A > Bradymonadia > UBA4248 > UBA4248 > UBA4248. Next base: position 8,658 of record CAVGZQ010000116.1, read on the forward strand.
GGGGTGTTTGCGATCGGCGCGCCAAATGATGCGCGCGCCGATTTGTATCGCTACGAGTCGGCTTCGGGCGAAGTCTTTCTCACATCTGCGCCGCAGAAGGGGTTGAAGTTGCTCGAAGTTATCCGCAGCGATGCACGATCGGCGCCTAAAGCTTCGGGCAAGGCTGCACGGCCGACGAAAGAAAAACAAACATCTTCTGCGCCGCAGACGGCTGCCGACGGACGCGACAGCCTTTACGATGCCTACATTTCCGAGGCGGCCGGGATTTACGGAATACCGGCGCCGTTTATCCGCGCCGTGATAAAGATCGAAAGCAATTTTAACCCTCGGGCCGTGAGCCGCGCCGGCGCCATGGGATTGATGCAGCTTATGCCGGCGACGGCCGAGCATATGCGCGTCGAAGATCCGTTCGATCCCCGTCAGAATATCATGGGCGGAACGCGCTATTTGCGACGTCTTTCCGATCGGTATGACGGCGATATCAATCTCGTGCTTTCGGGGTATCATGCCGGACCGGGGAATGTCGAAAAAGCCGGCGGCATACCGTTTGAAAAAACGCAGCAATACGTGCGCAATGTCTATGCTTGGTATGTGCGCTACCGCGACGCCGAAAAAACGGCGGCGCGGGAAAAAGAAAAAAAGACGCCGGCAAATTGAGAACGGCATGCAGACGCGAAAATGACGAATCCGGCATTGGTGATGTATCCCATTTTTGCGGTTTGATGCAAAAATCTTTCGATGGCTTCGACGTCAAAGCCCGAAACCGGATCCGACGGCTCCGGTTATTCTTTTTTTTTTCGTCTGCGCGGCGGCAGAAAGTGTTCATTGGCATGCGTCGGCGTTTTCGTTTCGGTTCGCGTCCGAAGATTGCGTTTTCAAGACTGCCGAACGCTGCGCTTCCCGCTGAGATCGGACTTCTTCGGCTTCGGTCTTGAGCCAGGCAATGTCCAAGCCATAATATTTTTCATAAAACTTTTTCAGCTTGGCAATGATTCCCTGCTTCTTTTTCGCACGGCTGCCGCCGCCAAA
>CAVGZQ010000117.1:0-3786 GCA_963633515.1 Bacteroidaceae bacterium
GACGACGAGTCCGGAAAAATCAACAGAAAAACGGAGAAATCGCCGAATTCCGATGCAAAGGCCGGCGCCGATGCGCGCCTGCGCGCCGACTCGGCATCGGACATGACCGTCACCGACATGATTGCCGATGTAAAACACCGCGAAGGGTATTGGATTGTCGTCTTTGAAAGAACGGCAACCGACGCATCGTCGGCCGAACCGAAAACCGAAACCGAATCCTTTGCATGGCTGGTCACGCCGCGCATGATATTTCCGTGCAAACGCGATTGCCGCAATCAAGCCGACAACATCGGTTATTTGCTCGGATATATGATGCGGCAAACGCCGATTTTTGTCTTTCCGCTCGAAGCCGGAACGGCTTGGGACGCCGCGGGAACGCGATCGGCGCGGTATGCGCGCTATGAAGTGCGCAAATGCCATCAAGAAGCCGTCGTCGTTCCCGACGGCGCCTATATCGGCGTGTGCGAAATCTTCGGGTCTGTGGAAGAAGGACGCGAATCGCGCTATTTTATGCCGGGCACCGGCGTTGTCATGCGCATTGTGCGAAGCGGCGCCGGGATTAAACGCGAAGAACTCATTCAGCATCGGCTTATTTTGTGACGGCGGGCGCGCTGCATCGAACATTGCCATGAAACATCGGTCTTTGCGCGACAATTCCGACGCCGCTCAAACGCGCACCGGACAAAAAGATATACGGTTTGCCGATCCGGGCGACGTCGAACTGATGCAAAAAATCGCCGCCGGCGGCACGGCCGATATTTGGCTTGCGCGCCCGAAGGGCGGCGGCGGCGCCTTTGTCGTGAAGTATTCGCAGGATGCTGCCGTCGGGAACGATTACATTTACGGTCAATTCGAACGCGAATGGGAATCGTCTCTGTTTTTGAATGCTGCCGATCAAACGCATATTATGCCAAAAATCATATCCTTTGATGTCGATGATATCGGGCATGCTTATTTATATGAAGAATATTTCGACGGCATCGGGTTAAACGAGATCTTGGAAACGCGCATGCCGTATCGCGCGATGCGCGTCATTTTGGCGCGGATTGCCGATGCGATGACGGCGTTTCATCGCTGCGGCATTGTCCATCGCGATATCAAACCGTCGAATATTCTCGTCGCGCGCCGCGCGCCGGCGGCCGATGGGCATTATAACGCGGCGTCGCCGCAGGCGCTTCGCGCACGATGCCGCGGCGCCGCCGCTGCGTCGGGCGAAGCGGACGATGCCGCTGTCCGTTTTATCGATTTTTCGTTTGCGTCGATCGGCGGAAAACTGCACCCGACGCAAGCCGATAATTGCGCCTGCGGCACGCCGGCGTACTGCGCGCCCGAACAAGCCCGGGGCAATCTTGCGACGGATCTTTCCGATTGGTATGCTCTGGGCGTATCGATTTATGAATGGATAACGGGGCGGCGTCCGTTTTATGCCGCCGAAAACGGCGCGCTCCTGCGCATGCATGCCGAGCAATGCCCGCCGCCGCCGATCAACCGATATATCGCCGATTTGCCCGATGATTTGTTGACAATCGTCATGTTGCTTTTGGAAAAGATCCCCGAAAACCGAAAAAAGGGGATCGAACGCTTGCAAGAATTGCTCATGCATGCGTGATGCATGACGGATTATCCCCCCTTTGGGGGGCGCCGCAACGCGGCGGCGGGGGGACGGCGCGCGCATGCGCGCCCGCGCGGCGCATCGGTTTGCCGATGCGCCGCGCCGCGAAGGCGTATTGCAAGCTGCGGCTTGCAATAGCCGGAGCCGGGGTTGCCTTTCCTGCCGCTGGCAGGAAGGGCAACCCCAAAAGCCCGTATTGCGCTTTCGGCGCAATAGGGCGCATCAAAAAAAGAAAAAAAATCGATCGGACATCAATTTACGTTCGGTCGGATTGTCGCCGAAAATAATGCAAAATATCCGATCTGTCGCATTCGATTTGTCGGATTAACGCTTCTTTCGAACTGAATTTTTGTTCGCAGCGCATAAACCGATGCAATTCGACGCGAATGGGTTTGCCGTAGATATCGCCCGAGAAATCGAAAAGATTCGACTCGATGACGGTTTCGACGCATCCAAAAGACGGGGTGTCGGTGACGGCGGTCATGGCTTCGCGCCAATCGTCGCAGAATTCGCCCGAAACCCGCGAGGCATAGACGCCGTTGAGGGGGAGAACTTGGTCGGGGGTGCGGATGTTGGCGGTCGGAAAGCCCAAAGTCCGCCCGCGCCGGGCGCCGTGACCGACGGTTCCGAAGAGCGTATAGGGGGCGCCGAGCATTTCGTTTGCCAATGCAATGTCGCCTTCGCGGATGGCTGCGCGGATGCGCGACGAACTGATGGGGGCGCCGTTGCATGTTTTGCGGCTCAGCGCATGAAGCGCGATGTCGCATTCGCTGCAAAACCGGCGCAAGTCGCCGATATTGCCCGATTTGTTGTTGCCAAACGTGAAATTGTCGCCCAAGACGATGGCGGCCGGATTGAGGGGGAGCAAAATGTTGCCGAAAAATTCGCGCGGCGTCATTCGGTATATTTCGGCAAAGGGCAGACAGAGAATTTCGTCGAGGCCGAGGGCATCCAAGATTTGCGCGCGGATGCGTTCGGGATGGATAAAAAAGTGTTCGCGCGGAGCAAAAAAGCATTTGGGATGCGGCGAAAATGTGATGAGGACGGCGCGGCCGCCCCAACTTCGCGCAAGGGCGACAGTCATGTCGATAAGCTCGCGGTGACCGCGATGCAGACCGTCGAAGTTGCCGATGGTCAGAATGGCGGGAACGCCGCCGACGGAGCATGGATCGGAATGAACGCGGGCTGAAGGATTCACGGCATTATCGGGGAATGAAGAGCAACGGAAAGCGGGCGCGTTTCAGATTTCGGAGAAATCGAACCGCAGCGTGAGCTGGAAATCGACATAAGCATCGGGCCGGACGAGAGACGTAAAAATGTTGCCGCCGGTTTGCGTTTCGTGATTGATGCGCGTTTGCGGGTCGTCGGGGACTTGGGTGAGAAGAAATAAAGCCTTTGCGGCGAATTCTAACCAAACATAGTCGGAAAGTCTGACCATGACGCCCAAAAGCGCGCCGGCATTGCCGCCAAACCGCGTGCCGTCCGATATGCGCGAAGCGATCGTAAACCCCAAGTGCGCGCCGGCAAATATTTGCCATCGCGCCGATCGATAAAAAGCGTATCGCCCGCCGCCCGAGAAATGAAAAAACCAGAGGTTGCTCAGCGATGCCGACGAAATATCTTCTTCGGCTTTGTAAGCCGTCTTGTTCAGACATTGATCGCCGACGTCTTTGAGCGGAATGTATTGCGTCGCGGCATCGGAAAACGAACCGTTGACGACATCGACGGGTTCGCACGAGACGTGCGTGACGGCAGACTTGCGCCAACGCATGCGAGCGGCGTCGAAACGGATTTCGGCGTCGAACGGCAACTCGAAATCGAGCAAAAGACTTGCGTTGAAATGGACGCTGCCGTAGGCGTTTTCGAAGTCTTTGAGAACGGGATAGTAGCCGGGCTCGGGGGTGATGCGATATTCGCGGTCGGTTTGCGCGGTGATGTATTTCATCAGGGGCAAGCCGAGCCCGACGCCGACGCCGACCGACTGCGCATTTGCCGCGCGCGGACATGCGCCGGCGGCGATGAAGATCATCGCGCAGACTAGCGTTATCTCGGCAAATAAAGCGCGCATCGGCAAGTTTGACGCATATCGAAAGGCAAAAAAAAAAGACGGTCATCCGACCGCCTTCCGCAATAGCTAAGGGTGGACTCGAACCACTGACCTGACGGGTATGAGC
>CAVGZQ010000117.1:3851-9638 GCA_963633515.1 Bacteroidaceae bacterium
GCTCTAACCAACTGAGCTACTTAGCCAAAAAAAACGCCGCTTAACGCGGAATAGCTAGGAGTGGACTCGAACCACCGACCTGACGGGTATGAGCCGTCTGCTCTAACCAACTGAGCTACCTAGCCGCAAATCGCCGCAATGCCGAAGCATTGCGAACACGCGCCTTCTAATGCCCGCGTTCGCGTTTGTCAACAAAAAAAAAAAGAGGATTTGACGCGAAGCCGCCACGAAAGGCGCAAAAGAACCGCGCCGGCGATTGCGCTCAGGCAAGCCGCCGGCGGAATTCAGACGATCAGACGTCGATATGGGAAACGTGCCAAATATCGTCGGCGTATTGACGGATGGTGCGATCGGACGAGAAGAAGCCCATGTTGGCAATGTTGATCAGGCACTTTTGCGCCCAGAGCCGTTTGTCGCGATAGACTTTTTCGACATCGCGCTGACGCGCGATGTAATCGTCGAAATCGGCGCAAAGCATGTAAGGATCTTGCGTGCGCAGCCATGTTGCGATGCCTTTGAAGCGATCGCGGTCGTCGGGGCTGAAGAAGCCGGTTTCGATCATTTCGATGACGGCGCGCAGATCGTCGCTTTCGGCGATGTAGTTTTCCGGATCGTAGCCTTCGGCTTTGAGCGTTTTGACTTCGTTTTCTTTCAGACCGAAGAGGAAGAAGTTGTCGGCGCCGACGCGTTCGCGCATTTCGACGTTGGCGCCGTCGAGCGTGCCGATGGTAAGCGCGCCGTTGAGGGCGAATTTCATGTTGCCCGTGCCCGAAGCTTCTTTGCCGGCGGTCGAAATCTGTTCGGACAAATCGGCGGCGGGAATGATGACTTCGGCCAACGATACGCAATAATTCGGGCACATATAGACGCGGAGCTTTTTGCTCATCGTCGGGTCGTCGTTGATGATTTTGGCGACATCGTTGATGAATTTGATGTGGAGTTTTGCGGCGGCATAGCCCGGCGCCGCTTTCCCGCCAAACAAAACGATGCGCGGCACGCGGTCGGCCGCGGGCGACATTTTGAGCTCGCGGTAGAGGTGAATGACGTGCAAAACGTTGAGCAATTGGCGTTTGTATTCGTGGATGCGTTTAACCTGGACGTCGAAAAGCATTTCGTCGGAGACCGCAAACGGAAGATACTGTTTGACGAACCGTTCTTTGTTCTCTTTTTTGATGGCCATAAGCCTGTTGAGAACGTCGTCGTCGTCGGCGAACGCTTCGAATTTTTTCAGATCTTCGGCGCGCGTAATCCACGAATCGCCGATTTTTTCGCGCAAAAGCTGCGTCAAACCCGGATTTGCCGAGACCATCCAACGGCGCGGCGTGACGCCGTTTGTTTTGTTGTTGAAGCGTTCGGGGAAGAGTTTGACGAAATCGGGGAAGAGATCGGTTTTGACGAGCTCGGAGTGGATCGCCGCAACGCCGTTGACGGAGTGCGAACCGATGACGGCCAAGTTGGCCATCCGGACGAATTTTTCGCCCGTTTCGTCGATGATCGAAACGCGGCGCTGCATCTCGTAGTCGCCCGGGAAAGCAATATGAACGCGCAAAAGGAAACGGCGGTTGATTTCGTAGATAATTTCGAGATGGCGCGGGAGAAGCTTTTCGAACATCGGAAGCGGCCAACGCTCGAGCGCTTCGGGAAGAAGCGTGTGGTTTGTGTAACCGAAAACGCGCTCCGTAATCGACCAGGCTTCATCCCATGAAAGTTTCTCGAGATCGACCAAGACGCGCATCAATTCGGCAATCGCAATCGCCGGGTGCGTATCGTTTAGCTGGATTGCGACTTTGTCGGCGAATCGGCGGAAATCTTTGTGCGCCTTTTTGTAGCGCCGGACGATGTCGTGTATCGAGCAGCAAACGAAGAAATACTGCTGTTTAAGACGCAATTCGCGTCCTTCGGGGTTGTTGTCGGCGGGATAAAGCACCTTAGAAATCGTCTCGCTGATGACCTTGTCTTCGACGGCTTTGCGGAAGTCTCCGGCGTTGAAAATGCTCAGATTGAAATCGTTCGTCGCCTGCGCCGACCAGAGCCTCAGCGAGTTGACGGTTTGCGTGCCGTATCCGGCGATGGGCATATCGTAGGGGACGCCTTTGACTTTCGTCGTGTCGACCCAATCGCATTGAAGATTGCCGTTTTCGTCGACGCGCCGTTCGACATGCCCGCCGAATTGAACGGTTGCCGCATGATCGGGGCGCGATATTTCCCACGGATTGAGACGTTCAAGCCACGGATCGCGGCTTTCGGACTGGTAGCCGTCTTTGAACGATTGACGGAAAATGCCGAATTCGTAGCGGATGCCGTATCCCATCGCAGGGTAGCCCAAAGTGGCGAGCGAATCGAGAAAACAGGCGGCCAAACGGCCCAAACCGCCGTTGCCCAACCCGGGATCGGGCTCGCGTTTTTCGACCTCTTCCAAGTCGATTTGGTACTCTTCGAACAAGTTTTTCGCCTTGTCCGTCAGACCCATGTTCATGAGGTTATTGCCCATCGATCGGCCGATAAGGTATTCCGCCGACAAATAATAAACGCGTTTGGCATCGGTTTCGTAATACCGTTTCATCGTCTTCATCCAGCGATGGATGAGACGATCGCGGATCGCAAGGCCGGTCGCCAGATACAAATCGTCGTAAGACGCGTTCTTTTTGTTCTTTGCAAACGAATACCGCAAATGATCGATAACGCTTTCGACGAGCGCGTCGTCGGACATGCCGATGCGCTCGTCGTTTTGATCGCGTTGCGCGCTCTCGAGCGTGTGATTGAGTTCAGACATACTGTCTCCGTTTCGGAAGTTGTTTGATAAACCGTCTGTTTTCGGCTTCGAAAACACGGCAAAAAATACCTTATTACATGCATAAAACCGGAAAATTCTCAAGCGCGTTTTGCGTGTGGTTGTTTGACACACAAAACGCTTGATTTTCTTTTTTTCGGTGTTTAAAGATCGCGCTGCCGTGTGGCGCAAAACGCGTAAATCCGGGCAGAGTCCTTGGATTGCGCGTTTTTTTTTGCGCCTTTGTTTCCGAAAAGGGGCTGCGCGTGTTGACGCAGCGCTCAGCCTTTGAAATCGCGGTTTTGCGAGCGTAACGTTATGTGTGATTCATGAAAGGGTTAAAAGAAAAAGGATCGAATTCCGACGTTTTTATTTACATCATGCTTGGGGCGTTTACGGCATTCGCGCCGTTTGTCACCGACATGTATTTGCCGGCGCTGCCGGCGCTGACGGACGCGTTTTCGGCAACGCCGTCCGAAGTTCAGACGGGGCTGACGTCGAGCATGATCGGGCTTGCCGCCGGGCAGCTCATCATCGGGCCGCTGAGCGACAAATTCGGCCGAAAGCCGCCGCTTTGCGTTTCTTTGGTTGCATTTGCGATTGCATCGGCGTTTTGCATCTTTTCAAAAGACATCGCAACGTTCGTTGCCATGCGTTTCTTCCAGGGCATCGGCGCGTCGGGCGGCATCGTTCTGGCGCGCAGCATTGCCGCCGATCTTTATGCCGGCAGCCGTTTGGCGCGCGTAATGGCCGTTATCGGCGCAATTAACGGCATCGCGCCCGTCATCTCTCCGGTCGTCGGCGGGCTCGTTTTGAGTTTTGCGCCGTGGCAAAGCATTTTTGTCATTCTGCTTGTTATCGGCATCGTTCTCATCTTCGCAAGCATGCGGCTTTGCGAGTCGCATCCGGCCGATAATCGCAAAAAAATGTCGATTCTTCAGACTTTCGGACAAACAAAAGAATTGATCGCCAATCGGAAATTCCGCATTTATGCATTGACTCAGGGAATGGCGTTTGCTGTGTTTTTTGCCCAAATTGCTGCATCGCCTTTTATTTTTCAGACGCATTACGGGTTTTCTCAGCTCGGATTCAGCTTGTTCTTTTCGGTCAATGCTCTGACGATAGGGGTATTTGCTTTTCTCAGCGCCGCGAAATTCCGTTCGCCGCAAACCGCCATTGCCGCCGGGAGTTATCTCTTGCTTGCTTCGGCTTGCATGACGGCGCTCGCGCTGTTTTTGGACGCCTCGGTTGCCGTCTTTGAGGCGTGCCTCTGGCTGATGCACGTTTCTTTCGGGCTGCTGTTTGCGCCGCTGACGGCTCTGGCGATGAACAATGCGAAAGACCAAGCCGGCATGGGCAGCGCCATATTCGGAGCCATCGGATTTGTCACGGGCGGGATCGTGTCGCCGCTCGTCGGAATGGGGTCTATGACGGTGAGCGCCGGGATTGTCTTTGCCGTTTGCGCGGCGCTGACGTTTGCCGTTGCGCGCCGAAGCGCCCGAATCGAAGCTTGCCCGGCCGTGTCCGAGACCGAGACCGTGTCGGCAATCCAAGCCGCGCTGTCGTCGTCGGTCATGCATGCGGCCGAAGAACGCGGATAATGCGTTTTTTTGGGGGCGGCTTTTTTTTGCCGACGGATTATGGCGCGGCTTCGGCTGTTTCGCCTTCGGCTCAATACGCCTTCGCGGCCTGCCTGTTTCGCCCCTGCGGGGCTCAATGCGGCAGGCTGCCCGAGCTTTTGCCCCGCAGGGGCAATACGCTCGGGGCGCGGCTATGTTCTCGGGCTTGCAGCCCTGCGAGCATACGCCGCGCTTTTTTTTTATAATGCCATGCCAATCTTTGGCTTCGGGCTTGCGCCGCAAAAATCCCGCATTTCAGAAGCAATTTTTCCCGGCTTTTTTCGGGCAGTCTTTGCCGAATTGATCGCAGCGGTAACATACTTCGTTTTCGAGAAACGCATCGCCGCCGGCGCGAAGATCGTCCAATTTTTTTAAATTCAAAAAAGTGACTTCTGCGATTTTTTCGAGCGCTTCGCGCGTGAAAAACGCCTGATGCGACGTGATAATGACATTGTTGAACGATAACAGCCGCGTCAATTGATCGTCTTTGATGACTTCGTCGGAATGATCTTCGAAAAAGTATTGCGCCTCTTCTTCGTAGACGTCGAGCGCGGCGCCGCCGATTCTTCCGTCGCGCAGCGCCCCGATAAGCGCCGCCGTATCGATAAGGGCGCCGCGCGACGTGTTGACGATGACGGCATTGGGTTTCATCAAAGCCAATCGCTTTTCGTCGATCAAATGATGCGTTTCGGCCGTGAGCGGGCAATGAAGCGACAGAATATCGGATTGCGCCAAAAGCTCATCGATCCCGACATAAGGATACGGCGCATTCGGATTGGGATAGGGATCGTACGCGACGACATTCATGCCGAATCCGCGGCAAATATCGATAAAACAACGTCCGATTTGCCCGGTTCCGACGACGCCCGCCGTCTTTGCGTGCATATCGAACCCCAGCAAACCGTTGAGATTGAAATTGCCGTCACGCGTGCGCAAATAAGCGCGATGCGTTTTTCGGTTTAACGTCATCAGCAGCGCCATCGCATGCTCGGCAACGGCATAGGGCGAATACCTCGGCACGCGCACGACGCGGATGCGCCCGAATGCATGCCGCATGTCGACGTTATTGTAACCGGCGCACCGCATCGCGACGGCGCGAACCCCCGCATCGCTCAGCGCGTCGATCGTCGCCGCGCCGATATCGTCGTTGACAAATGCGCAAACCGCATCATAGCCCGCGGCCAGTTTCGCCGTGTCGGGCGTAAGTTTGCTTTCGATATATTTGAGCTCAAAGCCATATTTGCTATTTTCTTTGTCGAGATAGTTCCGATCGTAAGGTTTGGCATCGAAAATCATGACTTTCATTGGCGATCTCCTCTCAGCGCTTGTTTTCAATGATGCCGCCGCGCGCGGCATCAAACAACGGCTTCGCAGCAAGGCGTTGACGCAGCCGCGAAC
>CAVGZQ010000118.1:0-7048 GCA_963633515.1 Bacteroidaceae bacterium
AAATAGCCGGAGCCTGCGAAGGCGTATTGAGGCGTCAGCCGAAATAGCCGGAGCCCGCGAAGGCGTATTGAGGCGTCAGCCGAAATAGCCGGAGCCCGCGAAGGCGTATTGAGGCGTCAGCCGAAATAGCCGGAGCCCGCGAAGGCGTATTGAGGCGTCAGCCGAAATAGCCGGAGCCCGCGAAGGCGTATTGAGGCGTCAGCCGAAATAGCCGGAGCCCGCGAAGGCGTATTGAGGCGTCAGCCGAAATAGCCGGAGCCCGTGCCAAAGAAAACCGCAGCATTGCCGAATCTGCCGAATCGCCAAGCTATTCCATAAAACGGGCAGATGGCGTAAAAGGTCGCCCGGCGCGGATTACTCGATTTTCGCGCAAGAACGGACAAGGCAACACGCAAAAAACCGTGTTTAATAGCGCCGGTTGTGGTAATTGTTGCGGGGAATACCCGTCATAAGGTTGCCAAAAATACAGGAGCAAAGCATTGAAGGTAGGAATCATAGGTTACGAGGGCAGCGGCAAAACGACCATTTTTGGCGCATTGTCGGGGGCAGACCCGGCAGAATTGCTCAAGCAAAAGCAGCAAATCCGCGAAGTCCGGGTTCCGGACAAACGCATCGACGCATTGAGCGCGATGTATCAGCCCAAGAAAACGATATATGCGACGATTCAGTTCGTCGATGTGATGAGCGGCGCACCGATCGGCAAAGGTCTTGACGGGAGCATTCTTGCGAAGATCCGCGAAGTCGATTTGCTGGCGATCGTCGTTCGGGGATTTTCCAACGGCTATGACGAGGCCGATCCCAAGCGCGAGGCGCAGGCGATGCTGAGCGAATTGCTGCTCAGCGACATGGAAATCGCAGAGCGCAAAGTGGCGCGCATGCAAAAGGAAAAAGTGAGCGACCAAGAAAAAGCGCTTTTTCGCAAGCTTCAGTCGGAACTCGAGAACGAGAAGCGGATCAAAGACATGGCGCTTGACAAGAGCGAGCTTGAGCTTTTGCGCGGCTATCAGTTTATGACGCTCAAGCCGGTTATCATCGTTGCGAATGTGGACGAATCGGAGGCCGACGAGTCGCACAGCGCGGCAGTAGCTCAAAAGCTTTGTCTGAACGAACCGACGTTTGTGCTGAGCGCGCGCGCCGAGAGCGATATTGCGCAGCTTCCCGAAGAAGAACAGGCAGATTTCTTGGCTGATTTGGGGATAAAAGCGACGGCTCGCGATCGATTTATCCGCGCCGCCTACGAGATGCTCGATCTGATTTCATTTTTTACGGTAGGCGAAGACGAAGTTCGGGCTTGGACGGTAAAAAATGGATCGACGGCGCAGGAAAGCGCGGGGCGCATTCATACGGATTTGGCAAAACACTTTATCCGCGCCGAGCGCATGGCAAGCGCCGATCTTCTTGAGCTCGGCAGCGAGAATGCCGTCCGCGAGGCGGGCAAATTCAAACTCGAAGGCAAAGGATACATCACGCAAGACGGGGATATTTTGCATATCCGCGCGAATGCGTAAAAACGTTCTGCGCATTTGAAAAAAGCCGAATTTTGTTCAAAATCCGATATGTTTTTCGCAAGCGTTGCGAATTAAAGCCGCGCAAAAAGTTTTTTCTTCGCATTCTTTGCGAAAGATTTTAGAAATTTCGCAGCGAGAGCCGTATACAGACCGAAACCAAACGAGGAGAAGAGCGATGTCTGAATGTGATTATGATGAACTTTCGGTATGGCAAGACATATTGGACGACGTAATGAACGGTCATATCGACGGTTTGGTATGTCCATTTTGCGACAAAAAAGCGATCGAAGTGAACACGGACGGTCCGACAATCAGCGTAAAATGCACGGAATGCGGGCGTTGGATAGAAGGCATCAATGCCTATTAGACGGAGATGAGCCATGGGCAAGAGTAAGATCATCGGGAGCGGATTTGCGTTTCCGATGCAAATAGATGCGCTTGGCGGCGCAGAACTGACTTCGGACGACGAGAACATCCGTCAAAGCATGATGTGCATTATCGGCACGGCTCCGGGCGAACGGATGATGCGTCCGACATTCGGGTGCGCCATCCACGATATACTGTTCGAACCGAATACGGCGGTGACGGCGGCAAAGATTGAATACGAGGTGAAACGGTCGCTGACGGAGTTCGAACCGCGCATCGGCGATGTCGAAGTATCGGCAAAACCCGATGACAGCGAACAAAGCCGCATGAATGTTACGATTTCGTACACGATCCGCAAAACGAATACAAAAGCGAACCTTGTCTATCCATTTTATCTTCGCAAAGAGGGAGAAGTATGATTCCATTACCGAAACTGGACGACCGCAAATGGGAAGATCTCGTCCGCGAGGCCATCGACCTAATCCCGAAGTATTGCCCGGAATGGACGAATCACAATGCGTCGGATCCCGGCATCACGCTTTTGGAGCTTTTTGCGTGGCTTATCGAAGTCTTGCTCTACCGTCTCAATCGCGTGGGCGACAAGAATTATTTGGCGTTTTTGAATTTAATGGGAATCGATTTGCAGCCGCCCCAGCCGGCATCGGTTCATCTGACGTTCAGCCTCGTTCCCGGGGCGCGCAATTTTCAGGTCGTTCCGGCGGGAACGAGCGTTGCGACGAATTACAAGAACGACGAAGCGCCGGTCATATTCGAAACGCTCAAAGACTTGGTCGTTCTTCCGACGTCGATCGTGCGTTGTTTTTCGCAATTCCACGATATATATGCCGACAATACGCCGTATATGTACGGGCGTCCGGGGCAATCGTTCGAAGCGTTTATGGGCTGTCAGCGCATCGAACGTTATCTGTATTTCATGGATCCGCGTCTCGAAATGCTCAACGAAGAGGCATTGCTCATCATCGGCGCGGAGACGCCCGACAGCCCGGAGACGGATTTTCCGACGCTTTGCGAATGGGAGTATTGGAACGGTCATCGCTGGCGCGATCTCGAAACATCGACGCAGGAATTGCCCATCGGCTGGGTTGCTTTCAAAGGCGTCGACGGAATGCAAGAAACCGTTGTCGACGAGAAGCAAGGATTTTGGATCCGCGCCCGTCTTGTCAACGTTCCGCAATCGCCCGATATGACGAGCGTCGAACGCATCAAAATGCGCGTCGAAATCTTGGGCGAAGGCGTTGTTCCGTCGATTGTTCTCACACAGACGATCAACGACGACATGTTGCCCGTCGATATGGCGAAGGCATTCTATCCGTTCCACAAGGAACCGGGCGCCGAAAGCGCTTTTTATATCGGCAATGACGAGCTTTTCGGCAACAAATCCGCCCGCATCCGCCTCGACTTTGAACTTGCCGACGCCGTCGCGATTTCCGGTCTCAATCCGTCGAATGATTTGCACGTCGCTTGGGAATATTACAACGGGAAACAATGGCAACGCATGGGTCTTTCGACGCCCAAAGGCATCGAAGATTCGCTCAAAGGAATCGATTTCGACGATTCGACCTATTGCATGACGCGCAACGGCACGGTCGAATTCACGATCCCCGACGATATGGCGAAAACCAAAGTATCGGATCAAGAATCTTATTTTGTCCGCGCCCGCATTACGCAAGGCGATTACGGCATCCCCGGCATGTATATGCTCGACGGCGACAAATGGGCGTGGTTTGACGAGCGCCCGCTTCGTCCGCCGATGATGAAATCGCTTCGCATCAAATACGAAGAAGCCAGCATCACGCCGCCGTGCGTCTTGACCTATAACGATTTCAGATACGAAGACATCACGGCGCAAGTCAGCGAAGATCTTTCGACGACGCAAGTCTTCGAACCGATTCCCGACGAAAATCCGTCGATGTATTTCGGCATGAACGGACCGTTCCCCAACGAACGCATCGACGTATTTGTGCACGTCCTGACAAAAACCGGTTTAAACTTCGAACAAAAGCGCGAAGACGAAAAATTCCTCCGAAATTATTATAAAAGGATGGAAGAAGAATACTTCGGCAACAAAAAGCTCGTTTGGGAGTATTGGGACGGCAAAACATGGTCGGAACTCAATGTGAGCGACGGAACGCGCGCGTTTACGGAGTCGGGGTATTTGTCGTTCTTGGGTCCCAAAGACATGGCCCCGACGCGCAAATTCGGCGAAAACCTGTTCTGGATTCGGGTTCGCCTCGAAATGGGCGGATACGAAGAGCTGCCGCACATCGATCACATCATGTTCAATACGGTTCAGGCCGTCAACCGCCGAACGATTAACTTCGAAGTTCTGGGCACGGGGCGCGGCACGCCCAATCAAGCGTTTAAATTTCTCAATGCGCCGGTTTTGGAAGGCGAAGAGATTTGGGTGCGCGAAAAAGAAATGCCGCGCGACGAAGAAATCGAACAGCTCAGGGCGCTTTACGGCGATCGTCCGTTCATTCGGGAAGACTCCAACATGGGCGGCTATTGGGTGCGTTGGGAAAACGTCGAAAGTTTCTATATGTCGAACGAACGAAGCCGTCACTATCTCCTCGATCGGCTCAACGGGAAAGTTCGTTTTGGCGACGGCACGCGCGGCATGATGGTGCCGATGCTCGATCAGAATGTCCGCACGTCTCACTATTGCATCGGCGGCGGCGTTCGGGGCAACATCGGCGTCAATCAAGCAACGACGATTCGCCAGGCCATTGCCTATATCGACGGCGTCACGAATTATTATCCGGGCGAAGGGGGCAGCGATGTCGAAACGATCGAAGCCGTCAAACAACGCGGTCCGTATGTCATCAAGAGCCGTTTTCGTGCCGTCACGCAAGAAGACTTCGAAGTTCTGTCGCTGCAAAGCTCCAATTCGATTGCCCGCACTTGTTGCTTGCCGTCGACCGAACGCGAAGGCGCCGTCACGATTGTCATCGTGCCGAAATTCGATGCCAACAAAGAGGAATACGACAAGAAACTCGTTCCGACGAGCGAATTGCTGCGCCGCGTCAAAGCTTACCTCGACGAACGCCGTCTTGTGACGGTGCGCGTAAACGTCGAACGTCCGCAATATACGGAATTGAGCATCAATGTCGAAATTATCCGAACGTCGACCGGCGCAAGCGACAGACTCAAACGCGATATCAATCAGGCATTGCGCAAGTTCTTGCACCCGATAGTCGGCGGACGCGACGGAAAAGGCTGGAAATTCGGCCGGAGCGTTCTCAAAGTCGATCTCTATCACATCGTCGAAAATGTCGAAGGCGTCGAGTTCGTCGACCGAATTATGATTTTTGACGAAGATCGCGGCATATACGTCGATCAAATCAAGCTCAGCCCCAAAGGGTTGCCCTTCCTCGTCAACGTCGATATCACCGAAAAAACGCGCGAACGCGTCGTCTGATCGGCAACCGCCCCATCCTCAAGGAGTAGGAAATGCGCGTGCAAAGCAAAAGAAAACTCAGCGTTCCCGATCTTGAAGGGCTTTTGGCGCGAGATGCATCGGCTTTTTTGGTGCTCAACGGTTTTCCAAAGCCCGATATCAAATACGAAGAAAGTTTCGAAACGCCGTACAGCGTCTTGAGTCAAGATCCGCCGAAAGGTCAGATCGTCGACGCCGATACGATCGTGACGATAAACGTGGCATGCCGTTCGTATTGCGAATTTTTGCCCGGAATTTACCGGACCGCGACCTACGACGGTCACACTTTCTTGCGCGATTTCTTGTGGATCGCCCGCCATATGGTCGATTCCGTTTCGGATAAAATCGACGGCATCCCCGATTTATTCAGTCCCTACGATACGCCTGCCAACTTCCTGCCGTGGCTGGCGGGCTGGATCGGGTTCGTCTTGGACGAAGATTGGCCCGAAGGCAAAAAACGCTATCTGTTGCGCCGCGCCGTCGATTACTACCGGATCCGCGGCACGGTCAAAGGACTCAAGCTCTTCTTGTCGATTTTTACCGACGTCGAACCCGAAATCATCGAAAATGCATGGCCGTTTAACGGTTTCCAAATCGGCGTCCATTCGACGATGGATTTCGATACGATCATCTTTCCCGTCGTCAATCCGTCGCACTGTTTTATCGTCGATATTCCCCTCGATCCCGACGAAATTTCCGAATATGCGATTATCAAGATTCACGATATCATCCGCGCCGAAAAACCTGCCCACACCATGTATTACCTGCGATTTAAAGGCAAAAAAGTCGCGCTTTCGGAATTCCGGCTTCTCGTCGGCGACGAAGAACACGGCTATGTCATCGGTTCGGGCGAAGAAATTGCGGAATTGGGAGAGGCAGAAGTCGAACGTCTCCCGGGCGAAGAATAAATCGGAACGTATTTAGCTTTTTATCGAACAATATCTGTGTTCAACAGATCCCATCCATAAGGTGCAGATCATGGCAGAAGACCAGGGTTTTAAGAGAATCAACTTTTTTAAAGGCTTCGTGACGACGACAAAAGACTGGAACGATGCCGAAATGTATCACGTCGAGAAACACAAGCTGCATAACCGATGTTTCCACGGCGCAGGCGTGGTGCCGGGCTATAAACAAGAGCTCAAAGTCCGCGCGCGCGGGCGCGCCGATATGTCGGTCGAAGTCGCCCCGGGCTACGCGCTCGACGGGCAGGGCAACGACATCATCCTTTACGAAACAGAAATCAAAGCCATCAACAAGGGCGACTTCAAACTCCCCCTCACCGTCTACTTCGTCGTCAAGTACGTCGAAGAATTCACCGATTTCATTTCGTATAAAGAAAACCTCGATTTCAAAGGGCATCGGCGCATCCGCGAAAAAGCCGTCATCGAAATTTCGATTACAGAACCCGATATTTCGCGCGAAGTCGAAATCGGCCGCGTTTATCTGACCGAAGACGCGAAGAAAATTACCGACGCAAAAGACCCCCTCGAGCCCGGGCCAAACGAAATCGACTTGCGCTACGTGCCGCGCGCCGGCGTCGTCGGCGGATACCTCCCCATGGAACTTATCAACCGGCTGCGAAAAATTATCGCCGCCCAGCGCGACAGCTACTACCGCATGGCGCGCGACAAAAAAGTGCTCGCCGCAAACAGCGCCGCTCTTGGCATGATGACCGTCGACATGCTCTTGGAATCGGGTACCGTCGGTCCTCAGAATA
>CAVGZQ010000118.1:7058-9576 GCA_963633515.1 Bacteroidaceae bacterium
TCAGAATATCATGCCGTTGCTCTCCAATATCGGCGCTTTGGAATGGGATGCGGTCAACGAAATCGAAGCAACAAAACCGACAATCAAAGCCATGAAAGACTTCGGACAGTTTAAACATTCCGTCGAAGTCTTCCGCGACTTGGTCGACGAAAAAAGCTTGGCCATCGACGAAAATGAGCTCATCAACTTTGACAGCCTCGATCAAGTGCTCGCGGTCAAAGAAAAAGGAACGCTCTCCCTGTCGGCGATCGTCGGCGAAGAAATCGCCCCTGCCGTTCTCGAAAACGAAGAAGGCGCCATTTCTCAAGAATGGACGAAAATCAAAGAATGGAGCGGCGACATGCCCGATGCCGTCACCATCGACGGACAAGAATGGACGCTTATCGATACGATCGACGTCCTCAATAAAGAAAGCGAATCGGCTCACGCCTTCCAAATCAACGAAGCGCGCGACTCTTGGCGCGCGCGTCAGCGCATCCGATATCCGGACGGCGTCACCGTCGAAGACGTCGGCATCGCGCACGAAGGCGGCTACACGTCATTTGAAATTCACAATGTCACGCCCAACCGCCCCGTCATGCTGCTGCGCCGCATGGATTATGCCCGCGGCGACTTTGAGATCGAGTACTATGCAAACGAATTGCGCATCGGCGTCTCGCAGTGCGCAGGTTCCGACAAGCGTTTTCGCTGGCGCAACTGGCCCTTCCTCATTCCGGCCGAATTCGTCACTTCCGAAGTCCTCAAAGTCACGCAAAAAGCGCTCACCGCCGCGCGCGACATCAATATGTACCGCTTCTGGTTCTATCAATCGCTCTAACCGACGCCGCTGCGCCCTCGCGGCGCGCGGTTTCATCGCCTCTTTTCGGAGTACGGATTTATGGATGATAAAGAACGATACGATGTTTTCAAACATCGTCAAGGAAAATGCGAATATTGCGGCACGCGCCTGAAATGGGATGCATTCGAAACGCGCGGATTGGCCGGCGGATGGGTCATCGAAGATCAAGACGATGGTTCGAAACAAGCGCTCTGTTACAAATGTTTCGAATTCCCGCAACGCGGAAAAACCGCGCACCGTCTGACCGTGACTGAAGTCCGGACTTCAACCGCCGACGCGTTCGGCGTGCCGCAGGAAATTCAAGACTCTGACAACATCAACGAATAATCACCAAATTTTCATTCAATTTGTCATGCTCATGCGCGTGACTCTTCTCGCGGAGGTTTCTCATGGGGGCAACAAAGACCCAAATTACCAACTTGCTCGAAATGCGATACGATTATCAATCGGCACGCAATGTTCTCAACAATTGGCGTAAATTCGCTCAAATCAAAGAAGATGTCGATCCCATGACCGACACCCATCTCGTGTCGTTGCTCGATTATCTCAAAGCGAATGCCCCCGAAGCCTGCCGCGTTCACGCTGCCGTCGAACGCCTCATTCTGGCAAAAGATGCCGCCGATGCGCAACATGACAGACACAGCGCCGAACTCAATCAAACACCCGAACATGCTGCCTGCGATCCGCTGCAAAATAGCGAATGCGCCGCCTGCGATCCGCAGCAAAACAACGAATGCGCCGCCTGCGATCCGCAGCAAAACAGCGAATGGGCTGAATGCGAACCGCAACACAACTTCGAATGCGCTGAATGCGAACCGCAATGCGCCGACGAAAATGCCGAACAAGCCGAAGAACAAACCGAACAAGCCGAAGACGCTCCGACCGAACAGGCCGATGCCGAACCGCGCGAAGGCGGAAAGAAAAAAGGCAAGAAAAAGCATTAAACGTCTGCATTGCGCTGCGGCTATTGCGCCCGAGGCGCAATACGCCTTCGCTGCCGCGCTATGTTCTCGCTTCGCTGCGAGCATACGCGCGGCGTGCCTGCCTATTTGCTTTGCAAATACGGCAGGCCGAGCGCGGCTATGTTCTCCCCGCCTTGCCTGCCTGCGGCAGGCTGACGGCAGGTGCGAGCATACGCCGCGCTTTTTTTTTAGTCGATTCGCCGATAGCCGAGAGCTAATGGCCAAAATGCGTATAATATCAAATCCATTGAATTTTATTCGAAGAATAACGCAAATCGATGAAATTCGAGTGTTTGATGCAAAAGCAAGACGACCGCCAAAAAGCGACGGGGCGCGCTCACGCCCGCCCCGTCAAACAAACAGCGCAGCCGGAAACGCAGCTGCGCATAATATCAAATCCATTGAATTTTATTCGAAGAATAACGCAAATCGATGAAATTCGAGTGTTTGATGCAAAAGCAAGACGACCGCCAAAAAGCGACGGGGCGCGATCACGCCCGCCCCGTCAAACAAACAGCACAACCGGAAACGCAACTGCGCATAATATCGAATTCACTTAGTTTTCTTCGAAAATCCTCAGCACACAATGAATTCGATAGTTTGATGCAGATGCTAGGAAGCAAGCCTGAATGCGCGTCGGGGCGTACTCACGTACGTTCCGACCGCATGAATGGCGCAGCTGACAACGCAGCTGCGCAAAATATCGAATTCATTGAAT
>CAVGZQ010000119.1:0-4884 GCA_963633515.1 Bacteroidaceae bacterium
GTCTTTGCGGCTCTTTTCTATTTCAATGGAATATTCAGCCTCTCCAAAACTCAACTGATGTGCCATGCTTCGTCTCCTATATGTGAAATCCCCCAGCAATGAAATGTATCACATTTTATCTGCTTTGTAAATCGCTCAATTATTCAGACTTTCCCTAATTGCTAATTGCTGATTGCTAATTGCTGACCGCTGACAGCGCATTGCATTCTCGCAGCGCCTTCGCGGCAGATCGATTGTCTATGGCAATCCGGTCGCCCGGCGTGCTATGCAGCTCGATCGCAGCGGCGCGCATGCGCGCTGATTTAAAGCAATCATACCCGGTTTCGCATTCTTAAGCCCAAAAAATGAAATATACCGATATTATCGCATCATTGCGCCGATATATTGCGCTGTCGGCCGCCGCATTGCCGGCGATATCGCCGATTGCGTGCAATGCGCAGAAATCCGACGCGCCGTCGGCGGCGCAAAACGAAGCCTCTGCAAACCGCGATCCCGTCCGCGCATGCGCGCTCGCAACGCCCGCCGCAGGATCCGTCTATGAGATTTGGGACGACGACGCCGAACTCACGCACCGATATGCGGGCGGGATCGATATCGAACCGGGCGCATCGGATGATGCCAAGTATCTCGAAAGACGCAGCGTCACGCCCTGGCTTGCGCCCGAATACATCACAACCGAAAAGGCCGACGGCGACGATCTCAGTTGGGCCGGCGGCAAATACCTGCGATGGCTCGCCGCAACGGCTGCGACGTTTCATTTTCCGTTCTATCCCGACGATTGGCCGGGCGATCTCTGCGTCGAAGCCGAATTGCGTCCGAAAGTCAATCCGTCCGGCGCCGTGCGCTTTTACGCGCCCGACGCAAACGGCGAACGGTCATGGTCTCAGCCGCTTACAGCCGACTTCGCCCCCGGATGGAACGCATTCCGCTGGCGCTTGCCGCGCAATTTACTCGCAGCCGACGGCATGCAGCTCATGCGCATCTCTTTTCCGGGATCGTATTTCGAAGGCGATCGCCGCGTTTCCGCCAAATTTGCGCGCATCGGTCTCCGCCTGTGCGATCAGCCGTCCGGACGCTTCGAAGTCGGTTCGTTTCCGAAACCGCTCCGTCTCTCGCATCAACGCGTTTTATCGCAATCGGCCGATGTCTATGCCTTATCGGCATCCCACCGCATCGAACGATTTTTTGTCGTCCCCGACGGCGCTTCGCTCGAATTTTCTGTCGCTCCTTCAGCTTATCTCGAATATTCTGCGAAATTGCGCATCGAAATATCCTCCGACGGAGCAAAACCCGAAATTCGCGAAATCGCCGTTGAACCCGGATCGTGCTGGCAAAATCTGTCGATCGGCTTGTCGGAATTTGCGCAAAAAGGCGTTCGCATTGCCTTTGTCCCCCAAATAACGCCGAACGGCGACGGTTTTTCAAAACCTAAAAACGATAACGGTCAAATTCTCCTGCTTCCGCCCAAAGTCATCCTTAACGCTGCGGCGGTCCGCAACCCCCAACCGTCGCATAATTCGCCCGCTCTCGGCATGGATTTGCCGGAAATTCGCCAAAATCTTCATCCCAATCGAATCGTCGTCATTGCCGTCGACAATTTGCGCGCCGACCGCTTAACCGCTGCGGCAAAACGGCGCGCCGTGCCGATGCTCTCAAAAATATACGACGAAGGACTGTCGGGCGTCATGATGGCATCGGGGTTGTCGTTGGCATCAACCGTCGCATCTTTTTTGACCGGTCTCCCGCCCGATGCCCACGGCGTCACTTCTTCCGGCACGCATCTGCGCGCCTCTCTGACGACGATTGCCGACGCTTTGCGCGAAACAAACCGCCCGACATTCTTCTTTTCGACATCGTCGATTGCCGACGGCGCCAAGGGATTTGCCAAAGGTTTCGGCAACGTCTTCGCTCTCAATAAAGAAAACACCGTTTCATCGAAAATTGCGCTCGAACGCGTCGCGTCAAACATTTCTGCCTCTCCCGACAAATCGGTCTTTTTTGTCCATTTGTCGGAGCTGCGTCTGCCCTACAAAGCCCCAGCCGATAAATTGGATTTGTGGGGCGTTCCCGGTTATGCCGGCACGGTCTCCCCCGAAACGATGCAAAATGCCGTTGTCAAACAAAATCCCGACGCATACGACAGCCGCCAAATCGAAGCATGGTACGACGGAGAACTGTCGCTTATCGACGAAGCCGTCGGTTCTTTTGCGCAAAAGCTTCCGAGCGATTCGCTGCTGATCCTCTTCGGCACGCACGGCAATTCGCTGGGCGAAACGCATTTGGGATACGAACAGACGCTCAGTCCGTGGGAATTGCTTACGCCATACGTTTTTTGGATGCCCGATTGCGCGTGGCGCAACCGTCAAACGATCGTCGCGCGCCCCGAAACGCTGTCGGCGACATTGCTCGACTTATCGTCGGCAACGATGCCTGCGCATGCGCAAACCGTCTTCGACGCCCAAAATCCCGCCCCTCAGGCCGATGCCGAAAAAGCTTCGGCAACATCAACAAGGGATTTCTTCTATCGCATTCGCCGAGAAGGCGCAGACGTGCTCTATACGACGGGATTGGACGGCGCGCCGGCGCATATCATCGACGGCGCATTCCCCATTCTTAAACAGGCTCTGCGCGAACAAATTGAGTGATTTCGCCATCCGATTCGCCAAAAAATATCATTCAGACAATAACCGCGCATAAACATATTCATGCGCCGGCGTGCCTGTCATCCGGCATATCCCGATGCCCGACGCGCCGTGACAGGACTCGCAATGAACAAAAATGCCATCAGAAAATTTGCCGTATGGGCTCGCAGCGAATTGATAACGCGCATAAAACAAAGAGCCGAACAATTCGGAATTGCCGAGCATCATTGCGAAGACCCCGGCATCATTTTTATAAACAATCGCAGGTTAACCGAAACCGAAATCAAACAACGCCGCGCCGTCATCGCCAAAATATCGGAAAATGGCTATCAAAACGTCATCGAAGAAATCGCATACACATGGTTTAATCGATTTTGCGCATTGCGCTATATGGAAGTCAATAATTTCCTTCCGTCGCGCATGCGGGTTTTCTGCAACGAAAAAAACGAATTCAAACCGCAAATATTGTCCGAAGCGATTCACCTCGGCGAAACGTCAATCGAAGGACTGAATCCGAAAATAATCGCCGAACTCAAATTGTCAAACGAAATCGATGCCTTATATAAGTATTTGTTAATCGCGCAATGCAATGCATTGTCATCAATCTTGCCCGGCGTATTTCAAAAAATCGGCGACGAAACCGAATTGCTCCTTCCCGATAATTTGCTTCGTTCCGGGAGCGTCCCCGAACAATTGGTGACTGCTGTTCCCGAAGACGATTGGATCGGCTGCGTGCAAATCATCGGATGGCTCTATCAATACTACAATGCAGAGAAACGCGAAGAAATCATCGATCCGCTCCGAGGAAAATCGATTGCAAAAGAAGATATTCCTGCGGCTACGCAATTGTTTACGCCCGATTGGGTCGTCCGATACATGGTCGATAATTCTCTCGGACGGTATTGGATCGATCATCGCCCGCAAAGCGCGCTGCAAAAAGATTTGCATTATTTTCTGCCTCAAAACTCAAAAACTCCCCCCCCTGACGATAAATACATCTCCCCCGAATCGATAACTTTTTGCGATCCGTGCATGGGAAGCGGACATATTCTCGTTTATGCATTCGACGTATTGATGGCCATTTACCGAGAATGCGGATACTCCGAACGCGACGCGGCGGCTTGTATCGTCGAGAATAATTTATACGGTCTCGATATCGACGGCCGCGCTGCGCAATTGGCATGTTTTTCCGTCATGATGAAAGCCCGAAGTTACGACAAACGCTTCTTCTCGCGAGGCATCCGCCCGCATGTCTGCGCCATTGAAGAAAGCAACGGATTGCAATCCGGATTTCACGGCAATCCGGATTTGATGCAAATTTCGCAACGACTCATCGATATGTTTCAAAATGCAAAAGAATTCGGATCGATGATAGACGTTCCCCCGGGCGATTATGCATCATATATCGATGCAATCGCCGACGCCCGGATCCCCGCGCAGCGCGGATTTGACGCCGATGCGGAGCAAACGTCAATCCGACGGCTCAGGGCGCTCGCCCGGCAAGCCGATATCCTGTCGCGAAAATATGCCGTCGCATGCACCAATCCGCCCTATATGAATAAATATTCTGAAAACATGAAAACTTTCATCGCCAAAAAATATAAACCTTACGGCGGCGATTTGTTCAGCGTTTTTATTTATCGATGCCTCGAAACATGCATCGACGGCGGATATTGCGCTTATATGACGCCAAACGTATGGATGTTTATCAAAACTTATAAAAGTTTGCGCAATTATATCATCAAAAATAAGCAAATCGTTTCGCTCATTCAAATGGCAAAAGGCGCATTTTTCAAAGATGCCACCGTCGATATATGCGCTTTTGTCTTAAAAAATAGCAGAAGCAAGTCCGACGGAACATACATTCGCCTCGAAGACTTTAAAGGCGATATGGAAACGCAGCGGCAACGCGTTTTGGCCGTGATTTCCGACGCCGATTCGCCCTGCGTCTTCGAAACAAATCAAGCCGATTTCCTCAAAATTCCGCAATCCCCGATTGCATATTGGCTCAATCCGAAACTCATTTCGGCGTTCAAAATAGGAACGCCGCTCAAATCGATCGCAAACGTCTGTCAGGGACTTGCAACGACCGATAACAGCGTGTTCCTTCGGCGATGGCACGAAATCCCGTTCTCCGGCATCGCTCGCGGTTGCCCCGATGCCGGAGCGGCGCAATCGGCGCATTGCCGTTGGTTTCCCTATAACAAAGGCGGAAAATACCGAAAATGGTACGGCAATATCG
>CAVGZQ010000119.1:4894-9543 GCA_963633515.1 Bacteroidaceae bacterium
CTACGTCGTCGATTACGAAAACGACGGCGAAAAAATCAAATCAAGCGTATTGCGCAAATACCCCTATTTAAAAACACCCGATTTTGTCGTCAAAAATGCGCATTGTTATTTTAAACCTTCCTTGAGCTGGTCTAAAATTTCGAGCGGCAAAGCCGCATTTCGCTATTATCCCGAGGGGTTTGTCTTCGATGTTTCGGGATGCAGCATCTTTTTCGCCGACGAAAACGACGCATTGTACGCGTTTGCTTTGCTCAACTCTGCCGTTGCGCAGACGATATTCGAAGCCATTTCTCCGACCCTCAATTACGAAGTCGGTCACATCGAAGCAATTCCCGTCATCCGCTCGGAAAATGATCCCGACAATGCGCGCCGCATCATTTCCGCGCTTGTCAAAGAAAACATACAATTATCCAAAGAAGACTGGGACGCCCGCGAAACTTCGTGGGATTTTCGGCATCATCCGATGATAATGACAATCGGCGATCGTTCATCCGTCCGAATCGCCGACGCATACGAAGCGTGGAAAGCCGATTGCGAAACGCGTTTTCTCAAACTCAAATCTAACGAAGAAACGATAAATCGCCTTTTTATCTCAATTTACGGCGTTAACGCGCAAATCTCCCCCGATGTTTCCGACAAAGATGTAACCGTTCACCGCATTTTCGATGCGAAAGACTATTGCAATGCGGCGATGAAATCATCGCCGTATTTGCGCACCATGCGCGACGAAATCGTTTCGCTCATTTCTTATGCCGTCGGATGCATGTTCGGACGATACCGATGCGATATGCCCGGACTCTGTTTTGCCGGCTGCGATTGGGATCAGTATTGCAAACAAAACTATACAAACATCATGCCGTCTTATGTCGCAAAAGACAACATCATTCCGATATACGATGATGAATACGGAAACAACGAACTCGTCAGCCGCTTTGCCGAATGGGTATCGGCTGTTTTCGGAGAACAATGCCTCGAAGAAAACCTTTCGTTTATCGCCGCCGCTCTCGGCAAAAAAGGCACGGTTCCGCGAGATATTCTGCGCGATTACTTCTTAAACGATTTTTACGCCGATCATGTTAAAATATACCAAAAACACCCGATTTATTGGCTCTTCGACAGCGGAAAAGACAACGCCTTCAAAGCTCTGATATACATGCATCGTTATTCCCCCGATACCGTTGCGCGATTGCGCTCGGCGTACGTTTGCGATCTCCTGGAAAAGTATCGCGATGCCATCGAAGCGATCGAAAAACAAGCCGACGTTTCGGTCGGCACGCTTAAACCGGAATGCGAAAAGAAATTGGCAAAACTGCGCCGGAAATTCGAATCGCTCCGAAAATACGAAGAGATAATTCATTGCTTCGCCGACCGAATGATAAAAATCGATCTCTGCGACGGCGTAAAAGCAAATTATGCTATATTTCAAGATGTGTTGGCCAAAATCAAACCATAAACAATGCGATCAAAAAACAGATCGATTCGGCCGAAACGAAACAGCGGCATCCTATAAACCATGAAGGGGTCAAAACGTTGACGTTTTGCCCCCCGTTGATGCCCGCTTCAAACAAACTTATTCAGCGCGTGCCGATTATTCGCAAACGCGCTCCCGATTGCGAAATACGACAACATATTCATTCTTCGGCAGCTTCATCAGCATAATCGGTTCGGATAATGCAGTATCGTCAGACTGACCGGCGCAATGAGATATATAAACAACGATTTCCGAATCGTCGCATATATCGTCGATTTCCAAACGATAGCCGGTTGTCGGCTTTTCGCCGCCCGATATAAACATGACAACTTCTTCGGAAAAATCGATTGCATCGATTGCGCCGGCATTCAATCCGTACGTTTCAAACGATGCAAGATCGCTTTTATCCGACAATATCCCGAAAGATGCCGAACCGGACGGCTCCGAAGCGTCTTTGTTCGCATTCAGCAAAATTTTATATTCAAGCGATGACTCGCATTTTTCCGGAACAATATCATCGACGAGTCCGCGATATTCGGCAACTGCGAGAATGTCGCGATTCGTTTCGACGAAATCCGGCCAGCCGCATGCGTCCATTTTGATATTCAATGCCCCATAGAGCGACTCTGCATAGGCGTTTTTCTGTGCTTCGCTCACAAGGTTTGGATTGATGGCCATAAACGCTTCGAGCGCCGATTTTCGGGCAGCGGACAGCTCCGATTTGAGCGTTTCCAACCGCTGATTGTTGATTGCTTCGGCCTCGGATTGCGAAACCGACTTGCCGTTGCAAGAAATTATGGTGTTGTTTTCGTCTGTCCAAAAACAAAACTCGGAGCTGTCGGCTTCCGGCACATCGAGCTTCGGCTCGACAGAAAGCAATAATGTTTTGTTTTGACAACCCGTATTTAACGCAATCCCGATATTCGGATCGACATGCAGCGCGCTCAGCATATGCTCGACGCCAGCCGTCGGCACCGTCTCTCCGTCGGCATATTCGCCTTTGCATACTTCTTTCGCTCTGTCGTCCAGATAACACGTCACTTTCAGCGTCCCCTTTTCTGTCGGCACCGACAATTCTCGGAAAGTGAGCGCTTGTTGCGCAACGCCGACAAGTTTGCAATATGCAGCATCGCCTGTCTTTGGCGATGATTTGTCGGACTGACCGCAGCCGACCGGAATTAATGCAATTAACAGAAATAATATTCTTTTATTCATGACAATTTCTCCCTCCTCAAAAAAAACAAACCGCGTTAATATTGGCAAATTCTCAGTTAAATCAATTGAAACTTGCCCCCCAAGCCATTTTCAGCGTTGCGCTTGTATCCCTGTTCGCTGTGCGAATGATTTGGAATTTATAATTCCCCGCAACAGGAGTTTCAAAATCTATAACCGCAAATCCGTCAAACGGATTCCAATGCGTTGCAATAACTTCGCCATCAGGATTATAAACAACAATGCCGTAATCGGCTCCGGCCGAAATGAAATCGCTTTTATGCGCGTAAATCCAAGTGCCTCGGTTTAACCAAGATACAACAAGCCTAACCTTGCTCGTCGAGCTGTATGTCGTAATACTTCTGTCTATTGCACCGTTATTATTTCCGTCATTTGCAGCGATTGAAGCATAGTCCCCCTCGATCCAACTATAAACATTCATATTATACATTTTATAAAAGTCAACGCCGCCTATCCCGACTTTATCATATCCGCCAATAACAGGATCGCGGGCGCCATTCAATAAAATAACTCTCATCAAAGAGGGCGTAAGCGAGTTATAATTTGGCGAGCTCCATTGGCTTCCCTTATTAGCCATCATGCCCGTTACATGCGGAGTCGCTTGGCTCGTCCCTGTCATCGTTATCGTTCCGCCCGACTCATAAGTGCCGGCATTTATTCCTGTCCCCGGTGCTGATACTTCGGGTTTTGAGCTTTTCGTGTCGGATGCATTTTTATAACCGGACGACGAATTGATCGAAAAACTCGCCGGATTGTTTGAATAGTCATTATAATTTCCGACAGTAATAACATTCATTCCAAGACCTTGCGAACCGACATACCCGGTTCCGTTGCCTTGATTGCCTGCAGAATTTAATATTGTCACTCCTGTGTTATAAATCATATCATCATACGATTTAGAGCTGGCTGCATAGCTTCCGTTTCCGTTTGAGCTGCAAGAAAAATTAGCAAAGAAAATATCCGGTTTGTTGCCAAAAGCGCCGGAATTTATCATTGATGTATCCGGCAACACACAACCGCTTCTGCAATATATATGACTGTTTGGCGAAACTGCCCTCAATATTGCGCTTACGTTTCTTGAATGAGCGGTGGAGGTGCCGGAAAGCAATGTATAATTCTGAATATAGCCTGATGGCGGGCATCCGGATTCAGACATATATATGCCTATTTTTTCTCAGCCTAAATTGTATTGAAATAATCTGCTTTGTGTAACATAAGTTGCGAGCATAGCTGTCTGCAAATTTGTATCATGAGGCGGATCATATAATTCTATTCCAAGAATATGCTTAGAATTGCTTAATTTCAAAATATCATTCACAGACAATTGAACATGCAAAGCATCATTTCCGTTAATGTATTCTTGAACCCTGTCAACATCCAAATCAATTCCAAGATCTATGATTTCATCTGCAATAAGTTTTCTCTTTGCAATAATCTCACGAAGCACATTTTTGCGCTTGCCTGCCATTTTTTCATAAAACTCTTTCTCCTCGCGTTCCGATATTCTTTTGTTGTTCAAAAATTTAACGCCCTCAATAACTTCAAATGAAAGATCTTCATGAAATACTGAATCCGGCGAATCGTCAAATACTGCAGAAATGTCGAGTTTATCGCTGCATGATCCTGCATATTTCATGCAATCCGACACTTCAGGCGAAATGTAAACATCAGAATTGCTGAGAGCCTGCGATTGCGTATCGATTATTGACTTGTCAAACGCATGTTCCTCATAACTGTCACATCCGCACAAGAAGAGAATAGCCGCTAAACTCGCTGTAACCTTTTTCATAACTCCTCCCGAAAAAGAATGAAAATGTCAAATTTGGTTGACACATTTTTAACAAAATCCGTGTTTGCGAGACCTCGACAATCGAGGCATAGTATTTTTCTCTTTTAACCATTGGCGGCAATCCCCCATTGACTGTAGAAATTCTCCTATTGTTCC
>CAVGZQ010000120.1:0-4594 GCA_963633515.1 Bacteroidaceae bacterium
ATGTCCTGTAGTCGCGTTCGTCCATGAGCCCCGATTCGGCGAGCATGGCGGCAAAGACGGAATCTTCGTATATGGTGCGGTCTTGGACGGCCGATTCGCCGCGCCAAATGATTTCCTGATGTTGCTGGAATCGGCGGGTGAGGAGATAAACCTGCATGGCGAATGAATATTTTTTCATATCATTATAATAATCTTCCAAATATTCATTATTTTCGACGGGCTCGTAATAAGCTTTGATGCCGAGGTGTTTTGCCAAAGACGTCGCGAGCGTAGATTTTCCGGCGCCGATCATGCCTGCAATTCCGATAAACAAATTTTCCATAATTCAACCGCCTTGCAACAACACAAGAATAAATGTTCAACAGAAGCACTCTATCAAACTCAACCGAGGGCGACATCATACACCGCGCGGCGGCAAGATCAATCATTTTTGCATTGGCGCATTTCGTTGCGGCGCAAGTCCGAAAACTGCGAAAAAAAAGTATCCGGCGGGGCGAAAAACACGTCCGAAACCGTCCGCATTGTGTTAACCTTCGGGGGTTCATCCGTCGTTGCAGATTTGCGATGTTTTCCCGAAATGCGTTTGAAACGAGGAGCCCGAAATGATTGAAGTCGACTACAAAGGCAAACATGCGGAACTTTGCCGCGCGCTGGAAAAGCGCAATTTAACCGACGCCATGCAGCTTATCTATGCATTTTTCCGAAGCGAAGACAACACCGACTCGTATTCGGTTCCGGCGCTGACGGCACTCCGCGAGCTGATCGAAGACGGCGCGAGCGACGAATTGTCGCGCATGC
Source organism: Bacteroidaceae bacterium (assembly GCA_963633515.1). Classification (GTDB taxonomy): domain Bacteria; phylum Myxococcota_A; class Bradymonadia; order UBA4248; family UBA4248; genus UBA4248. Next base: position 799 of record CAVGZQ010000120.1, read on the forward strand.
GCATAAGGATGCGCAGCAACGGCGACAAGATGCTGCTGACGCTGACGCAGTTTTTGTGGGCATTATACCGCGGCGGATTCGAAGACGCGGCAGAAATCTTGTCGGAAAAGCTTGTGCGAGAACTCGAAAAAATATCGCGCAGCATGCAGGAATTTGCCGACGAAGAGGGCGTGAGCGCGGCGACGCAAATGGCGGGCAAACGCATTCGCGAAGCGATGCGCATACTGTCGGGGTACTTCGAAGCGACAGAAAATGACGATGAAAAGTTCCGCTGCGCGATACAAAACCTTGCGATGTCGCGCGTGTTTTTGTTTGCGCAAGACGCTGTCATGGCCGCCGACATGATGGCCGCCGCCAAGGCTTATGCCGATCGCAATATGCCTGAGGAGAGCCGCCGTCTGCGCGAGGAAATTATCGAAGGCTACGAAAATGCGTCGGATCCCGATCCTGCGGCGCAAGCGCTTATCGCGGCGAGCGTGGGATATGCGAAAGCCGCAGCAGACGCAGATTAACAAAAAATATAACATTTTCAGTTTGTTATTTTGCAATTTCCGGATTTTTTCGCGCATTTTTCGGCGCGCAGACGTTGCGCCGCAATTTTGCGTCAAGGCATATCTTGACAATTTATGGATGAAAAAATGCCGCAAACCGGAGAATTGTGTTAGCATTCATTCAAGCAACGAACGGCGGGTCCATGCCGAAGGGCGCAAAAAATGCGCATTTTTTTGGAGTTTGGCTTGCGGCGCCGCAGATATATTCTAAAGACTGAAAACGAGGTCATGCCTGTGTATCTTCACGGAGGAAGACAATGGCAATGAAATGGACGGGGGATTTGGAGCGCATCGCGGGCAGCGCCCAACGCGACGCATCGAAGATGCATGTGCGGTTAAATACGGCGTTGCTGTTGCGCAGCATGATAAAAAACAGCGGAACATGCCACGATGTATTGACGCATGTCGGTTTGAGTTTGGCGTCGGTAGAATGCGCCTTGCAAAGCGCCGCGATCCGTCCCGAACCGCTGCAAACGCCGCATCAGATTTACGAAAAAGCGGCGCGATTGTCGATCTGCGCCAACCTTGCCGAAGTTTCTTCGCTTCAGGTTTTGCTTGCGATGATCGACTGTCCGTGCATGTGCCAATCGCTTTTGAGCGTCATGCGGACGGATTTCGACCATCTTCGGGCATTGATTTGCGCGCAGATGCACGATTCGCAGCAATATGTCGGGGCGCGCAGTCCGAGTTCGGTGTCGATGAATGCGGTCGCGGTTCAGCACAAATCGCCGATGCCGTCGCCGGTGACGTATATCGAGCCGCAGCCTGCGATGTGTTTTGGGGCGGATGCGCAGCCCGAAGTCGTCCGAGCTCCGGTTCATAGTCCCAAATCTCGCGGCAGACTCGTCACGCCCGAAGAAATAAAACACATGATGCAGTCGTCGGGATCGCATCGCGTCATCGAAACGCGGTCGGGAAGCTGCCCTGCCCTGCCCGCCTGCAACGGCAGCAATATGCAAAGGCGCGTTGCGCAGGACAAGAGCTCCGATGTCACGCCTGCCGTTTCGCCTGCGTCGGGCGACATTCGGCAATCGGCAACGTATCGTTCGACATCATCCAAAGAAATCCAGCAAGCGACGACACTCGACTTGGCGCGGCGTCTCATGCAAAAAAAGAGTCAAACAAACGAATATTCTGCGGAGATCCAACAAAAAGTCGCTCAAAAATCAGAAAATAAGACAGCCAAAGCGGGCGCAGCCGCAGCTCAGACGCAGCAACACGCCCAAACCGCAGCTTCGCCTGCGGCCGCAGGGGATTGCGAAAAGACGAAAAATGCGGAGAAGCGTTTCGAAACGGCGTCAAGTCAAACTTCGGCCGGCGCCGCGCATCCGGCGCCCCCCGCAAACGAAGCTGCGCCGGATGAAGCCGTCAAACAGACGCAGCCCGCGGCGCCGGCCGGCGAAAGGTCGTTTCAAACGGCCGCCCGCAGCGCGCATGCGATGCGGGCGCAGACATGGGCTGTCAAAGAGACCGGGTATGCGAAAAAGCAGCCTGCGAAAATAGCGGGCTATTCTCCGCTTGCGCTCGACAAAATTCACTTTCCGATGCTGGCGCAATACGGGCGCAATCTTTTGGCCGAAGCCGCCGCCGGGCGCATCGATCCGGTGATCGAGCGCGACTCGGAAACCAATCAGCTCATCGACATACTCAACAAACGCCGCAGCAACAACCCCATCTTGGTCGGCGAAGCCGGCGTCGGCAAAACGGCCATCATCGAAGGACTGGCCGTAAAAATGGCGCATCGCGAGGCACCGGAAGCGCTCGAAGGGAAAACGATCATCGCGCTCGACTACGGATCGATCCTGAGCGGCACGCAACTTCGCGGCGCAATTCAAGAGCGGATACGCGGCATAAAATCGGAAATAAAAAAAGCTAACGGAAAAATCATACTTTTTCTTGACGAAATCCACAGCTGGATTGCGCCCAATAACGGCGATCCGAACGCCGATGCGTCACTTGAGCTCAAGCTTGCACTCTCGCGCGGTGAAATCATGTGCGTCGGCACGGCGACGCCGCAGGAATTGCGGCGGGCGTTCAATGCCGATGCCGGTTTTGAACGGCGTTTCGATTTTATAGAAGTCAAAGCGCCGTCGCCCGAGACATCGATACGCATCATCGAACACGGCATTATCGATCAATACGCCAATCATCATCATGTGACTTATGCGCCCGAGTCGATACGCCAAGCGGTAAAGCTGTCGGAGCGCTATATTCAGGATCGGGCGCTTCCCGACAAAGCGATTTCGATTCTCGATCGGGCAGGGAGTTTGTGCGAACGTTCGGGCGAACCGACGGTCACGCCCGAACATGTTGCCCGCGTCGTCGCGATGATAGCCGAAATTCCGATCGAACGCCTTCTCATGACGGAACGCCAGAAGCTCATGAAAATGGAGCAAATTTTGAGCGAACGTTTAATCGGTCATGAAAAAAACGTTGCAAAGATTGCGAATGTGATTCGACGCAATCATGCGGGATTCGCCGCGCATCGTCCGATAGGGAGTTTTCTCTTTCTCGGTCCGACGGGCGTCGGCAAGACAGAAGCGGCGAAAGTTCTCGCAGATTTTCTGTTCGGTTCGTCCAAAAGCATGGTTCGTTTTGATATGAGCGAGTTCATGGAACAGCACTCTGCGGCAAAATTGATCGGCGCGCCGGCGGGATACGTCGGCTTCGATGACGGCGGTTTGCTCACCGAAGCCTTGCGCAAGCGCCCCTACCAAATCGTCCTCTTCGACGAAATCGAAAAAGCGCATCCCGATGTTTGGAACATTTTGCTCCAGATTCTTGACGAAGGCCGATTGACCGATGCCAAAGGCCGTCATGCCGATTTTTCCAATGCCGTGATTATCTTGACGAGCAATTTGGGCGCGCAAGAACTCGCCAATGCCATGCAGGGCGCCATCGGATTTGCCAACAAAGATAATGGCGTTTCGGAAGAAGAAGCCGAAGAAATCATACTGCGGACGGCAAAATCGAAATTTTCGCCGGAACTTTGGAACAGAATCGAAGAAAAACTCGTATTTCAGCCGCTCGACCTCGAACAAATCGAGCGCATTGCCCATCTTCTTCTCGCCGATTCCGCCCGACGTCTTCAAAAAGACAAGGGCGTGCGGCTTGCATTCGACGAGTGCGCGCTTATTCCGTTTCTCGTCAATAACGGCGGATTTGATCCGAGTTACGGCGCGCGACCCATGCGTCAGACGATTCAATCGCATGTCGAATCGAAAGTTGCCGAATGGATTATTGCC
>CAVGZQ010000120.1:4604-9398 GCA_963633515.1 Bacteroidaceae bacterium
CGAACGAACTTTTTGTCGGCATACGAAACGATATCGTTTATGTCGAAGAAATCGCGCCGCTCGGGCTTGCGGCTGGGCAATAAGCGGCAGTTTTCGCCGAAATCTCGGAATTTCGCGCTTAAAATGCGCCGCAGCGCAAACGATTGCACGTTAAGGGAAGATCTTCGGTCTTCCCTTCTCTTTTTTGTTACGCCGCAAATAATCTCGAATTAAGGGAAGATCTTCGGTCTTCCTTTTTTTCTTTAGGGGGGGGCGTTTTTCGCCGCGAATGCGCATTCAGCTTTTTTCGTGAATGCGGAACCGTTTTTTGTTTTGACCGTTTCGGATAAGAGCCGTCGGTTTAAACCGCATGCGTCATGCAATCGCGGATAATATACGTTTCAATTGCGGTTTTGGATTGATTTGGCGGTTTTGAGTGTTTTATCTATTTTGCAACGCTAATTTCGCAAAAATAAAATCAGACACGAACAAATTGCAACGCAAAAACAAGACAACGAATAAATCACATTAACACTATTTATGCATTAACAGCGCTGCGTCCGCATCTTTTTATTGTTGCGGCTTTTGCGGTCGGTTATTCTTGTTGTTTGCTTTGGGTTGCGATGATTTCGCTGTATTTTAATTCGCGCACGAAAAAATTAAACGATAAAAACGTTGTTTTTTCTGAGTTCCAGACGTCTTGCGTATTCGGCTTGTTCTTGGGCAAAAAGGGTATCGAAATCGACTTTTTTGCATCGCTTTTTTTTCATTTCAGCCTGCTGTTCCGGCGTCAGTGTTTTTAACCATTCCAAAATGCAACCGACATTGAGTTCATCGGCACTAAAAGCATCAGCCGACGACTCAGCTTCGCAGCAAGAGTCTTCGTCTTCTCCGTCATTTCCGACGATGGCGTCGACAATTCCGAGCCATTGCGCATGCCGCGCATCGACCGTTGCGCTCTGCTCCATCCATGCCGATGCCGCAGCTGTATCTTTTGCCAAATATTTTGCCCAAACATAGCCGCCGGCGCCGGGAATAATCCCCAGGGCATACTCGGGCAAAGCAAAGGTGCTGCGCGGCGATGCCGCTGCAAAATCCGCTGCAAGACACATTTCGACGCCCAGCCCGAGAGCAATCCCGTCGACATAGACGAAGCTCCAGAACGGCGATGCGCGCAGCCGATGAACGAGTTGGCGCTGCCGTTTGAGGTGAGAAAGGATTTGTTCGCAAGACCATGATGCGCGCTCTTTAAGGTCCGCTCCGGCCGAAAAAATGGGCTTCCCGCCGGGGGAAATTTTACGGCTTTTAATCGCTAACAGCCTGATTTTATTGGGAAAATTTTGACAACACCAATCTAAAACGCGCGTCATTTCGCCAAGAGCTTCGACGCCGATGGCGTTGACTTTTCCAAAATCAAGTTCCCAACATGCATAACCGTCGCGGCAATGAAATGCGCACATTTTGTCAGCTCTTCCCGTCCTATTCAAATTCCCGGCGATTTGAATGCGTAAAAAAAAAGCGCCCGAAACATAAAGCAGCGGACGCCGAAAGCAAAAACTGCGCAATTGCGCAGGCTACGTTCTCGGAGAAACGCTCCAATACGCCCACTGACTGAGTTTATCGAGCGGCGTAATCGTTTCTTTGTCGCTGTCGACGAGAAATCTCACGCGCCGCTCGATATTGTTGAGTTTGTATTTGTATCCGATTTCCATGAGCGCAGGATTGTTGTCGGGATTCTCGGATTGCGATGCGATTTTCATTGTCCAACCGCACTCGCGTTTTTCCTTGCACATATTCACGCGCCGCGAAGCATTCGCTTCGCCGTTTGTCAGCAGCCATGCCATGGCGCTGACAAATTCCTGCTGTTCGAGGACTTTGACAAAAGCCGTGCAAAGGGCTTTATACTCGGTCTTTCGGCAGGAATGGTTGCGCGGCCACCGCTCATTGCGCGGAATATGAAGATTGTTTGTGTATTCGTTGGGATAGATATTGACGGGCTCCACTGCCGACATATTATTGCCGATGCTCATGAGATCGGCGGCGTACAAACCGACCGGCGTCAGACGCTTGGTGTCCCAATTGAAGCGGAATTTCGCAACGCGCGTTTCAGACAGCTCTTTCCACTGAAAATAAGCCGAAAACTCATCTTCGAGTTCATGCATGACCGTCCATCCGATGATTTGATCGTCGACATGCTTGGAATCCGTCGTTTTCTTGAGGAAATAGAGCAACAAAACGCCGCCCAAATCGATGCCGCTGTCAAATTTGTGCGATGTAATCGCCCGGACGACGCCGCCGGAACGTTTTAAATCCGACTCAATCCGTTCGTAATTGCCTATCGTTCTGTCAAAAGCGGCGGCCATATTGTTGCGCGCAATAACGCTGTTTGACTGCAAATTGACAATCCATACCGGTCCGACGACGACGCTTTCGTCGGTATAATCGAGATAAACTTCGTACAAAGGATCGGGCGTCTGAACGTCGCCGCTGTCGGTATCGAGATGCAATGCGCGCCAAGAGCCGCGTTTTAAGAAGCTCATGTTCAGGTGCTTTTCGAGAAACTGCGCTTCGACGAGGGAATCGACGGTCACGCGTTTCATCGGGACATCGCCTGCGGACCGGCTATTCTTGATGGCATCGTACACGGCATCGATGTACTCCGGCGCAAACACCTTATAGCTGCGCACGATATCGATGGCATCATTCTCGCGTCCGGCAAAAGGATCGGGAGCTGCGGCTTTGTAAACGACGGCTTGTTCGGTTTCCGAGTTATCTTGCCCGGAATTGCTTTTTGACGCAATTCTGTATGCCATCGTCCCTGCCAAACCAAGCAATGCAACGATCACAACGACAAGCACAACGATGATGAGTTTTCGGTTCATTTCGATCCTTTGAGCACAAAGAACACATAAAAACGGCGGCGCATGTCTAACACACATCGCCGCCGGCGGACAAGAAACAACTTTCCGGCCGCGCTACCAGCCGCAAGTTTTCGCCATATTCTTGAGCCCTTTTTGTTTCGAACTTCCCATTTTATTCAAAACATCCGAAACCGAGCTCCCGAGAGACCAGATATTCTTGCCGTTGTCCTTTGCTTCTTTGGATGCGTCGCAAATGGCTTTTCGTTTGCTCGAACTAAACTTCGTATTGGAAAAAGCAAGCCCTTCGCGAGCCAGTTCCGTGCTAAAGTCGTAAGAAGCAGAATTCTTTGCGTATCCGATATATGTCAGGAAGCGATTGTACACAACCTCGTCTTCATCGGCTTCATCGTCTGCCGTTGCGTCATATTCGCATATTCCCGTGCTCTTGTCGTAATCGTCGCATGTGAGCGTGACCACGCTGTTGTACGGAAGCAAAGTCTCGGCCCACTTCCAAGATTCGTATCCGTAGCGTTCGTTCGTGTTCGTATATTTGGAATCTTGAATGCATGTATAGTAGTAATATTGATTTTTGGCCTTTGAGCACTCGGGAGCATCAATGCCGTGTACGCGAATCCGCCAACGGATATTCTTCCACTTTTTGTCTTCGGCGTCGTACTCGTAATCATTGCACGAGCCGTCCGACTTTGCAACGACCCATACGGTATCGCCGTCAGTCCACTGACGCACTTTGGCTGTCACGCCATTTTTTAACGTGCATGCAGGCAAATCGTCGGTGCATTTGCCCAGATCGGCCTTGCAATAACCCGAACACGTTTTAACCGTTTTCCAAATCATGCATCCCGAACTTTCGTCATTTGCGCATTGCTTCAAGGTTTTGCCGTAACACTGATACGCTCCGGCCGTGCATGCTTCAGGACAATCCGAACATTGACCGTTGCTGCAATGCTTCGGACACTGCTCGGTTTCGATTTTTTTGAAACATCCCGGTTCGACTTCGCGGCACTCCGCCGCGTGCGTACCCGAACAAGACTTTGCTCCGGCTTCCGAGCAATCCGAAACGCATGCGCCGTCGGTTGGATCGCAAACATTGCCGGCGCATGTCTTGTCGCAAATTTCAATGGGATCCCACAACGCACATCCTGCGGCTTCGTCTTTTTTGCACACCGCGCGCGCGACAATGCGCTCTTCTCCCGAATCCGACGGGTATGCAAACGTATAGCACCCCCGCGCGCCGATCTCGTCGCATGGCGCATCGCATGTGCGCGATTCGCCGCTGCACGATGCGACTGTCGCAACAAGGGCAAAACCTCCGAATAACTCCCAAATAATCCGCATCCTCTCCTGCTCGGCTCCTTCAAAGAACGCAAAATCGCACTGCCGGTGCGCCGGATCGACGCACCGGCGCGCACGTTACATTATCGCCGATGGACGTTTCAAGACCATTTATCTTCGCATAAAGCGGCTATATTCTGATTTTTCGCGAGGATTTGCAGATGCCGTCTTGCAAATCTCCGGCAGGAGGAACATTTCTCAAAACACGCTTTTTTTTCGCACTTATCATGAAACTTCCCCGATTTTTCGTCCGACACGCCGGATCAATCCCGCAACGAAGCAAACTGCGAGACTGTCGGCAACGGTCGCCGCAGGCGGCGGAGATATGATTTCAGCACTCCTGCGCCGAGCGGCTCAATCGCGACGACGAACGGTATGCTCCCCAAAATTACGATTTTTATTTCGAAAAATCATATGTTCTTTTATTTCGAAAAATCACACGTTCGATTCCGTTGCTTATCCATGCCGATCGACAATCGTTTTCGACAAAAAGCAATTTTTTCGCGCGTGAATTTTTTGCAACAATTGCCCCGAAACTTATGTGATGGAAATTACCAAACAGCAATGAAACATCGCGTTTTCCGTGTGTTTATCTTAGTTG
>CAVGZQ010000121.1:0-5725 GCA_963633515.1 Bacteroidaceae bacterium
TTTTGGGCGGCGTTTTTGTTTCTTTTAAACATAAAGCCGCCCGTTCGGGGCGGCTGCATTTTTGCGGGATGCTGTTTCGGAGCGCCGCCAATTTGGGGGTTATGGGAATTTGCGCGATGTTTCTTTTTCGGCGGCGCAATGCAGCGAATGACTCAGTTCTGTTTAAAACGCGTTTTTCCGTCGGTCAGCCTGCTGTATTCGATTGCGTCAGCCGGGCAGCCGTGTACGCATCGCAGGCAGAGCATGCACCGTTTGACAGTCCAATGCGGGCGATTGCCGGGCGACATTTCGATGGCGCCGATCGGGCATCGATCGGCGCATAAGCCGCATCCCGAGCATGCGCCGGCGATCCGAAAAAAAGACGTCTTGTTCATGATGCGATAAGTTATGCCCATCATGGCGGAAAGCGTTCTTCGGAACGAAGTCTGAGGTTCGAAGCGGCCTGCGCTTCGGTTGCGCAGTTTTTGACAAATGATGTCGGTTTGAAGATTTGCAGCATTTTCGACGGCGGCGCGATCGTCGCCCTCGGGAATTGAGAACATCGGCAGAAATGTATCGATCGTTTTGAGCGCAAACGATGCGTTGATCGTAATGCCCTGCACGAGCAAAGCTTTGATTGCATATATCATGGCGGCGCCGAATTGCGTTCCGTATGTTCCTGCGGCGAAGGCATAGTAACGTTCATTCGATTTCAATCGCAAACGTTTGATAAAATCGAGGAATATATCGGGGACATTGCAAAAGTATACGGGAAAGAGAAAACCGACGATTTCTCCGTCGCCCATTTCATAACGGAATTCTCCTTCTTTTGGGATTGATTCGATATCGGTTGTTTTCTCGTTTAATCGGCGGGCGATTTCGCAGGCAAGTTTTTTTGTGTTTCCGGTGGCTGAGAAGTAGAAGATCATGGCGTATGCATGCTCCCGAAATAATATATATCAAGCGAAAAAACTAATGATTCAAAGCGCGCAAAGCTGCGTCGATTGTCGTATTGATGAGTTTGACATAGCCCGGAGAACGGACTTTCAATCCGCCGTATCCGCCGTTGGTTTCGGCGGAATAGATGCCCAAATAGGCGTCGATATCGGGCTGTTCGATTTGAAAACCGCGATTTTGCAAAATGTCTATAAGTTTTCCGGAGTCGGATTTTCCCGGAAAAGCGACGGCCAAAAAAGCGCGGGGAATTGTCCAACCGTGATCGATGATGAGCAGATAAGCCAAGAGGGCGCCGGAGCGATCGCCGCCGTGTTCGCAGTGAATGTATATTTGGTCGGGGCGATAACTGCGAACGGTTCCGTAGAATGATTTCGGATTGGGGAACCGTCCGCCGAACGGGATGTTGATGTGTTTCATTCCGTAGGATCGGAGTTTGCCGCGCACGGCGCGCAACGTTTCCGAATCCATGGCAGCGGCCGTGATGACGAGGCGAATGTTGCGCGCATAGAGCTCGTCGATTTCTTTTGGCGACGGCTGCGAACCGACCCAATAGCCTTCGGATGTTTGGCGCGCGTTTTTGGGCATTCCGAGATTGCCGAGTCTATTTTGCGCGCCGTGCGCGGCGCCCAACGTCGCGGCTTTGGCAAACGATTCGCTCAAACACGCGCAGCGCGCATGGATGGCGCGGCGATTGCCGGGGTCATGCGTCATGAGTTTGGCGGGATCGGAATCCGATTGGAGCGGGTTTCCGTTTTCGCCGCGAAGCGCTTCGTCTGAGAGCGGCGATTGACATGCCGCGCATGCGAAGCAAACTGCGGCAAAAACGATGCGCCATCCCCGAGACGGAAGCGCGCCGAGGCATGGCTGAGCCGGGCGGCGCATGCGCGGAATAGAGTGTTTTTGTTCGGAAAAAAGAGTCGCGACCATTATGAACCGATTGCCGCAGCAAGACGCAAAAAAGGCGCGCAATGCGATTGCGCGCCTTTGATCTATATCAAAAAATGCAAAGAATTGCCTTCTTCTGAGTTATTTTATCGATCCGAATCCGTTTGGGCGCCGTCGGGCGTTTTCGCGGTATCGGGGAGTCCCAAGACGACGAATTCGACGCGGCGGTTCTTTGCGCGCCCTTCTTTCGTATCGTTGGTATCGATGGGGCGATCGGGACCGTAGCCGACGGCATTGAGCCGTTCGGCCGAAACGCCGCGTTCGACGAGATACTTCATGACGGAGTCGGCGCGATCTTGCGACAATTTCATATTGAGTTTGTATTTGCCGCGGCTGTCGGTATGACCTTCGACGGTGACGTTTCCGATGTGCGGGTTATCGATGAGCAATTGCGCGACTTGATTGAGCAGATCGAACGATTCGGACTTGATGACGGCTTTTGACGTTTCGAAGAAGACTTGTTCTTTGATGTTGATTTTGCCGTCGGCCAGTTCGACTTTTGCGTTGGGATCGGAGTCGGGGCAACCGTCTTCGTCTTCGTATCCGTTGAACGTTTCGGGCTCATAGGGGCATTGGTCGATGTCGTCGGCGATTGTATCGCCGTCGGAGTCGGTCGGTTTGATCGGGCAGCCGTTTCGATCGACGCGTCCGCCTTCTTCGGGGCAGAGATCGGCATAATCGGGGACGGTGTCGCCGTCGGTATCGGGAGAGCATCCGTATTCGTCGATGAATCCGGCGCGTCCGGAGAACGGACACCGGTCGTCTTTGTCGGGGATCGTATCGCCGTCGGAGTCGATGATTTGATTTCGGCAGCGTTCGGGGATTTGGCTCAGCGGGGTCAATTCGGGATCGGGGCAAGGATCGACGGCGGTGATATAGCCGCCGTATTCGTAATCTATGCCAAGCATGCCGCCGTTTACCCAGTGGAAATTCAACCCCAAAATGAGGCGGACGTCGGGGGATCCGACCGCATCGAGACCCGTGCCGATGCCGGCGGTCAGCGCCAATCCGCGATACCATTCATCGCCGCGCAAAAAACGATAGCGGAACGCCAAATCGGCTTCGAACGGGCGTTCTTTGACCGAGAGATTTTTATTGCTGCCTTCGACGGTAATTTCGCCCGTCAAATCGAGCAACAAGTCGAGGTCTTCGTGGAAAAACGGGATGGAAGCCGCGCCGGAAATGATGATCGATTGCCCCATATCGTAAGTATAAACGTTGACATGCGGGCGGTAACGATAGCCCAAGTTGACCGACATGCGGGCTTTCGACCAGGGATTGAATTCGAGCGCCGCCCGAATGGCGAACGATACGCCGTCGTCGCCGATGAGCCGGTTGTCTTGCGCCGTCGGCGCCGACAGGTCGGCGATGAGCGCCAGACCTACGGGATATTTGCGCAAGTCGAGGATTTTTCCTTTTGCGACGATGCGCAGGTCGCCGACGCCTGCGGCGCCGTTTGCCTTGGAAAGCGGAAACTCGGACGACGAAAAATCGGTCTGTTCGTAGAGCAAAACCGGCAAATCCAAAGCGATTTCTGCCCAGCCGAAGAGCGATAACGACGCATACAAATCCAGGAAAACGGGGTTTGCTATGACGGCTTTCGTCGCCTTTTCGGATCCTACGCTTTCGTCCATGGGAATGTGGGCATAGTTAAAATAAAAACCGCCCGTGACGCGCCAATCTTCTTGATCGATCATCGAGCCGTATGTCGAAAGATAATCGCCCGGGTTGGGGGCAGGTCTCCAAAACTGGAGATTGTATTGGGGCACGGCGCTTCTGAAGCGCTGAAGTTTTCCGCCTTCGAGCCGATCGTCGCTCGTTTGCGACATCGCCGCCGCCGGCAATAACCAAGCGCACGCCAATACAAATAAAATCCACAATTTGCGCATGTTCATGTGTACCCTTTGTCGATTGCTGCCGATTGAACAAACAAAAAAAAGAACGAAAAATCGTCCGAACCGTTCATATGAACGCAACGCATTAAATCACAAATGCGCCGAAAATGGTATGTTTTAGCTATCGGCGGGCAGCTCAGAGCTCAGAGCTCAGAGCTTAGCGCTCAGAGCTCAGAGCTTAGAGCTTAGAGCTCAGAGCTTAGAGCTCAGAGCTTAGAGCTCAGAGCTTAGAGCTTAGAGCTTAGAGCTCAGAGCTCAGAGCTTAGAGCTCAGAGCTCAGAGCCGGCAGGAGGTTCGGGATTGTTCTTTGCCGTTTGCGTCCGAAGCTTCGAATTGAGTTTGTCAAATGCCAAGATCGAAGTTCGGATTCCCGAATTGATGCCGCAGATGCGCAAAAAAAAAAAAGAAAAAGCGCGGCGTATGCTCGCAGGGCTGAAAGCCCGAGAACATAGCCGCGCCCCGAGCGCATTGCCCCCCCGGGGCAAAAGCTCGGGCAGCCTGCCGTATTTGCCCCGGCAAATAGGCAGACTTGCCTGCCGTATTGCGCCGAAGGCGAAATAGGCAGGCCTGCCTGCCGGCAGGCAGGCAGGCAGCAAAATATCGAAAAAACGATCCGCGAAGGCGTATTGCGGCACCGTTGCGACAGCCAAAGCCCAATCATGCGCCGATGCAAGCGGCGGCCGGCCGAGGCGCAAACAAACATTCAGCGGATTTTTCCCTCTTTGATGAGGGGGGCGGCAATGCTCCATTCTTCGGCGCCGATGCGATTTGTCTGACGCAAGGCGTTGCCGACGTTGATCATTTTGTTCAGGCGTGAGCTCGACAGTTTGCCTTCGAGAAACTGACCGCCGAAAATGATGGGATTAGGCAAAATGCTCGCCAAAAACAACGATTCTCGGAGCGTAAGGTCGCGGACATTTTTTTTGAAATAGTATTGGGCGGCGGCGCGGATGCCGTAGGTGTCTTTGGCGAAATGGGCGAGATTGAGGTAGAGCTCGAAAATCATGAGCTTGGAGAGATTTTGCTCCATTTGCCACGTGAGAAAAGCTTCTTGGAATTTGCGGGAAGCCGTTTTGTCGTGATTGAGGAAGACATTTTTGACGACTTGCTGCGAAATCGTCGATCCGCCGCGGACGAATTTTTTTGCCTTGATGTCGGCGATGAGACCGGCGCGGATGGCGCGGAGATCGAAGCCGTTGTGGGAGAAAAATTTGCCGTCTTCCGAGGCGACGAACGCATAGGCGGTGTTGCGCGGCAAATCGTAAAAACTGACCCAATCGGGGGCTTTCGGTCCGATTTCCAAGGGCACGGTCGCGGCGTTGATGCGCACGAGAAACGATTTATTTTTGAGCAAAGAAAAATCGCTGCGCGGATCGAACGCTTCGGTTTTGACGTCCGACAGATCGATGTCGGCATGAAGCGCCAAATCGTCGGGGCGATCTTCGTCGAGCGCGAATTCGAAATCGGCGCGATACGGTCCGGAAAGCTTGTATCCCGTCAGCATCGGCGCAAATCCTTTCGGGAGCGACGGGATGAAATCTTCCGCGTTTCCCGCGCTTTGAAGGTGCAGCCGAAAGATCGTTTGTTCCGCGTTTTTCTCGCGGGAGAGGTCGAGTCCGAACGGAAGTTTTCCCAATTTCGCCGATGCGCCCGACGTCTTGAACGTGCGGTCGGCGGCATTGACCCAAAGCTGACCGTTAAAGCCGAAATCGATCCCGGAGAGCGGATCGCGGGCCAAAACTTCAGAGGAAATCGCGCCGCCGGAAACCGTCGCGTCGATATCGAGCCGGCCGGCGCGGGATGCGGGCCAACCGAAGAAGACGATTTTTCCGCTCAGCGGCAAGGCGTCGATGCGGAAGATATCGCTGAAATCGGCGCGGCGAAACAGCGGCGCCAAATCGAACGAATCGGCGCTGAAGGTGACTGCCAGCGCGTCCGAAGCCATATCG
>CAVGZQ010000121.1:5735-9396 GCA_963633515.1 Bacteroidaceae bacterium
GCCATATCGTATCCGCCGAAGACCTTTGCCGTCGCGCTCGCCGCGTCGCGAAGCTCGATGCCGAATCCGAGACGCGAACGGGATTTTTCGAGCAGAATTTCGACTTTCGAAAACTCGAGCAAATAATCGCCTGAAAAACGGCTGAAATCGGAATTTTCTGCAATTGTCGCATCGACAAGCCCGCGATCGACGAGAACCGCAATGCGTTCGTCGTTTTGCGCAATTTGCGCATCCGACAGCTCCAACGTTCGGACGGCGACGCCGTTTGCATCGAAATCGCTCAGCGCCATGGCCGGAATGCTCAGGCTGCCGCCGTGCGAAATCCCCGATATGCGCGATTTGAAACATGCCGAAAATGCGTCGGGTTGCGGCGCGGTTTTTCGGATGCAAACGTCGATGGGATTGTAATCCAATCCGATCGTTGCATTTGCGCGCGACAAGATTTCGATGCGTTCTTGCGGCACGCGGATATCGGCCGAAAAATCGCCGTAAATCGCTTCCAGCCGGCAATCTTTGCACACGAGCTCGGGGAGTTGTTTTGCGCCGCCCGAAACGTCCGATTCGCTTTCGAGGGCGACGTTTCCGCCGGCGGCCGATTGCATGAATTGCGCAATCCATGCGCGATCGGCGCTGTCGCTTTTGAGGTCGATCCGCGCCCGGGCGCCTTGAATTTCAACGCGAGAGGCGTTGAGATCGCCTGCGAACATGCCCAAAAGCGCCGGATAAACGGTGACGGAGTCCATCGATATCGCATGGGCTTGCGCGACGTTCGGGCGAAATTCGACGCCGCCCAAGACAATGCCCGTAAATCCCATGGCGCGAATCGACCGAAACGTGAATTTGCCTCCGACGGCATCGCCCAATTCGCCGAGTTTGGGCGTCAGGCGCGCCGCCAAATAATACCCCGAACGCACGCCGTAACTGATCGACAAAACGGCAACGGCCAACGCGCAAACGATGACAAACGCCAGCCGCGCTTTCTTCCGATTGACTTTTGACGCGCTTTTACTCATCTGACTGCCGACCGCTGAAAACCGCCCAAAGAAACGACGTCTATTAACTTGACTCCCGGGACGTTGGCAAATTTTAAAAGGGGGGGCTCGGATCCGTCAGCCGTCAGCGCTTAGAGCTTAGAGCTTAGAGCTTAGCGCTTAGAGCTTAGCGCTTAGCGCTTGGCTTCGTGCATCGGGCGGATTGATCATTGCAAATCGCTTCGGGAAAGCGCGATCCGCACGCCGAACCACTGCGGCTGCGGCGTCAGACCTTCGACGCGTTTTTCGGCCGTGACATCGACGGCTTCGATCCCCGGCAGCGCCAAAACCGACGCGGCAATCGCTTTGCAAAGCCGCTCGATGAGACGATATCGCTCCTTCGCGACGCACGTTTGCACGCGTTCGGCGATCGTTTCGTAGTTGACCGCATCGGCGATGTCGTCGGTATCAAATCCGCGCAAATCGGGCGATAAATCGGCGATTAACGTTATTTTGAACTGCGTTCCGCGCTCGCGTTCGCGCGGATATACGCCGTGATAGCCAAACAATGTCAAGTCTTTGATGATAATTTGAGCGCGTTGCATGAGTTTTGTGTGTTCCGTCCGTGCCGATGTCTCAGATAACGCCGCCCGCAAGCGGGAAAATAAGGTTGCGGGCGTTTGGGGGATACGATACAAAGCCGCGATTTTCGGCATTTATGCGCGAAAATCCGCCGAACCCGACATTATCCGCATCTTCCGATTTTTTACACGGTGAAAGAATGAAAAATATCCGCAATTTTTGCATCATCGCGCATATCGATCACGGCAAATCGACGTTGGCCGACCGAATCATCCAAAAGACGCTCGGCGTGCCCGATCGCGAATTCCGCAACCGGCTTCTCGATACGATGGATTTGGAACGCGAGCGCGGCATCACGATAAAAAGCCAAACCGTTTGTTTGCCTTATACGTCGAAAAGCGGCGAAAAACTCGAATTCAATCTCATCGACACCCCGGGACACGTCGATTTCAGCTATGAAGTGTCGCGATCGCTCGCTTCGTGCGAAGGCGCCTTGCTTTTGGTCGACGCCAGCCAAGGCGTCGAGGCGCAGACCGTCGCCAACCTCTATATGGCCATGGAACACGATCTTGCGATTATTCCCGTCATCAACAAAATCGATTTGCCGGCCGCCGACATCGATATGTGCAACGAACAGATCGAACAAGATTTGGGGCTCGATCCGCTCGATGCGCTGCAAACGAGCGCCAAAACGGGGCAAGGCATCGACGAAGCGCTCGAAGCCATCGCGCAGCGCATCCCCGCCCCCGGCGGCGATAACGATGCGCCGCCGCAGGCGCTTATCTTCGACTCCCTCTACGATCCTTATCGCGGCGTCATCATCTACGTGCGGCTGTTCAACGGCCGGCTCAAAACCGGCGACCGCATCCGAATGATGTCGACCGGCGCTTCGTACAAAATCGAAGAACTCGGCAAGATGCAGCTCAAACAAGTCCCCTGCGATGCGCTCAATGCCGGCGAAGTCGGCTATATCATCACGGGCATGAAAGTCATTTCCGAAGCCCGCGTCGGCGACACCATCACGCTCGAAGACGGCGGCGCGGCCGAAATGCTCGCCGGGTTCAAAGAAGTCAAACCCGTCGTGTTCAGCTCAATTTATCCGCTGAGCACCGACGACTTCCCCGAATTGTGCGATTCGATGGAACGCCTCAAACTCAACGACGCCTCCCTGGTCTATGCCCGCGACTCGTCGACGATCTTGGGGCAGGGCTTCCGCTGCGGTTTCTTGGGGCTGCTCCATCTCGAAATCACGCAAGAGCGCCTCGAACGCGAGTACGATCAAAGCATCATTCTCACGGCGCCGAGCGTCGAATACAAAATAACGCTGCGAAACGGACAGGTTCAAACCGTCGACAACCCGCTCTATTACCCCGATCCGTCGTCAATCGCCAAAACCGAAGAGCCGTTTATCAAAGCTTCGTTTATCGTCCCAAAAACGTTCGTCGGCGCCGTCATCAATCTGTGCATTTCGCGCCGGGGCAATCAGGCCGACATGCGCTTCCTCGACTCGCGCCGCGTCGAGCTCATCTTTGAACTCCCTCTGAGCGAAATTCTGTTCGATTTCTACGACAAGCTCAAAACGATTTCAAAAGGTTACGCCTCGTTCGACTACGAATTTCTCGAATATCGCCAAACGCGTTTGGCAAAACTTACGATCTTGGTCAATCACGAACCCGTCGATGCCCTCAGCGTCCTCGTTCACGAAGACCGCGCCGTCGAACGCGCCCGCATCATCTGCAAACGCCTCTGCGACACGCTCGCCCGCCAGCAATTCAAAATCCCCATCCAAGGCGCCATCGGCGGCAAAATTATCGCGCGCGAAACCGTCAATCCCGTCCGCAAAGACGTCCTCGCCAAATGCTACGGCGGCGACATTTCGCGAAAACGCAAGCTCCTCGAAAAACAAAAAGCCGGCAAAAAGCGCATGATGCAAGTCGGCGAAGTCGAAATCCCCCAAAAAGCCTTCTTGGCCGTGCTCAAAAACGACGACGGCGACGCGTGATTTTTATTTTGGGGGGCGCCCTTTTTCGCGCTTTGCGCGCAATGCGGGCTTTGGCTTCGGCTATTGCGGCTGCTGCCGCAATACGCCTTCGCAGCCTGCCTGACGG
>CAVGZQ010000122.1:0-9376 GCA_963633515.1 Bacteroidaceae bacterium
GCTCTCCGGCTTGCAGCCCCATGTCTTCGGACAAGCCGATCGCATTGCCCTGAGCAAATTTCCGACCGATCCGACGCAATACCGCGTCAGCGTCTCCGTCCAATTCAAAGGCATGCCGAAATCCGTTGCCGATATCTTCGACGAACGGCTTTTTGCGCGCCTTGCCGCGCTCGCTCCCCAGCCTTGGACTTTGCAGCGCGCGCGAAATTTCGAGAAATCCGAAACCGCCGATGCGCGGCTCAATATCGCGTTTAAACGCGAATTATCCCGCAAAAAATCGTACGGCAAACAAGTTCCCGCGCGAACCGTCATTCAATTCGATTTGGCGTTTTCGTTTTCGGGCATGTCAGACTATGACGTTTCGTGGCGCAATTGGCGCTATCATTGGAGCGAAGAAACCGTCAGCCTGAGCGATGCTGCCATTTCCGAACGATTTTGGCGCGATCTCGAAACCCGAATACCTGCGCTCACGGCGACCGACCGCGAAAAAACGGCGCAATGGTTGCTCGCTCAGGGCTTGTCTCCGGCTGTTCTCAGCGGCGATATCGACGGCATTGCATCCAAAGCGCATGTCTATTACCCCGACGGATGTCTCCTGTCGCCGGCAGCGCCAAACGATCCGATCCCGGAGGCGCTCATCCGATCGCTGCTGACGCCGAAAGCCCCGCCGCAAGCCCTTTCCGTCGCAAATCCCGACGATTTGCATTGCGATCGCAACGGCATTTTTACGCTCTCCGCCGACTCCCCCGTCCAACTCAATCTGTATTACCAAGCCATGACTGCCGAAAATGCTTGGAAAACGACGATACGCCTTGACCATCCGGCCGCCCAAGGCACAGCGCGAATCCATGCCGACGACGATTTAATCTGCATCGTTCCGCGGCAATCGGCGGCTCAAACGCGTTTTGCGCAAATATTGTGTCTCGGACGAAAAAACGGACTTGCGCGCTGGAAAACAGGTCCCATTCCCGGCGCTTTTGCCGGGTTTGCATACGACGAAAAACAAATCGTGTTGGCGACCGATCAAGCCATTGCCGCAATATCGCGCGAAGGCGAAATCCTCGATGTCAAAAAAATCGAAACGCGATCGCGGCTTCGCGCGCGTCTGTCATGCCAACTCGGCAACCGGCTCTTGTTTGCCGCCGCTCCGGGCGAATTTGTCGCCTATAACTTGTCCGAACACATTTTCGATTGGCAATATCGCGCGCTCAGTTCCGAATTTCTCTTCTGCGGCGAGCAAAATACGGTCATCCTGTCCGAATCCGGCGGCTGGCTTTTGGCTGCCGACGTCGAACAGAACGAGCCGAAATGGCGTTTTAAAACCGTCGCGCTGCCGCTCGGCATCATGAGCCGTCAAAACATCGTCTACATCTTGTCCGAGCGTGCCGTAACCGCAATCGACAACGAAACGGGGCGCATCTTGGCGCAAATCCCGATTCCTTGGCGCGCAACGTCTTTCATAAAGATCGGGCGCAACGTTTATTTCGATGCCCCCGACGAAGTCTATCCTTGGCAGCGGCTATGATGCGCGTTTCGGAAAAAGCGCGGCATCGACGCATTTCCGGATTTTGCGATGCGTTTCTTCGATGCTCCCCGTCGCATCGATAACCGCATACGCATCGTCATCGGCTGCGAATTCATAAGCGCGATGGCGCAACGCACGAATCTTTGGCGAATCGGGGAACGGCTCATTTTTTTCGGCGGCTCGGGCACACGACGTTTCAAGCGGAAGCCAAAGCAAAATGGATACGTCGGGGCGCGCAACGATGCGGCGAATCGGCTCAAAAAGCGTTTCCGCAAAACTATATTGCGGATATTTAAACGCGATATCGAGCTTTGCATCGTCGAAATATCGATCGCATATCACAACATCATGCCGTTTTTCGAGCGCGCGCAGCTTCACGCCCCACTGAATTGCCGTATCGGCAAAAGCCGCAGCCAGCCAAAAGGGAGCCGGCACTTTCTCGCCGCCGGCCTGCGGCGCGCCGCAGACCGACCGGAAAACCGAAGGCGTCGCGCCGCTGCGGCGAAAAAACGAATCGGCTATCTTTTTGACCGCATCGATCCCGCGCCGGCAACTGTTGCGCCCGGCGCGCATCCAATCTTTGCATTTCTGCAATTCCTTCGAATACCCGGGACGATACCACAATACCGTGCAACTTTTGCCCTGAGAAATCAAATATTCTTCGAGCAATTTAATTTGCGTCGATTTGCCGGCGCAATCGACGCCCGAAAATGAAATGATCATTTGCTGTGCCGTCGGCGATCGTCTACGATTTTTTGGGAATCGGCGGCGGATTGCCGGCCTTCGACACGCGGGCCAAATGCTCGGCCAACGGCATCGCTTCGATGTCGCCGCGCCCCGTAAACCCTATGATGACGAAGAGCTCTGCACGCCCCGATGCCTCGAGTTTTTTAAGCTCTTCCAAATGCGCCTTCGTCACGCCGCGCAACGCATAGCTCTCGCTGCCGAGCGCTTCCAATATCTTTTGCGCGGCAATATGATCGTCGAAAAGCATGAGTTTCGTGCCTTGCCCCCAAAGCGTGCCGTCGGTTTCCCCGTCTTCGCCGATTTTCATGATGGCGTGATACGGCTCGCCCCGCGCTCCGGCGCCCGGACAGCAAACGCTGAAATCGATTTCAAAAGCATCTTCGCGTACTTCGGACATAAACAACCCCTCGCGTTGCAAGAAAACAAAAATCGTTCGACCGGTTTCTGTTTCCGTCGGTTCGAAATTAATCGGGAAGGATAATCCCGCTCTCCTCGGCGACTATCGTTTGAGTGCCTTTTTTGCCTGATTTCTTGGCTTCGCGCGCCGCAGGCACGCCCACAACTTTCGCTTTGTTGACCGTGACATCGCCGCTCTTGGGCTTTTTCTCGGCTGCCTGAACGACGGGAATTTCTTCCAGCGTTACCGTGTCCGAAAAATCGTTCCCGCGCGAAAACGTCTTCTTCGCCACCAAATAGCCGCTGCGCGCCACGATAAGTTGCGAGTTCGATTCGCTTTTCGCAATCCGTTTTTCGAGCGCTTTCTCGTCGTCGGTACGCCCGATATACAAACCGTCCAAATAAACATCGGCTCCCGACGGTATCGACGAAATGTTGAGATAAATTCGGTTGTCGTCGCCGGCCGCCGCATCTTCTTCGGCACCGTCGCTGCCGCCCCGAACTGCCTGAGCGGCAACATGTTTGATCTCATGCGCAAGCTGCTCTTCTTTCTGCGCCGATACTTTGTTGTCGCGGATCGTGTTTATCGAAATGAATATCGCCCACACCAAACAAAGCAACGCAACAGCGGCCAGCAATATGAGCAAAACCTGCACCGGCCGCGATCTGCGCCGTCCGGCATGGATGGATGGATCCGACGATATCAGCGCCGGCGACGAGGTCAAAAGCGATGGCGTGACCATCGGATGCGATGATGATGCGACAGACTGCACGGCCGGCGCGTCCGTCCCTGACGGCGTTGTATTCGACATGACTTTTCCGAACGATTTCACAAACGGCAAAAAAAACTTTGCCGCGCAAATTCCCCATATGCGCGCACAGCGCGTTCCGTTTCATTATCGCACGAATGGCGCCCGCAACAAAGCAAATTATTGCTTGCAAAAAAAAGGCGCGCCAACCTAATTCTTTCGCCATCGGCGCAATATATCGATCTCATTGATTGTTTGACAAAGAAACTGCTCTTGAGTAGTCTGCTTCGAATTGCGACGGTCTTCAAATCCGGGAATCTGTATTTGTCCTCGTAAACACAATTTGAGATTTTGTCATGCATAGCTGTCCTGCAAGGAGGAATTGATGTTTAAAAGTCGGAGTTTATTGGTCGCGGCTGCGGTCGGTTTTATGATGAGTTTGGCATGCGGATGTTCGCCTTCCTACCCCGAATGCTACGAAGATAACGACTGCACCGCCGAAAAAAGCGGAAAATCGGCAAACGAATACTGCCTCAACGCAAAATGCGCCGAATGCCGAAACGACGAACATTGCTCGAGCAAACGCGATGAAAGCTACATTTGCAACAGCGGTTCGTGTCAACGCATCAACGGGTATTGCAATCCCGAAGTCGGCATAAATTGCCCCGCAGGTCAGAAATGCCGCGACCGCCGATGCGGTCCCGAATGCTATCCCGAAACCGTCGCGGAAGATTGCCCCGAGAATTACCTGTGCGAAAACAACCGTTGCGTGCCCAAGCCCGAATGCCTCGTCGATGAAGATTGCCCGAACGGGAAAATCTGCAAAAATAAACATTGCGTCGATGCGCCCGTCTGCCAAATGAGCGTCGCCTATTTCGATTTCGACGAAGCGACCATCCGTTCCGACGCCAAATCGACGATCGAATCGAACGCAAATTGCATCAAATCGCGCAGCGACGTCAATTCGGTCCAAGTCGTCGGGCACTGCGACGAACGCGGCACCGAAGAATACAACATGGCGCTTGGGAAACGCCGCGCCGATGCCGTCAAAAACGTCATCTCCCGGCTGGGCGTCAAAAAAGTGTCGTCCAAATCCCGCGGCGCCATGGATCCCGTCGTCTCCGGCGCTTCGAGCGAATCCGAACATCAACGCAACCGCCGCGCGGAATTCGTCATCAATCCGTAAGGCGTCATAACCGATTTTGTTCGGCGCTCGCTCCGCGGGCGTCGGACAATCCTTTTTTCTGCGCCCGAAAGGCGCTTTTTTTTTGAGGCTTTGCGCTTCTTATGCTCTGCCCCGGCTGCTCAAACCTCCGACAGGCTAGCGCTTGACATCCCCGCCGCCTGCGCATCCTCCCGCCCGCGCAGGCGCTGATTGACGACGGCGGCGATATGACCGCACATCCGAAAGCCATGAACGAAAACGCAACGACAGCCTATAGCGCCCGAAAGCCCGCAGTTTCCACGGGCGAGCGCATCGCCGTCAAATCCGTCTCGCTCATCGTTGCCGTCGTCATCCATATCGCCGCCGCCTTCGCCGCCGGCTTCTGCATCGACGCCCGGCAGGCGGCTTTCGATGTCGAAATCGCTTGGTCAAACGAACCGCTCACAGGCTTCGGAATGATGGAGGATTTCTCCGGCTCCGAATACCCCGATTTGCCCGAAGCAACGGCCGCCGCTCCCGAAGATGACCCGTTCGAAACGGCCGCTCCCGTTCAGGAAAATCCCGACATCGATGCAAGCGCCATCGAAATCGCCGATCCCCCCCCCGAAGATCCCCCCGACAATCGCCCCGCATACGACCTCTCGCGCGACAAAAAAAAGCTCGCAGCCGTCCGAAACGATGTCCGGAGCATGCCCAAACTCCAAGGTCTTGCCCCGGGAAACGCCAAACTCATCGTCCTCATACGAAACGATCGCGTCGCAGGTTCGCGCTTCGAAGCAAGCATTCGGCGCCTCTTTCGCGCCTTCCCCGACTATCGGTTTGCCCTCGGATCGTCCGAAATCGACCCCGTCAACGATATCCGCGCATTGCTCATTGCCACCGCAAACCCAAAATATTACGCCGAAACCTTCTTGGCCGTCGCCCACAATATCCCCGAGGCTCAGCTCAAAACAGCCATCGGCCAATCTTTCCCGACGCGTCTGATTTGGTCGTCGCATGACGGCCGCCCTTTGGCTGCACCCGACAGCACCGACGGCCGTTATCCGCGTTCCTCGGGCATATACAAACGCGTGCTCTACCTGGCCGACCCAAACATCGTTCTGTTTCTCCGCCCCGATGCCTTGCCCGCTTTGCAAAATTCCCCCATCGCAGACATCGTCAAAACGCGCGACGAAGACCTTGCGCAATCTCCGAAAAACTCCCTGACGATGCTTCAGGCCTTGGGCGGCATTGCCGACTCCGATTCCGTCAGCGCCCCGACCTT
Organism: Bacteroidaceae bacterium; assembly: GCA_963633515.1. Taxonomy (GTDB): domain Bacteria; phylum Myxococcota_A; class Bradymonadia; order UBA4248; family UBA4248; genus UBA4248. The sequence continues at coordinate 5,847 of CAVGZQ010000122.1, forward strand.
GTTTTTCATGATCCGGGGCATCGAAAACATCCGTTTGGGGCGCGGTTTCCCCGATTTCAAGCCGCCGAGCGCCGTCACTGCCACGCTCTCGGCCGATGCGCAGCCCCACCTCAATCTCCAAGCCGTATTCGCCGCCGGCGCCGACGCCGAAAAATTCGTCGATCAATGGCCCGATATCGTCTCTGCCGCCTCAAATATCGGCGTCCCCGGCGTCTCTGCGCTGCTTTCGGCACTCTCCCTGACCGCCGATCGCGAAAACGTCCTCGTCACGGGCGACCTCAACGGCGCCATGATAAGCCTCGTCCTCATGTTCGCAGCCAACTACCTCGAACGAAACAGCGGTTAACGGCGTAATTTAATGCAAGCGCGGCCTGCCTGTTTGCCCTCGGCAAATACGGCAGGCTTGCCGCGCTATGTTCTCGATGGCGCTGCGCGCCATCTTGCGAGCATACGCGCGGCCGGCGCGGCTATGTTCTCGATGGCGCTGCGCGCCGTCTTGCGAGCATACGCCGCGCTTTTTCGATATTTTGCGCAGCTGCATCATCTATTCGGGAATACGAAATTAAATCTCGGAACTTAGATCTCAGAATTTGACAAACTCAATTCAAATCTTCGGACGCACCCGGGATCCCCGCAGATCGCCGCCCAAGCTCCCGCCGCTAATCTCTGCGCGCCGGCCGCTGCGCGCTGTTCACGGATCGCGGACCGCTAACGCACGGCAAATCCCGATCGCGCCCATGTATCTTCCGCATCGGTGTTGTACAAAATAAAAATCGGTTTGCCCTTGATTTCGCTTCTGTGCACGATTGCGCCGTAACTGTTGCGGATTCTTTCGCGAAAAATATCGCGGTTATCTTCCAAGACATAATAATAATCGCTGTCGAGCTTGAGCGCATTAGTCTGCGAAAGATGAAGCTTCGACGGCGGTTTTATCGGATACCAGCGCGCCGGCTCGATGTCGGGACGTTCGGGAATCGGCACCGAATACGGCAGTTCATAGGCCATGTTCGGAATCGCTTCGGCGCCGCGCGGCAACACAATCGCTTGCGCCAGCGCTTTGCCGTTGACATGAGGCCGCGCGCCGATGAGCTGAACCGTATCGCCGGGGCGGGCAATAATCCGTCCGAAAAACGCGCGCCGGCGTGCATTGCCGTTCTCTTTGAGCGTATCTTCGACCAATACGATGTCGCCATATGCGGGATCGATATGCGAAAATGCCCGTTTGTTCACAAAAAGCGCATCGCCGCGCTCTATCGTCGGCGCCATCGTATCGTTGCTCATCCAAGTGCGCTGCACGATTTGCGTCGTACTCACGTAAAGGCAAAAAATAAACGGCAGCCAAAACGTCGAAAGGGAAAGAAAAAACGCGCCCAATACGTTCACGCGGCGCATTTTTCTGCTCTCTGCCGCCGCAATTTTCGACACATTGGCCGCCAAAACGCCGATGAGCAAAACAATCCAAACGCCGATAAAACCTATCGGGAAAATCGACCAATGCATTGCCGCCGCCAAAAGCCCGACAAAAAGCAACGAAAGCCCGATATTCTCGGCAATTCCGATAAACGGACGATCCGCATAAAACGCGCCGTTGCCCGGCGAAAAAAAGCCCGATGCAATCGCAAACTGCTTGTTTATCGCGCATTGCGCAACGCTTCGCCCGTCGTATTCAACCGTCGGCGCATCGTAAAACTCTTCGTCGCTCCAATCCGGCATCGAACCGTCATCTTCGCCCCAAAACGCTTGCGAATCGTCGTCTTCGTGCGATTGGCGCTCGGGCGGCGCATCGTCTTCCGGCGAAAAAACGCGCGCCGCAGCGGTTTGTTCTTTGACCGCCGACGCGCCGTTTGCCGTTGGCAACGCGCTTCTGTTTGCCCCGTCTCCGTTTGGGGTTTTGAATTCCTCGGCATTCATTCAACGCATCATCCGACAATCCGTCTCTCCGGCGCCATATTCTATAAATAAGCGTGTTTGCGCGATTTTTCGCCGCTCCCGGGCAAGAGCAGCGGAATCGTTTCGGCGTCGAGCGCCGGCACGCATGCCGACATTTCCGGTCCCGAAATCTTGCCGAGTTTCTGCTCTATGCCGTCTTTCGTCAAACGGTACGCGTTATGCACAAAATGCGCGCCGTCTTCATCGTCGGTTTGCGATTCCAAATACGAGGCTTTGAGCTTGAGCGTGCCGTCGATCAAAGCAAAAATATACGTGCGCATCGCCCAATAGGCGCCGTTGACGCAATGCTCCGCGCGGCGCGCGACGATTTCCGTCCGCTTATCCCCGTCGACATCTTTGAATTCCGCCGTTCCGACGCCGCCGCGGGCTTGCGGCAAATCGATTTCCGTCCAACTCAGACGCGAACCGCTCATGCCGACGCCGGCAACGACGATTTTCGACATCCCCAACGCAACGATTTCGGGCGTCGGCGTCCCCGACAAATCGGCCGAATAACGCACAAAACTCTGACCGTCCTCAAAATCGCGGCGCGACGACGCGACTTTCTGCCAAATCTCCGATTCAAGACCAAGCGCGATTTTTCCCATTTGTTCGGTCTTTATCGACGACGATTTTTTCGGGTTAATCGGGCACGTGGCGATTGCCGCTTCGTCTTCGTTCGGATCGTCCTGATCCCAATCCCTGACGAGCACGCAATAGCGCATGACGCCGTCCATGACGGGCGATTTTTTGCCAAAAGCCGAATACTCCGCGCTCACTTCGAAATCGTACCCGTCCGTCCCGATAAATCCCTTCGCTTCGAGTCCTTCTTGTTTGCCCGAAAGAAATTTTGCCGTCGCCGCGCCGCCGTCTGCCATCGGACCGATGTCGAGCAATATGCCGCGTTTGGCGCCCAACGATTTTCCGTCGGCGCTCTCGGGCGCAAGCCATAATTCGATCTTGTCCGACTTCCATTGTTTTTTCTTCGAAACGACCGCGTTGTCTTTGACCTGAATAAGAAAATAAATGCGGCTTTCGCTGTATTGCGCCATAACCTTGGCGCTTAAATCTTTCGGCCCCGTCCAATCGTATTCGTATTCGCCCGCAATCAGCGTCTGAAATTCGACCGGACTTGCCGACGCCCAGTCGGCGATGTTGCCGTCGACGCGCGTTTGCAAATCCGACGTATACGCCGCGCTCAAGCCGAGAATGGGCTGATCGGCGGGCTTGCCCTTGCGCGGCTTGTCTTTGGGCGCGGCAAACGCCGCCGACGCAATCAAATTCAAACATATCGCAATTGTCAGCCAACGAAACGTCATCAGACTTCTCCTTCTTCGCGCATCTCCCCCGAAAAACTCCCCGCCTTTTCGTCCATTTTCCCGTTTTGTTCAACGCATGTTTTTTGTGACCCGCATTTATTCCCCCGACAAACCGCGCCGCATCCCGCCGCAAACCGAAAATGAAACGCCGAGATTGCGATCGGCTGCTTTTTGCGGCTGTTCAAAGCCGAAAGATCGAATCCGGCCCGATTAAAAAATAAACAAAATTAAAAAAAAAAACGTCACATTTTTTTTTAAACCCCATCATTCTCAATGAAGATG
>CAVGZQ010000123.1:0-1184 GCA_963633515.1 Bacteroidaceae bacterium
ATTTCGCCTTTGGCTCAATACGGCAGGCTTGCCGCGCTATGTTCTCCCTGCCTTCGGCAGGTGCGAGCATACGCGCGGCAGGGGCGCGGCTATGTCCTCCCTGCCTTGCCTGCCTGCGGGCAGGCAGGCGGCAGGTGCGCGCATACGCCGCGCTTTTTTTCGATGAACAAAGAGCAATGCATCATGCATAATGCGCAATGCGCGCCGCAAGTTCTGATCTCAGAGCTAAGCAACGGGCAGTCCGCAGTCCGCCGGCGGCAACCGTTCGAAGCCATGATCCGCAGACAGCGGACGGATTTTTCTGCTCTGCCGCTGCCGATCGGCTAAGTTCTGAGCTTTGATGTCTGAGTTTTGAGCCCCCGCTTTTCGCCGATTAAGCTTTCGCTGACAGCGGACAGCTCTCAATGCACAACCGAAAATGGAAACACGAAGATATACGATAGAATATGTGAATTTTCGCGGCGACGGGATTGCGCGAACGCAGGAACCGGGGCGAAAAACGGTTTGCATCGGCAATGCGCTTGCCGGCGAAACGGTTTTGGCGACGGAAATCCCGTCGGCCGAAGAAGGCGAGGATAAACGCCGATATTCCAAACGGCCGGGGGCGTATTTGCGCGAAGTTTTGGTGCCTTCGCCGCTGCGCGCCGCGCCGGTTTGCCCCCATTGGCAGCGGTGCGCCATGTGTCAATATGCGTGCATGGCATACGACGCGCAGGCGGCGATCAAATGCGAACAATGGATGCGGCTTTTAGGGAAATTCGTTGATATCCAAAGCATTTCGAATAATATTCGTTTTAAGAAGGCGATTTATGCGACGGGGTATCGCAATCGATGCGAAGGTTTTGTTTTGGGCGATGTTATCGGCGCAAAACCGCGCGCCGAAGCGCATGAAGCCGAAATGGCCGAAACCGGCGCATCGGCGCCGATCGATCTGTCGTCGTGCGCGATGCATGCAGCGGCGCTCAACCGTTTGATTGCGCGCGTCGCTGCATGCGCGGCGGATTGCGGTTTTGCGCAGGAAACGCGGATGTCGTTCGAAGCCAACGGCGACGTGCCCGAGACGAAGTTTGACGGCGAAGCTGCGGCGACGTCGCGCATCATCGTTTATGCGCCGCCCGAGGGCGCAGACCGGGCGCGCGCGTCGGCGCGTCGGCTTTGCGAAGCGCTTTCGCCGTCGGGGACAG
>CAVGZQ010000123.1:1194-4830 GCA_963633515.1 Bacteroidaceae bacterium
GTCGTATTGCAAATCATGCCGCCGCGCGGATCGCATGTGTATCCGGCGGCGGAATGCATCGGACATACGGCGTGGTATGCGTACGATATCGACGGTGTCGGCGGGAATGTGTTGTGCGCGTTAAAAGGCGCCTGGACGCCCGTCAATCCGCGTCATGCGCATATGATTCGCGAAACGCTGTCGGAATTGAGCGCGGATTCGACGTTTGAGCATGTGTGCGAAATCGGATGCGGCTGCGGGACGCATACGGGCGTATTGGCGGCGAGATCGCGGCGCTATACGGGGATCGATGCATCGTGGCCGGCCATTCAGTCGGCGCAATTCAACGCGAAACATGCGGCCGGCTTTGGAAATGCGTCGTTTTTTGCCGACACGGCCGAGCATTATCTCGACAAGCGTTATTATAGGGGGGTGCGCGCCGATGCGATCGTTTTGCACAGCAACCGCTTGCCGTACGGCGATTGCGTTGCGTCGCTTTGCCGTCGATTCGGCGCGCAAACGGTGTTTATCGTCGGTCCGACGGCGTATGCATTGTCGCGGGAGTGCCGTCAATTTGCCGATTTGGGCTATCGGTTAACCGATATCGTTTTGTGCGATACGCTGCCGATGTCGTACCATATGATGGGGGTTGCGCGTCTTGCGATCGGCTAGCGGCATCGGACGCGTCGATTCGCGGGCGGCGCGATGCATTTTTTTTCCGCAGCGGCGTCAAATTCGTATAGAAAAGCGCGCAGCGCGAACGGATGCGGCATTTGCGCCGCGCGCCGGATTATGCGCGCATAATGGGGAGAGGATGCAACGCTTTTCGTTTCGTTTGATTTTTGCGGTGATTATCGGATTGTTTTTGCCGTCGTGCATCACGGATCCGACGGCAACGGCGCCAAAACTTCACGAACGCATCGAGCCAAAGACGGCGATAGACTTGCCGCCCGTTCCGAATTTCGACGAAGCCGTTATTTTGGCGACCCCCGTCGACGGCGCGTATTCGCCGTGGGGGCTTTTGTATCACCGCCGAGAGCTGACGGACACGGTCGTGCGCGTTAAGGGGACGATCGCCGACGTTTCGGAAGATTGCCCGAGCCTGACGTCGCCGGGCAAGCGCAAAGGGCGCGCCGGCCTCGGGCGCGGCGACGCACCGAAATGCCAATCGCTTTCGTTTGTCATTGCCGACGAAACCGGTCAGCACAAAGTCCGCGTCGCGGGGTATCATCCGTTTTATCATCCGCACATGAACGTCGGCATGACGGTCGACGTGACGGGGCAATATGTGCGTCAGGCGCGCCTTTTCGGGATCGTTTACATCGAACCCGACAACGGTTTGATTATTGCGCATCAGCTCCATGGGATGGGCGTAAATCGGGCCGGAAAATTTACGGCCGATCGCGGCGAAATCGCGCAAATGCGCGCGCGCGGCGAGCTTTTGGAAATCAAGCATGAAGCAAAGAAGAGGGAATAAATGGCGGGAAATTTACTCGATGCCCTGAAACATGCAGGGCTTGCCGACGCAAAAAAAGCCAAAAAAATCGAAAACGAAAAAAAACAGCAACAACACCGCGATTTAAAGCGCGAATCGGCGTCGCATGAGTCGGCGCTTCGGACGGGCGCGGCGTCGCCGGATCATGATTTTATTGCCGTCGGGGATCAAAACGGCGCCGCCGGCAACATAAGCGCCAAAGACGCGGCGATTCAGAATGCCCAAACTCAGGCGGCCGAACGGCTGCGCCGGATTTATGCGCAAGCGCCGCTGCGCAACGCGGGGGGACGAAAGAAATTCTATTTCGAAACGCCCGATCATTTTATCGAATGCATCGGGCTGAGCGATGTGGCGCATGCGCTTTTGGATCGGGGCAAATATGCGATCGCGCAAAACGAAGCTTGCGATGATTATATCGTGGTGAGCCGGGCGACGGCGCTGAATTTGGAAGCCGTCGACAAGCGGCGCGTCGTCGTTTTCCGCCGTCAGGAAACGTAATCGGCAGGAGGCGACGCGCCGCCCGGCGCGGACATGTTTTTTGCGCAGAGGCAGACGCCGGGCGCGGCGCAATTTGCATCAGCTACGGAGAAATCGAATCATGGACAGATTTGTCATAGAAGGATCGCATCGGTTAAGCGGAACGCTTGTGCCCGGGGGCAACAAAAATGAGGCATTGCCTGCGCTGGCGGCAAGTTTGCTTACGAACGAAGACGTCATCTTGCACAACGTCCCGCATATCAAAGACGTCGAGGTGATGCTGGATATTATTCGCGATCTTGGCGGTGAAGCCGAATTTTATAATGACAACGACGTAAAACTGTGTTGCGCCGGGGTAAACCGCACGACGTTAAGCGCCGATTTATGCAAGAAAGTTCGGGCGTCGATTTTGTTTGCCGGTCCGATGCTTGCGCGCCATCGCGAAGTGCATTTGCCGCCGCCCGGGGGCGATGTGATAGGCCGGCGCCGATTGGATACGCACTTTTTGGCGTTTCAGGGGCTTGGGGCAGAAATCGATATCGGCGATGCTTATCACATGAAGGCCAAACATTTGTTCGGGAGCGACGTGTTTTTTGACGAACCGTCGGTCACGGCAACCGAAAATGCCGTCATGGCGGCGGTGCTCGGGCGCGGCGAAACGACGTTGCGCAACGTCGCCTGCGAACCGCATGTCGAAGGTCTGTGCCGGATGCTTTCGTCGATGGGCGCGCATATCGTCGGGATCGGTTCGAATACGCTGACGATACACGGGACGGGCGGGCTTCACGGCACGGAACATACGATCGGGTCGGATTACCTCGAAATCGGATCTTATATCGGTTTGGCGGCAGCGACCGGGTCGGAAATCCGCATCGAAAATGCGCGCATGACCGATATGCGGATGATTCGGATGGTTTTCGAGCGGCTGGGAATTCGGATCGAGGCGGACGGGACGTCGATTATCGTGCCTGCGGAACAGGAAATGCGCATTCGATCGGATTTGCACAATGCGATACCGCAAATATACGATGCGCCGTGGCCGGCGTATCCGACAGATTTGATGAGCATTGCGATAACGACGGCGACGCAGTGCGAAGGGTCGGTAATTTTCTTCGAAAAAATGTTCGAAGGGCGAATGTTCTTCGTCGATTCGCTCGTAGCGATGGGAGCGCGGATTATTTTATGCGATCCGCATCGCGTCGTCGTCGTCGGCAAAAGCCGGCTTTACGGCACGCGTCTGGAGTCGCCCGACGTTCGGGCGGGCATGTCGCTGCTTATCGCGGCGCTGACGGCGCAAGGCGTGTCGACGATTTACAATGTCCGTCAGATCGACCGCGGCTATGAACGGGTCGAGGAAAAGTTGCGCGCGCTCGGCGCAAAAATCGAACGCGAAAAGATCGATTGATCGAACTCGGGCAGTTTAAAACCTGCGTTTTGATGCGACGGATTGCAACGTCGGCGCGAAGCGCGCGCGGCGGCTGTTGCCGCCGCCCAAAGCCCGTATTGCCCCGACATGGGGCAATAGGGCTTTTGCGGAGGCGTATTGCCCGACTCCGTGTCGGGCAATAGCCGAAGCCGGCTGCCGTATTTGCGCCGTCCGGCGGCAAATACGGCAGCCCAAAGCATGTATCGCCCCGGAGGGGGCGATAGTGCGCAAAAAAAAAAGCGCAGGCGCATTGCCCTTC
>CAVGZQ010000123.1:4840-9180 GCA_963633515.1 Bacteroidaceae bacterium
GAGCCGCCGCCGCGTTGCCCGGCGGGCAACGGGCGGCGCAAAAATGCATTTTATTTATATAAATCGATTTAATGCAGAATAAAATACAAACCTAGACGCCGGTGACGTTGACAAGCGCGTTATCGACGGCGTTTTTGCATCGGCAGAAGCCGTTGCCCAGGAGTCGTTTGGCGTCGTCGATGTCGCGAGCGATTTCGCGGGGGTCGGATCGCAGGCAGCTTCGCATGAGATAGAAGATGCCGTTATTCGGGAATTTTTTGATGGCGTCGCATAGGGTTGTTTCGGCTTGGACGCGATTTGCGAGCCGTACGAAGGCTTGGACGGCGATGAGTGCGAGGGCTTCGGACCGGGTTGCGAAACTTGCGAGAGATCGAACGATATGTTCGTAAGTTTGTTTTTGGAGCTGATGGGCCAAGACGTCGCAGAGTCGGAGCGCGGCGCGTTCGTAGAGCGGGTCGGCGGCGAGGGCGTGGGTCAGGCTTTGCGCCATTCGGTCGAATGGCATGGCGAGGCCTTCGCGTTGAGCGCGGCGTTCGGCTTCGCGCGCGGCGGTCCAGTTGGCGTAGGCGGCGAAAGATTGGGTGCCGAAGAGGCTGTCGACGTCGTTTTGCCAATCGTCGGCCGACCGATCGGTGAACCGGCTCAAAATACGTGCGCCGAGTTTGCAGACGGCGCGGTGTATGCCTTCGCGCGGCGATGTTTCGCATCCGCAGAAGAGGAGGATGTTTTTTGCGCTGTCGATGAGATTGACGCTGAGCAAGAGTCCGGACGCGTCGTCGACGAGTCGTCCTGTGAGCGCCATATCGCCGCCGATTGCGCGTGTCGCGTCGATGACCCAGCGCGTTTCGGGCAACGAATAGAAGACGGCGAAGGCGGCAGAGTTTTTTCCGGTTTCGTAGGGGATTTCTTCGCCTTCGCGCACGACGATCATTTGAGGGACGGTAATGAAACCGTCGCAGAGGGCGAGAATTTCGGCCAAATCTTCGCAGATCTGCCGGCTCATGCCGGCCAATCGGAGATCGAAGCCTGCGCCGGTGCCCAGAGCGTAACATACGACGAGTTTTTGGGCGCTCATGCCGTTATCCTTGCGGAATAGCGATGCCGAACCTCAATTCGGGCACGGAAAGCGTTGCCAAGTCGGGGAGGGCGCCGTTTTTTCGCTGTTCTTCGATTTTATCGGCTATCGGCGCGAGGCAAGCGTCGGGTTGTCCGTCGGCTTGGGATTTTGCGCTGATTGTGCCGTTTTCGTCGAGCCAAAGCGCGAACGACCGCGTGTTTTGTGCGGCGAGACATGCGTTGACGGCGTCGCGGTTTTCGTGAATGAGATTTGCGAGTTCGAAGCGGATGTTATCGGAGAGATCGACGCTGACGGGGCGATTATCTTCGTCGAATTCGACGGCAGAAACGGAGATGTCGGCGGCATCGGAGAGCAAGAGCGGTATTCGGAACGATTTTTTCGCCGTATTCGGTGCAAAGCTCAGAGCGCGCAATTCGTACGACGGCGCGGTGACGGCCAATCCGATGTTGATATCGGCGCGTTTGAGTGTAGTTTTGACGGGGGCGGGCAAGAAGCCGGATTCGGAAGCGAGCTGCGGCGGGAGCGTGCCTTCGTTGACGACGAAGATGACAGACGCTTGAGCGGGGACGGTTTCGATCGTCAGCTCGACGTCATCGACGAACGCGTACGGAGCGTACATATGCGCGGCGACGTCATCTTGGGCGAAAGCCGATTGCATTATTTTTGCGATTTTTGCGTCGTTGAGCGGGATCGGCGCAGGCGTTCCGTCGGCGAGACGTTCGAAAGATGCGCAAACGGCGCCGCTGCCTTGGACGGCGATTCCTTTTGCTGCGCGCCAGCACCAAGCATTGACGTCGGTGCCGCCCATAACGGCGATCGGCGTTTCGCCGAAGGATTGCCGGGCGGACGATCGGTTATCGGAGACCGACGAGAGCATCGTCAAATCGCCGCGGTTTTCCAAGATAAAGTTTTGCGTCGGATGCAGATCCATGCCGCCGCCGATAAAGGGCAGGACGGCTTCGCTTTGACGCCGGACGATGACTTTGCCGTCGAAGTCATAGACGGTTTTCCTGTTTCGATCTAAGGCGTATCCGGACGATCCGAGCCAATCGAGCGATTGCGGGGCGGCATCGGTCGGATAGGGGGCAATGGAGAGCGTCGTCATGTCGACGATTCCCGCCGAAGTCGCAAGCCATCGGCCGCGTCGGTCGGGCGTGACCCACAGAATGGGATCGCCGATGACGATGTTATTGAGTTGGCGTCGGCTGACGTTGTAATTCCACAATCCGCCGTCGCCCCAGAATAGGACGTCGTCGCTGCCGGGATGGCGCATGACGGCTTTGATATTGTGACCGCGAAGGGCGGTGCTGAGCTGTTCGTTAATGACCGAAAGGCTTCCCGAATCGATGCGTTCGAACATGACATTTCCGTCGCTTATGCGCCACATCAAGCCGTTGTGTCCGAGGGCAACGATTGTTTCTTTTCCGTAATTGCGTTTGAGCGTCATGGTATTTTGAACGTGTTCGAAGAGTTTTGACGAACCCGAAGCAAAATGGAGCAAAGCATAGACGCCGTCGTCGCTCCATTCGACGCGATCGATGTCTCCGCCGATGTCTTCGGTGCCCAAAACTTCGTTTGTTTGGAACGAAATCCACGTCAATTGAGGCTTAGGCGCATCGGTTACGGCAAATCCGAGACGGCCATTTTCGGCGATGTGCAAGCCGCGAATGCGCCCGGGGAAGTCTTTGACGTCGACCAAACGCCCCGAATTGATATCCCAAACGACGGCTTTTGAAACGTTTTCGCGCGGATCGCCAAAGAACGACACAACATAGCTGCCGCCGTTTACGAACGCGTTTCCGAGGTGAATAAGCCCCGAATCGGGGTAATTGCCGATAATTTCGCCGTCGGCGGCGATTTCTTTGAATCGCCTGCCGGCGATGCCGCGCAGCGGCGTTTTTTCGTCATCGCTGCGCGCGAAAGCGAACGATTTTCCCAAATCCTGTTTGAACAGGACTTTGCTGTCTTTTCCGCCTGAGTCGATATGAATCCATTCGGACGAAACAATGAGATCGGTTCCGTCATCGCTGCGAATGAGATTGAATCGGGACGCGCCGGAACGAATTCGCGTGTTTTCGAAGCGCACGGGCTGTTGGACTTTGTTATCGGTGCCCTGGCGGATGCTTTTCTGACACAAAACGCTCCAATCCGACTGTCCGTCGTAGGCGCATGCGATGAAAGTTTTGTCGGAGCATCCCAATTTCGGGGCAGCAAGCGATGCCGAAACGGATTTGTTTTCGCGGACGATATGAACGGAATCGCCGCTGACATAGGCATACCGCGTTCCGAAGAATCCGTCGCAAACCGAAGCGCCCGGGGGCAGGGGGGTATCGGCGATGTTTCCGCCGGCGATCGGTTGGCTGCGAAGGACGAGACTATGGTCGGCGTCATTTCTTGCAAACCAACGGATTATTCCGTCGCTGCCGACGTCGAAACCTTTTGCGGCGTATCCGTTGAGATGCGCAATTTTTCGCGGCGCAAAGCCGTTTTCGTTTTCGAGTTTGATTTCGTTCAGATTATGCCGGGCGTCGACAAACCATGCAATTCTGCCGTCTTCGGAGATGCGCGGGGCGATGCATCCGTTCATGTCGGGCCAATACTCGGCGGCGAGCGCGCCGTCTTGATCCAAGACGACGCCGCGGGCATTTGAACAAGCCGTTTTGAATTTGCCGTTTTGCGTCGCATAAAAATGGTCAAAATCGCTCAATGCGAGACGGAATGCGGCTTTTTGCGCGTATTTGATGCGGTGATCGCCTGATACCGTTTTGACGGCGTAGGCAATGACGAGCGCCAATACGCAAATCATCAAGGCAACCAAGACGACGAGCATTTTTTTGACGCGCTGATTCGCGGTTTGCGCGCAACCGTCGGCAACGCACGCTTCGTCGGGATAAATCTCGTCGGGCTTGATTTCGAGTTCGGCGGAGACGACTTCGCCTTCGGGCATGACGCGCCCCATGCGGGCGCGCTCGGAGAGGCAATTATCGCGGCATTTTTCGTCGAAAGATTCGATGGCTTCGAAGCTGTTGACTTCGGCGCGGACGCCGGAGTCTTGATCGTCGGCTTTTTGATCGCCGCCGGGGGCAGTTTCGTCCGATGTCAGCACGCCTTTTATGGCTTCGTCGACGGCTGTATCGGCAAGACTTGCTTCGAGCGCGCGTTTGACGATGTCGGCGGTTGTCGATTCGCCTTTCGATGATTTATCGCAAGCGTCGGCATCGGTTTCGGCGTTTTGATCGCCTTTGCCTGCGTCGTCATCGGC
>CAVGZQ010000124.1:0-9138 GCA_963633515.1 Bacteroidaceae bacterium
GATATTCGCCGGCCGATCAAAAATAATGACAATAACGGTAAATAAAAAAGACAGGTTAACCGTTTGTTTCGCGGTTTGGATTGCGTTCTTTTTTCTTTCGGGGGCATTTTGGATCGGGAACCGCGCGGCGAACGCGTATCTTGCGGCGTTTCGGCGATAGAAAAGATTGGTTCGGGGTTTATTGCCCGATTGGAATCGTTGGGGCGATTTGCGACGCTTCTCGGTCAGACGCTGGCCGCGACGGTCAGACCGCCGTGGCGGCCGAAACAACTCCTCATTGCCATGGAGTTTGTCGGTTTCGGATCGCTTTTTATCATTATGCTGACGGGCTTTTTTGCGGGCGCCATTTTGGCATACCAATGCGCCTATGCATTCGGTCTTTTTGGCGCCGAAACGCTTACCGGATCGACGGTTGCGCTGGCGCTTTGCCGCGAACTGGGACCGGTTTTGGCGGCAATCATGGTTGCCGGACGCGCATCGTCGGGGATGGCGACCGTCATCGGCACGATGCGCGTCACCGAACAGATCGATGCCATGAAAACGATGGCCGTCGATCCGGTTCAATACCTCATCGTTCCGCGCGTTTGGGGCACGTTCATCATGATGCCGGTTTTGTGCGCCGTCTTTGACTTCGTCGGCATCGTCGCCGCTTACGTCGTCGGCGTGGGGCTGTCGGGCGTCGATTTCGGATCGTTCGATGCCATGATCGACAGCTTGCTCAACCCCTTTGACGTCGTCGGAGGCTTGATCAAATCGTCGATATTCGGACTGATTTTGAGTTTTATCGGATGTTATAAGGGCTATTATGCGTCGGGCGGCGCGCGCGGCGTCGGCGAAGCGACGACCGACTCCGTCGTTTATGCCTCGGTAACAATTCTCATCTTGGATTACTTTTTGACGATGATTCTTTGGTGACAGATCGCTCATGCAGAAATTCAGCACGCCTTTTAAAGTAGGCTTCGTCATACTCGTCGGACTTGTCATGACCGTCGTCATGATCATCCGTTTCAGCGCCAATTGGGGACAGGGCAACGGCACCTACGAATTGAAAGCCTATTTCAACGACGCCACGGGACTCGTCGACAAAGCGCAAATCCTCATTGCCGGCATTCAGGTAGGCGAAGTTTCGTCTATCGAACTCGACGGATCGCGCGCCTTGGTGACCTTTCGCATCCGAAACGACGTCGTGCTCTGGAGCGGCACCGGCGAAGGCGCGAATATCGTCAACGGGGCGACGGTCGCCAAACAACTGACCGGCATCTTGGGCGATTATCATCTCGAGGTCACGCCGGGACTGACCGGCACAAAACTCGAATCGGGCGATTTCATCCCCATCGTCATCCAAAGCGGCGGGATCGAAGGCGTCATGAACAACACCGACGCCATTTTGCGCGATATCTCGAAAGTCACCCATAACTTGGCCGAGGTCTTCGGCTCCGAGACCGGAAAAAACGGGCTCGCTTCGGCCGTGCACGATCTCAACGAGACAATTGCAAACGTCAAAACGATAACGGCGGAGAATACGCGTCAGATTGCCGAGATCGTCGATCACATCGAAACGATTTCCGAAAACTTCGTCCAAATCTCGGCCTCCGGCAACGTCCAACTCCCCGAAATTCTGCGCGAAGTGAAGGAACTCGTGCAAGCCGTTCAGAATACCGTCGATCGCGTCAACGGCGGCGTCGGAAACACCCTCGATTCCACCCATCGCGGCGTCGAAGATTTGCGTCTGGCGATCGAAAAACTCGATAACACGCTCGAAAGCGTCCAAAAAATCGTCCAAAACGTCGAAGACGGCCGGGGGGCCGTCGGAAAAATCCTCAAAGAAGACGATATCGCCGAAGAAGCCCAGTCGCTGCTTGCCGAATCGCGCGAACTCGTCCGGGAAGGGACAAAGACCGTGAGCGGCGCCAACAGTCTGCTCGCGCCCATAACCGATCTCGACGTCGATGTCTCGCTTCGCGGCGATTATTTCGTCCGGACAAATGCGTTTCGCGTCGATTTCGGCGTCAAACTTCAGCCCAATCCCGACAAATATTACTACCTCGGGCTCGTCATGGATCCGCACGGCACGACGACGACAAAGAGCATCCTGACCGAGTCGTCGACGTCCGGAACATCATACGAAACCGTGACGACAAACGACGACTCCGTCAAATTCAGTCTCCAATATGCGCGGCGCTGGCGCTGGTTTGTCGGGCGATTCGGCATTTTTGAAAATACGGGCGGCTTGGGCGGCGATCTGTTGCTTTTCGACGACGATTTGCGCGTTTCCGCCGAAATTTTTGCGTTCAACGAAAACGAATACCCGCGCATGCGCGCGACTGCCCTGCTCTATACGTCGCTGTTTTTGCCCTGGGACTGGGCAAAAACGTTCTACATTTCCGGCGGCATCGACGATCCGCTCAACGCCAATCTCTTTGACGGCTTCGTCGGAATCGGCTTCCGGTTCACCGACAACGACCTCAAAAGTTTCGTCGGCATGATGCCATCGCGCTGATGCGCCGCCCGAAAGCCGAATGCAAAGCGTTCTCTTGCGCGCATTTTATAAAAGCATCGGCAATATCTAATGCATTTTATTCTGATTTAAGGAGTTTTCTGTCATGATAAAAGTCGTTTTCATGGGGTCGCCCGAATATTCCGTCCCAACACTGAAAGCCCTCATCGCAGCGCCCGATATCGAGGTATGCGCCGTCGTCACGCAGCCCGACAAGCCTGCCGGACGCGGTCGGCAGATCGTTGCGCCGCCGGTCAAAACATGCGCGCTGGCGCACAGCATCGACGTCTATCAGCCGCCGAAACTCAAAACCCCCGAAATGCACGAAGCGCTCTGCGCGTACGCGCCCGATTTCTTCGTGACCATTGCTTACGGGAAAATCCTTCGCCAATCGTTTCTCGATATTCCCGCCGTCGCGCCGCTCAATCTTCATGCCTCGCTTTTGCCGAAATTGCGGGGCGCAGCCCCCGTCCAATGGGCGATTATGCGCGGCGAAACCGAAACCGGCGTCTGCCTCATGAAAATGGATGCCGGCATGGATACCGGTCCGGTCTACGCCCGGCAAGCAACGCCGATCGCTCCGAACGAAACCCCCGAAACGCTCTTTAAAACGCTTTCCGAGATTTCCGCCCAACTCCTCATGGCGAATATTTACGCCATTGCCGACGGCAAACTTCTGCCGTCTCCGCAAACCGGAACCCCCACTGCGGCGCCCATGCTCAGCAAAGAAATGGGATGCATCGATTTCGATGCCGATGCGCGCGAACTCGACTGCCTGTGCCGCGGCTTGTCGCAATGGCCGACGGCTTATGCGCAATTCAACGGAAAACGGCTCTCAATTCACATGACGCATGCCGTCGATGCCGAGGCGCCGGACGGCGCGCTGCCCGGCACGATCGTCGGTCTCGACCCCGAAACGCATGCGCTTCTGATCGCGTGCCGACGAGGCATGCTTGCAGCAGAAAGTCTCCAAATTCAAGGAAAAACGCGCATAAATGCGGAAAGTTTCTTCAATGGATACCGCCCGGCAGGCGTCGTCCTCAAGCGCGATCTTCCGGCGACTCAAGGCTAAAAAAACGCGCCCGCGCGGTTTCGCCCCGGACGCGTCTGACGACCGCAGCGCGCATAAAAAAAAGCCGATTGTCTTCGTCTGACAACCGGCTCTCGCCAAATTCGGCGTTTGAACAAAGGGACTAGGCTTTTTTGTCTAAAGCCGCGAGTTCTTCCTGAAGCGCAGCCAAACGTTCTTTGGCTTTGAGTTTCAATTTTTTGCACTCTTTTTGGGCAACCTGATCTTCAGGCGACATATAGAGTTGTTGATTAAAAGACTCCACGCGCGCATCGAGCGTTGCGTGTTCCTGTTTGACGCTTTCAATTTCCTTAAGAAGCTCTTCTCGGTTCATCTCGGCCATGTCTACCACCTGAATTCATGAGTCACCAATCAACGCCCCCGTTTTCAGCCAAGGGCGAACCCCATGGATTCTATCTACCCCGTCTGCCCTTTGTTGTCAAAGAATAATCCGTTCCGGACGCGCGGGATCGAAACGCGGCGCATCGCCGTCATGACGATATTTCTTTCTTTTTTTTTGGGGGGGGCTTCGGCTTTTTCGCCCCGAAGCCGCTTGCGCGGCGGGGCGAAATACGCCTTCGCGGCTTCGCCTATTGGCGAATAAATCGCCAATACGGCTTCGCGGCTTCGCCTATTGGCGAATAAATCGCCAATACGGCTTCGCGGCTGCGCGCATCAGACATCGGCAGCCTCGGGATTGTTTAAAATTCGCCCCGGCATGCAAACCGATGTAATGAGTGCGCGATTTTGGTGCGCAAGCCGTTTTTGCGCCCGAACGGAAAGGATGGTTGCGATGGGAAAAATTCGAAAAGTATTGTTTGCGGCAGGCGGCACCGGGGGGCACGTGTTTCCTGCGATTGCCGTTGCCGATGCCATGAAAACTGCCGATGCGGACATAGAAATCGCCTTTGTCGGCGCAGCGCGCGGGAACGAATCGGTTTGGGCGCAAAAAGCCGGCTACCGCTTCGTCATGCTCGACATCGACTTTATCAAAGGCGCATCTTTTGGGCGCAAAGTACGCAATATTTTCGCGCTCCCGGGGTGCGCGCGCCGGGCGTCGGAAATTTTGCGCCGAGAAGCCCCCGATCTCGTCATCGGATCGGGCGGATACGTCTCGGGACCGCTCGTTGCCATGGCCGCCATGCGCGGGATCCCGACGGCAATCATGGAACAAAATGCAATTCCGGGGCTTACTAACCGAATTTTATCCAAATTTGTCGGCAAGATATACACGTCTTTTGAAAATACGCAGCGTTTGCCGCAGAAAAAAGCCGTTTGCATGGGCAATCCCGTCCGCTTGTCGGCGCATTGCGCGCCCCAACCGCCGGAATGGGAAATATCGTGCGCGGGAACAGGGCTTCCCGACGGCGGGTTGCATCTGTTTATTTTCGGCGGTTCTCAGGGAGCGATGACGCTCAACAAAGGCATGCCAAAAGCGATTGCAATGCTTCCCGACGCGCTGAAATCCAAGATTTGCATCTGTCATCAGGCGGGCAAAAATAAGCTCGAAGAAACAAAAAAAGCCTACGAAACAGCGAACGTTGCGGCGCATATCACGGAATTTGTCGACGATATGCGATCGGCATACGATTGGGCCGATTTGCTCATATGCCGCGCAGGCGCGACGAGTTTGGCCGAAATCATGGTTGCCGGAAAAGCTTCGATTCTCGTGCCGTTCCCCCATGCGGCGCACAACCATCAAGAAAAAAATGCCGATGTCATGGTTATGCGCGGCGCAGCGCTCAAAGTCCCCGACTGCGAAGCCGATGCGGCCGTTGCGCCTATTCTCGAAGATCTCATCGCGCATCCCGAAAAGATCCGCAAAATGGAAGAAAATGCGCGCGCCCATGCCCGCCCGCAAGCCGCAGCCGACATCGCCTGCGACTGTTTGGGCATCAAAGCGCCCGAAAACGGAGAATCTTAAATCTCTTCTTGGGCTGTTTTCTGAATGTTTTGATTCGATCCGCACGGACCGGCGGCGATTTCCAGCGTCGCCTGCACGCAGCGCTGCATGGCGGCAATCGTCTTTTCGGCATCTTCGCCTTTGGGCGGATGCCGTTTGACGTCTTGTATCTGTCGGACAAACCGATGACGCGCAAGCTCGAAGCGCTGCGCCATCTTGTCGCAGTCATCGGTGAGTTGCGCGATTTCTTCGAATTTGGCGCAAGTATCCGCCATTTTGTCGGCTTTTGACGAACACCCCATGAACGCGCAAGCCAAAACGCTTGCCGCAAACAAACAGAGCAATCGACGATTCATAGTTTAAACCCCGCAGAGTCGCTTGACATCGGTATCGCAAAAAAACGCGCGCATGGCGCGCGGCGTTAAAAAAAAAACGGGCATTTTCTTCGGCAAAATCTTGTTATTTTGAACATGACGATATAGAGCGTCGTTTTGACCGCGAAATATCGGATGTTTTGCGCATTTTCGGGGCGGTCGCCGGGCAATCGCGGCGCGATTGCCCGGCGTGTGCGTCCGGATTATTCGGACGCGGGATCTTTGTTTGGGAGCGAAAAAGCGACATGGCGACTCGGCATGATAATCGATTGATGAATGAAATTCGAAAAGTCACGATAATACCCGATTTTATTCCGACAGCAGTCGGTTCTTGCCTTATCTCGTTTGGCAACACGCGCGTCATATGCACCGCAAGCGTCGACGAAAAGGTGCCGCAATTTTTGGAAAACTCAGGCATCGGCTGGCTGACCGCGGAATACAACATGCTGCCGGCATCGACGGGGACGCGTTCATCGCGCGAAAAAGTCGCGGGCGCCGGGCGCACGCATGAAATTCAGCGGCTGATCGGGCGAAGTTTGCGGGCGGCGATTGACCGCAAAAAACTCGGGCTTCGCACGATTACGATCGATTGCGACGTCATTCAGGCCGACGGCGGCACGCGCACGGCGTCGGTGACCGGCGGATATGTCGCGCTCGTTTTGGCAATCGGCAAGCTGATGCGGCGCAGAATCCTCGAAACTTCGCCGATTGTCCGGCAGGTGGCGGCGATCAGTCTCGGAAAAGTGAAGGGCGATCTTTTGCTCGATTTGGATTTTGCCGAAGATTCTTCGGCCGATATCGATGCCAATCTCGTTTCGACGCCCGAGGGCGATATCATCGAGTGGCAGACGACGGCAGAACGCGCGCTCCTGCCGCATGAAGAATTGAACGGCATGGTCGCATTGGGGCTTGAAGGCATCAACACGCTTTGCGCCATTCAGAATGACGCGATTGCCGCCTGTCGCGATGTGCATGGCTGCGGCGTTTGATTTGCATGGGCATTGCGATGGTATTGCGCTGTCGGCGCGGCATGCGCCGTTTTTTATATCCGGCATTGCTCGGCGCAACGCAGTGTATCGTGAGCGCAACGGCTTGGGCGTCGCCGCTTTTGTCGTTCGGCAGCGACCCCGAGTCGGTCGCGCGCGCCATGGCCGTGACGGCATCGGTTCCCCCCGCAGCGGCAGCGGCGGTCAATCCGGCGCGCCTCATCGATGCTCAAGGCATCGAAATTTCGGCCGGCATTGTCGTTGCCGACGATGCGCTCAAAATTCAAAATGCCGACGCCAATCTCGATACTTATGTCGCTTATGAATTGGGCGCGGCGCTTGCGCTTCCCGTCGGGAAATGGCGCGACCGATTATATTTGGGGTTCGACGTTCATTTGCCCCATCACGGACTTTATGCGGTCGACAATTCGTCGCAGGAAGAAACGGTTGTGCTTCGCGCCGGAAACGACGCCGGGCGGTTTTCGTTTGACGGCGCGCTGGGGGTTCGGATTTGGGATCGCATCGCCGTCGGACTTGGGTTTCACATTATGCCCGATGTCACGGCCGATGTTGCGATCGATTTCGGCGAAAACGCGCAAACCGGCAAAAGTCATGTTGAAGTCGGGTATAAGTTTGCGCCGACGACGGGCGTTTATGCGCAAATCGGCGAAATGTTTCGCGCCGGATTTGCCTATCGGGCGGCGACGCGGCTGTCTCTCGACGTGCCCGCGCGCGTGCATGTCAGCGAGTCGATCGGTCGGATCTGCACGCGGCTCAAAGGGTATGCTTATTCGGAACCGCACGATTTTTCGTTCGGGATCATGGCCGATTTTTCAAAACTTGCGCCGCATCCCGCGGCTCGGTTCAATCTTCACGCGGCGGCGCAAATCCATTACTACCCCTACCCTATCGCGACGTCTGCCGCCGTTATGCTTTACGATAAAGACGGCAACGCGATAAGCGAATCGTCGCAAGACTATGCGAAAGCCGATTTGGCCTATGCGCTTCGCGTTGCGATCGACTGGCGGCCGCTCGGCGAAATCGCGGTTTCGTTGGGCTATGCCTTCGAGAAAACGCATGTTCCGGCGCAACGCACCGTTTTCAACGTGTTGGACGCCGACAGAAACCAAATCGCCTTCGGCGCGTCTTTTTGGTTGCCCGAAGCGTGGCTGCAACCATTGAACATAGGGATTGCGACGTCGGCAAAAATAGACTTCTACGACACGAGGGATGTCGAAAAATACGATTTTCTCGTCGGAAATCCCGGGTTTCCGTCGATTCGTTTCGAGGGGTATGCGTTTGCCTATCACGTCGCGCTGCGCTTTCGGTTTCGGTAAACCGAAAGCGCGGCGCCGGCGGCTGAATGCAAAAAAAAATCACCTAAATTCAACGGCTTACATATGAATGCGCAGAATTTTTCTCTGCATCGCGAGAAGTCATGCGCCGGTCTTCGGCATCGGAACAAATCATGAACAGGAAGCTTTTTTGTTTGGCAATTGCGCTGATGCCTGCGGCCGTTCTTTTGGCGTGCTCCGCCGAAATGCGCGGCATCGACAGCGACGGCGACGGTCTGAGCGATGCGCAGGAACGCCTTTTTTGCACCGATCCGAACAATCCCGATACCGACGGCGACACGATCCCCGATGCCCTGGATGCGTCGCCGTGCGACAAGACGAGCGTCATTTTGTCGGCATCGATCGTCTCGTCGGATTCAACGCAGTCGCTTGCTTGGGCGACTGTTCAAGCCGCCGTTCAAGATGCGTCGGGACGCTGGCTGGACGGCGAAACGCCGATCGCCCGCGCGACATTCGGCGATCTGACGCCGGTGCAAAGGCTGGGGACGGGGATTTTTTCGGTCATGCTTTCGTCTGCCGCCGACGGCGCGGCAGAGCTGACATTCGAAATCGCCGATTACGGCATTTCCGAGACGATTTTTGTCGAATTGAAGCTCAAAAAGGATGCAACGCCCGGCGATTCGGGAACAGACGGCGAAGATCCGATGCCCGACGCCGATGATTTATCGTGCGAAAACTTCGTTCTGACCGCGCCGGGCGTCAATCCGGGGATATATGAGAATGCCGGCCGCATGAACGGAACGCTCATCGTTGCCGCCGTCGACGGACAAACGCTCGATTGGGACGAAATCCCGCTCGCCCCGAAAGCCGGCGTTTATGTTCAAGCCGATTTGGCCGACGGAACGGTTTTGACGGCAACGACGAATGAGGCGGGGTGCGCGATTTTCAGAGATTCGCGTCTGACAGGCGAAGTCACGGTTACCGCAGGCGCGAAAAATGCCCGCTATATCACGC
>CAVGZQ010000125.1:0-4482 GCA_963633515.1 Bacteroidaceae bacterium
CGCCTACGCTTTGCGGCGCGGTTTGCTGCCCGCAGCGACGACGCTTGTCCCCGGATTGCATGCCGGCTTGGGCGTCGATAAATATACGCAGGCGACGAGCCCGCTGCGGCGGTATGCCGATCTCTTGTGTCAGTATCAGCTCGAGCATTGGTTCGTTTGCCATGCGCCGCGCTTCGATGCCGAGACGTTTAATGCCATCGTTTCGGAGGCTTCGGCCGGATTGGAACAGGGGCGCGCCGCATCGCATGAGGCTTATCGGACGGCTGCGCTCAAGTATCTCGCGCAATTTGCCAAAGATAATCCGAAAACGCCGATCGAAGCGATCATTTTGCAATACGCGTCGGAACGCGGCGATTTGGCGCAAATCGCGCTCGCACAAACGCAGATTCGCGCTAATGTCGCGACAAAAACGCGTCTCCCCGTCGGGACGATGTGCCGTGTCACCATCGAAAACGTCAATCCCGACGCCGATGCGCTGTCGCTTAAATTCGCTTCTCTCGAACCTATGGCGTAATTTATCCATGAGAATTGCTTCGTTTGCATCGGCGCCGCTTCTGCGGCATCGCGCCTTTGGCGCGGTTTGTGCGTTATCGCTGTTGGCATCGTTCGGCGCATGTCAAAAACAAAATAGAAACGACGGCGCGCAAGTTTTTCCGAACGCAGAACACGAAACGAACAACATTTCCGAACAGGATGCGCCGTCAGGCCGATCTTCGCCCGAAGACAATGCGCTTGCGATGCCGGCGCAAGACGATGCGGGAGATCGGCAAAACGGCGCGCCCGATCGGACGTCTCAAGAACAATCCGGCGCAACCGATCCGCCCGACGGCGCCAATCCCGATGTATCTTCGCAAAACGGCGAAATCGCGCTCGATGCGCCGCTTTTGACCGACGGACAAGCCGCCGAACTTCAAATAAATATCGATGCGCTCAAAGATCCCGCCGCGCAGCCCCGCGCGTTCGAACCGTATATTGAAAAAATTGCTCAGACCGCGCCGAATCCCGAAGCGGCGCTTCGGTTTTTATACGCGTTCGAATCGCGATTCGGCGCCTCCGAACGCATCGATGCGTTCTATCAATCTGCCCTCGCGCTGCACCCGGCGCTCAACGCAAAACCGCGTCTTATCCGTCCCGGCCGCGATATATCGGGCATGAAACGCATCGGCGGCGGAAGCACGCTCGTCTATAAGTTCTTCAAAGACGGAAAAACCGTCGCCGCATTCAAACCGTTGCAATCGCGCTATCAGTCGAATTACCGATCCGAAATCGCCGCTTATCGGCTGTGTCCGGCAATGAAATGCGGTTTTGATGTGCCGAAGAATATTCATGTTTATTTCGATTTTAAAGAATTTTCCGGCCTTTATGCCCGAAACAAAGCGAACATTCCTTCGGAATTCAAAGAAATTATCCCGACAAAACTCCCCGACAAATCCTATCGCGTCGACGGAACGTACAAGGAATGGATCCCCGATTTTGCCGATTTTCCGATAGAATTCGCGGCGTTGTGGCAACCGTGGCTTAATCCGGGCACGACGCGCGAAGCGCTCGCCGCGCCGGCAACCGATATTTTGCCCGACATCGCAAAAAAACACCCGGGCGGCGACGCTTTTGCGCAAAAACTCCGAAAACAACTCCAAACCATTTCAAAATACGAATTGGCCCGTCAAATCTCCAATCTCCTCGTATTCGATTTCCTCATCAACAATTGGGATCGGTTCAGCGGCGCAAAAAACTTCTTCGGCGTCAATTGCCAAATTTCTCACGGGCGGTTTGTGTCTATCGACAACGGCGCATCGTTCGCCCAAACGCCAAATCCCAAACCCGAAAAGAATTTGCGCCGCATCCGGCGCTTTTCGCGCCTGACATACGACGCCGTCTCGGCGTTCGACAAAGAACGGCTCAGGGAATATCTCTTTCCGACGCCGACGGCGTTTGAAAATGAAAAATTCGAGACGTTTTGGCAACAGCGCCGCCGATATCTCGATTACGTTCGGCAATGCATCGATGAAAACGGCGCCGAAGAGACGTTTTTCTTCGAATAATCCCTTGTCTCAACCCGGTTTATTTTCACTTTTGACGGCGAATGCCCATGAATGACGCTCAAATCAGCGATTTTGTCGTTTTAATTTACGTTTTTTGCACGTGTTTGGCGGCGTGCATCGGATCATTTTCAAACGTCGTCATCTGTCGCGTTCCGAATCGCCAATCGATTGTCGCGCCGCCGAGCGCATGTCCGAAATGCGGCAGCCGGATTAAACCTTACGATAACATTCCCGTCTTATCGTGGCTTATTTTGCGCGGAAAATGCCGCAAGTGCAAAAATAAAATTTCAATCCAATACCCGATCATCGAATTTATTTGCGCTGTTTTCGGTTTTTATCTCTGCCATTCGATAATCGGAGCGAACGTCGCGATTTTGTTCGAAGACGGCGTTTTTGGGCGCCTCATGTTCCATTTCTTTGTCATGCTCGTGTTTTGCGCGACGTGTTTGATTTTGGCGGTCATCGATATTCAAAAGACCGAGATTCCTCCCGAAATCGCATTGCCCGTCGCCGCATTCGGCGCGGCATCGTCGTTTGTTTTGCCGCAATCGTACCCTTACGCCGCGCTCATGGGCAATATCGCCTGGACCGACAGTTTATTGGGCGCCGGCATAGGCGGCGCAGTCGTCGTCTTGCTCATCGCGGGCTACTATTTGGCAACGAAACGCATCGGGATGGGCGGCGGCGATGTTTGGATTCTCGTGATGATCGGCGCGTTCTTGGGCTGGCAGTCGCTGCCGTTTATCTTTTTGGCTTCGAGCCTTCAGGGGATTGCTGCCGCCGTCATTGCGATTGCTTTGGGCAAAAAACAGCAAACCGGCGATGCGCAAGGGCTGTTTCGAAACGAAGTCGCCAACGAACTCAACGATTCCCCGTTGCCCGAAGAAAATTCAAAGCTCGCGGTTCCCTACGGACCTTTTCTGGCGCTTGCCGCGCTCGAATACGTCGTTTGGGGCGATAAACTTTTGCCGCTCATTTCGGGCGGCATGCTGTCGGCATCGGGGCTGACCGTTCCCTAAACGCGTTGCAATGCGCCGTTTTTGCCGCTCCGAATCTTTATTTTTTGTTGCATTCTCTCTATAAGCCGAACCCGCGCATCGCCAAATCCGGCGTCGGCGCGATATCCATCGGCGAATAAGGCATTTAACTGTGAAAATTCAATCTGTTGCGCTTTCTTTCTTGGCTGTTTGGGCGGTCGCGGCCGTGTATGCTTGCAGCTCGTCCGATTCTTCAAAAGACGATTCCGATGCCGAAATCGTTTGCCCCGAGGGCTATGATGTCAAAAACGGCAAATGCGCGCCGGATTGCAAAGACAATCAGCACGAAGAAAACGGAAAATGCGTCGACGATGCTGCGACGCCCGTTCAATGCCCCGAAAATCAGCACGAAGAAAACGGAAAATGCGTCGACGATGCTGCGACGCCCGTTCAATGCCCCGAAAATCAGCACGAAGAAAACGGAAAATGCGTCGGCGATGAACCCGACGCCCCGATCGATCCCTGCAAAAATGTAACGTGCGAACAAGGTTCATGCCAACAGGGCATTTGCGTGACCGACGCGATGAAGGCCATCAAAAACGACGATCCGTGCGATACCGAAACATTCGTCGAGTTTTGCAACGGCAACACGTCCGTTTATTGCGATCAAGGTTTTGTGCAATCGGGCGAATGCGACGAAGGCTGCGCCGTATACGAAGAAACGTACTTCGGACGAAAGAAAATGCAATCGGGATGCATCGATGGCGGATCTTGTGCAAATCTCGGCGAACTCAGGCGCACCTGCGAGGTCGTCAACAAAAAGTATGCCATGGTTCTGGCTACGGCTTGTCAGCGCACGGCGGCGGGCGAACTCAAATACATCAGCGTCGACGGCTATTTTTGCATGGGCGCATGCGATGCCGCAGGCGAAAAATGCGAACTTGCCGAGGGCGAATGCGATCCCTACGATGCGTCGAATTATTCGTGCGACGGAACGTTGCTCACGCAATGTTATCTCAGCAACGGTCTCAACGGCATTAAACGCGCCTATCCGTGCGAAGAAGCCTGCATCTCCGTCGCCGGCATCGCCATGTGCGGCAAAACTTGCTCGAATGAAGGCGCGCGATCCAATGCGTGCGTTTATGCCGAATCGACGACGTATTCCGACTTGGGCGACATGGTTTGCGTTAAAGACGACAGCGGCGAATTATATGCGATTTGGACACGCAATTATGAATATTGCGATGACGGATGCGATGCGAATTCTTTAAAATGCAAATAGCCGTTTAATCGGTTGAATTTTATTTTCGCCGCCTATTGCGCAAAGCGCAATACGGCGGCGGCTTCGGCTATGCGCTGCGCGCATACGCCTTCGCGCTTGCGCTGTCGGCGATGCCCGAAGCATCGCCGATACGCGCAAGTTTCGCGGCGAAACGCCGCGTTTTTTATATCTTGCGTGCCGA
>CAVGZQ010000125.1:4492-9085 GCA_963633515.1 Bacteroidaceae bacterium
CGGCTGTCAAAAAAAAAGACGAGGATTAATTTTTGATATGAATCGATTCGATTGCGCTGCGGCATGCTGCAATTTTTGCCGCGCTGTCTTTCGATTCGGCGTCGTAGCTGCACGTCATGACATAGGCGTTGTTGCCGGCCGGATAGAGCACCTGTTCCATTTTGACGGAATAGTTCAAAACGCCGTAACTGCCTTTGACGCGGACGACTTCGGTATCTTTGATTTTCGATTTTTCTGCCGATTCGAGCACAAAGTTTTCGAACATTGCGCTGTACTGCGATTTGAGCACCGTCGTCAATTCGGCGATGAGTTCGTCGGAGATGGGGATGCTTTCGCCGATGGCAACGATATTGAGGCTGTCTTTGAACGATTTCGAATCGTTGTCGTCGGGCGAAGACAAATCGATGAAAATGACGTCGGAAGTCGGCCGCGTGTAATGTTCGCGGATATTGTTGGGCAGGCGCGACAGTTCTTTTTCGGAGAGCATCCCTGCGACGCGCAGCCAGCCGGCGGGCGGCGTGATCGTAAAGGAATCGCAATCGACAGGCGCGTTTTCGGTTTTATCGCTGTCTTGCGCAAAAGATGCGCCTGCAAAGAGAAGCGAAACAATCATACTCGTCAAAAATACCGTGCGTTTCATAATGTTCCTTTAGCGTCGGCCGCGCAAACCGCCAAAAATAATAAAAACCGCAGCGTAAGTACAACGAACGCCCGCAGCGTGTCAAATTTATTGTCCGCGCATCGGGGCGCGTTTCGGGGAGCAAATTCGGTTTGCGCCGGGCGGCGCGTCAAAACGCTTCAAAGCTTCAGCGCATCCGATGCGCGTTGCGTTGCGTTCGGCAAACCGAAAAAAGGCGGCGCGTTGCGCCGCCTTTGCGAATGTCATCCGGTTTTGCCACAGCGCTGTGGCAATTTTGATCCGATACAGCCCGCGTTTCAGAGGGCCAAACCTACATTGAGGCTGAAGATGACGCCGTGGATGGGTTTGTTGCGGTCGGTTGCCGTTTCAAAGCCTTTGATGACGAGTTTGTCGGGGGCTTGGTCGATGAAATATCGGGCGTCGAGACCGAATTCGAAGATAGCGGCCGTGATGCTGACGCCGGCGCCGAACTGACCGCCGAATTGATAGTATTCCCGTTCGCGGTTGACGCCTGAATTGCCGTCGTCGATCGTCGTCAACGCAAGAGAGGCCGCAACGACGCCGTAGACATCGAGCATGCCGTAGTCGAAGACGTGGATGCGGAAACCGAGCGTGAAGGGGATGCGCAGATAGCCGAGGTTGCCGCCGAGCTCTTGTTGCAGCGATCCGCTTTCGTCGTCGAATTGCGCCAAGATGAAATCGTTCGTGAATTCAGCCGAGATCCATCGCGTCGGGCGGTATTTGAAGTAGTATCCGACGCCGCCGCCGAAGCGCGATTTAACCGAGCTGCCGTCTTGCAGCGTCACAGCCCCCTGATAGAACCCGACGCCGCGTATGCCGAAACCGAAGATCGAACCGGAACGCTGAACGACCGGCGTCGATTCGACTTGGGTTGCGGGCGTGTTGTTTGCGACGACGACCGTCGACGGCTGTTCGACGACGACGACCGGGCGCACGGAACGGCGAACGACCGTGCGCTGAACGACCGGCCCCGGCGCGGGATGAACGGCCGTGCGGCGAATGACCGGCCGCGGCGATACTCCCGACGGACGCGGTCCGGGACCGGGCCCCGGCGCCACGCCGTAGGCGATATCGGTTTGCATATCCGCGCCCAACTCAACCGATAAGTCCGTATCGGCGCCGACGGCTTCGGAAAGCGAAATTTCGGCAAAACCGACGCTTGGCAAAACACACAGGAACAATCCGAGCAATAACATTTGAATGCGTTTCATCGTTCTATCTCCTACAGGCCGGTGACAATATCAAACGGATGACTTCGTGACTTCGCGTCTTCCGAATGAGCAATAAAGCAGTTTGCGTGCCAAAATTAAAAAAACATCTCAATCAAAAAAATGCTCCGGTCTGAACGCGTTATGAGACTCCGCATGCGGGCGGCGCGCATTGTGCGCCGCCTGCGAAGGCGTATGGCGTTTTTTGCGCATCTTTGAATTTTTTGCCGCCGTCGGGCAATTTCTGCATGAATGCCGCCGGCCGATCGGCAAAAAGCGCCATAGCCGAAGCCGACGCCGTATTGCCGCAGGCAAAAGGCGGCGCAAAAAAAAGCGGCGTATTCGCGCCTTGGGCGCGGATAGCCGCTTCGCAGGCCGCATTGCCGCAGGCAAAAGGCCGCGTTACAACAAAAAGCGGCGTATTCGCGCCTTTGGCGCGGACAGCCGCTTCGCAGGCCGCATTGCCGCAGGCAAAAGGCCGCGGCGCAAAAAATGCCGCTACAAATCGAGATCTTGCGCTTCGCGCGCGTGCGCCATGATGAATTTGAATCGCGGTTCGGCGTCGCGTCCCATGAGTTCGGAGAGCGCGATTTCGGTTTCTTCTTCTTCGCCGCTTGCGATTTCGACGCGCAGCAGGCGCCGCGTCGCGGGGTTGAGCGTCGTTTCGTAGAGCGTTGCGGGCATCATTTCGCCCAAGCCTTTGAATCGCGAGATTTGAACGTCTTCGATTTTTTTGTGATTTTTGCGCAAGAGCGCGTCGCGTTCTTTTTCGTCGAGCACCCAGTGCGTTTTTTTGCCGATATCGACGCGATAGAGCGGGGGCTGACCGATGTAGACGCAGCCTGCGTCGAGGAGCGGACGCATGTGGCGGTAGAAAAACGTGAGCAGCAGGGTCGAAATATGGTGTCCGTCGCTGTCGGCATCGGCGAGCAAAATGACTTTGCCGTAGCGCAGGCGATCGAGGGAGCAATCTTTGCCCATGGCGCAGCCCAAGGCGTTGGCAATATCGCAAAGTTCGCGGTTTTGGCTGACTTTTCCGGAGCCTGCGGTTTCGGCATTGAGGACTTTTCCGCGCAGCGGAAGGATGGCCTGAATTCGGCGATCGCGTCCTTGTTTTGCAGATCCTCCTGCCGAGTCGCCTTCGACGAGAAATAATTCGCATTCTTTGGGGTTATGCGACGAACATTCTGCAAGTTTTGCCGGCAGATTGATGCGTTTTGAATTTTTCGCATTTTGGAGAATGCTTTCGGCGGCATCGCGGGAGGCTTGGCGGGCGCGGGCGGCGAGCACGATTTTTTTCGCGATTTCTTGTCCGGCTTTGGCGTGCGAAGCGAGGAATGCGGAGACTTCGTTTTTTACGGCAGCCGTGACCCGGTTTCGGATTTCGACGTTTCCCAGGCGTCCTTTTGTTTGCCCTTGGAATTGGGGATTGGCGATGAAGAGGCTTATTGCGGCGAACAGTCCGCTTCTGACGTCTTCGGCCATGACGGTGACGTTTCGGGGGATGAGGTCGTGCATCTCCATATAGTCGCGCGCGGCGCGGACGATTCCGTCGCGCATGGCGGCTTCGTGCGTGCCGCCGTCGGGGGTTGGGATGGCGTTTGCGAAGCTTTGCGTTTTTTCGCGGGATTGGTCGGTCCAGCACAGGGCAACGTCGATGATGCCTTGTTCGTCGTCGCGTTTGAGCGCGCATATTTCGCTCTGGATCATAGCGACGTTGTCCTGCGCGAGCATGTGCCGGACGAGGTCGCTCAGACCGCCGTCGAAGCGGAATGTTTCGACGGTTTGGCTTACTCTGTCGTCGAATGAAATTTCGAGTCCTTTGAGGAGATAAGCTTTGATTTCGAGGCGTTCGCGGATGAGATCGGCGTCGAAATGAATATCGCCGAAGATTTCCGCGTCGGGGCGGAAGAAGACGGTCGTGCCGCTGAGGCGGCTTGAACCGATGCGTTTGACGCGCGAGAGCGGCTGCCCTTTGCTGTAGCGCTGTTCGTAGATTCCGCCGTCGCGCTCGACGCGGACGCGGAAATCGGAGCTGAGCGCGTTGACGACGCTCGAACCGACGCCGTGAAGTCCGCCCGATGTTTTGTAATTGCGATTGTTGAATTTGCCGCCGGCGTGGAGTTTTGTGAGTATGACCTGGAGCACGCTTTCTTTTGCGACGGGGTGGATATCGACGGGGATGCCGCGGCCGTCGTCGGCGACGGTGAGCGCGCATCCGTCTTCATGGAGCGTGACTCGGATGGTTTGCGCATAGCCGTTCATGGCTTCGTCGACGGAGTTGTCGAGGATTTCCCACAGAAGATGATGCAACCCTGTTTTTCCCGTCGAACCGATATACATGCCGGGGCGCAGCCTGACGGCCTCGAGTCCTTCGAGAATTTCGATGTCTTTTGCAGAATAGCTTTCGCTCATGCTCAACTCCAAACAATGAACAATATTCGAATAATAATGATGTGTATCAAATTTTATTTAAGAAATGCAACAAATGCCTGAACGGCGCGCAATGTCCGAACGGCGCATCATTCGGCTGTCGGGGTGCATCGGCGGGGAATGTATAAACAGGTCGGGCGCTTTGCAAGCTTTAGTTCATGCGAGAACGGCGGTCGGTTCAGGGTTCAGAGCTTAGAGCTTAGAGCTTAGAGCTTAGAGCTTGGAGCTTGGAGCTTGGAGCTTAGAGCTTAGAGCTTAGAGCTTAGAGCTTAGAGCTTAGAGCTTAGAGCT
>CAVGZQ010000126.1:0-5122 GCA_963633515.1 Bacteroidaceae bacterium
GGGCGGCTGCGGGTACGCAGCCGCTGCCGCAATAGCCGAAGCCCCCTATAATCAATGATCAATGATCGGGACTTTTGGTATTTAAATCCGAAGCTTCGATGCAGTCGCTCAAACGCTCGCCTAAGCGCTGAGATCTAAGCTGCCCGCTGCCCGCAGATCGCCGACCGCCGGCGCCATTATTCAGACTTTCCTATATTCATATATTGTTTGTTTTTCGTGTTTGCATCGATTCCTGCGGCGTTATTTGCGATGCGGATTATCCATGCAATGCATTGCATTCAATTGTTTTGCTACGCATTGTCGGCTGTTTGCGCCGTCTTTCGGGCGGCGCATTCAATGCTGCGCATTATTCCGGGGAAACATGCGCAGTTCGCGGCGGATATGTGATTTCGAAACGCCGAATTCTTATATTGCAGACGGCTGCAAGCAGACTGTTGCAAGCAAGATGAGCGCGGCAAGGCTTAATAACGAAGCAACGCCGTAACAGACAATTTTGCCGATTAACCCCGGGCGGAATTTGAAATCGCAAACGGAAAAATAAATGCGGTGCATGACGTGAAAAGACGCGCCGAACACGAGGAGAAAAGCTGCAATTGCGCCGGGCAGCGTCCCGATGATTTCGGAAAAATGGAAATAGGACATGTCGCCCGAAATCCCTGCATATATCATTGCGCCGATCAATGCCGGAAATGCAAACGCAATCGCCATCCCGCCAAAGCCAAAAAGTCCCCAAAAGATAGGCTCGTTCGAACGTCGGTATTTCGATAAATCTTGCATTTCAGTCCCCAAACGAAAGCGCAATCAAAATAATAGCCGATGCCGCGCCCGTCGTGCCGTAAAGAATAAGCATCCATGCGCTGCGTGGGATCAGACGCGTTTCGCCCGGATCGCAGCTGCGAAAAACGCGTATCCCCGACGGAAAGATCTTATGCCACGTCGCCATATGATAGGCGGCGCCCGCCAATGCGGCGATGTTTGCTGCGATAACGCCGCGGTTTCCCAGAATATGGGCAATATCGGCTTGCGCCCGATCGCCGTTTAATGCGCATAAAGCGATAAACCACATAATTTCGGCGACGATCCACAAATTTGTAAGCGCCGTCAATTCCCGAATCATATAAAGCGCGTATTTGCGCCGTTCGAGCCACCAGCTGCGTTTTGCAGACCGCTCATAAGGTTTGCGATGCGTTTCCATATATATGCAATGATTCCTCGATATTCGTTCATTGTTGCCCAAAATTCGGCGCCCCGACGCGCAAACGAACGGAGTCTTGCGTTGCCGGATAATTTCGGATCTCAAGATGCGCGCGCCATTATTCGATAACGGGACTGCTGCGGTTTGCGCGTTTGGTTTTGCTCATCATGATGATGCGCGGCATTTTTTAATAAAATGTTTCACATAATCAAACGCCGACTGTTCTTTGGAAAGTTGTATGGCCGCCGCGGGATCGACGAGCTTCGGACAGACATCGGTGCAATAACCGACCGAAGTGCATCCCCATACGGCATTTTCTTGACCCATGATTGCGCTTCTCAGATCGCCGGAGGTGTCGCGATTGTCTTGACGGTAGCGCCAAAGCAAAGTCAAAGCCGCCGGACCGATAAAATCCCGATGCAGTTTATATTGCGGACACGCCGCATAACAAATGCCGCAGTTAATGCATTGCGCAAATTGACGGTATTTTTCGAGTTGCTGCGGCGTTTGGCGATTGGGCTGCGGCGCGGCCGAGTGTTCGGCTTTGCATGCATTCCCGAGAGCGATAAAAGGATGCGTGCTTTCCAGTTTGGCGATCATGTCGTCGATATCGACGACAAGGTCGCGTTCTATCGGGAAATTTTCAAGCGGTTCCAAGGTGATTATTTTTTGGGGGGCAAAGTCGCGAATAAACGTTTTGCATGCCAAACGCGCCGTCCCGTCGACCATCAGCGCGCACGAACCGCAAACCGCCATGCGGCAAGATGCGCGGTAACTCAAGTCGGGCGCCTGCGTGTCGCGTATTGCGTTCAAACCGTCCAAAATCGACATTTCATGGCGCGGCTCGATTTCGTAAAGCTCGAAATGCGGGGCATCATCGGTTTCGGGGCGGTAACGCAGGATTTTAAAGACAATTTTGCTATTTGCCATCGTTTTGACCGCCGATTGAAATGTCTGTTTCCGATTGAGCCGCTTTTTTTGCCTCTGTGCCGTAAACCCGTTTTCCGGGGCAGAGTTTTGTCAGGCGAACCGGCTCCGATCCGATGCAAGGAGCGCCGTCGCATCCCTGCGTGGCCAAGGAATGTTTTAAAAAATGCGCATCATCGCGAGCTTTGCATTCGGAGTCGAGTCTTTGGTGGCTGCCGCGCGACTCCTTGCGCCACTGCGCCGCGCGAACCATGCACTGCGCGATATCGAGCGTATAACCCAGTTCTATCCAATGCATGAGTTCAAAATTGAAAACGCGGCCAGATTTGTCTTTGATGTCGACGGCGCGATGGCGCTGCTTAAGTTCGGCAATCCCCGATGCGGCACGCTCAAGCCCTGCCTCATCGCGATATATGCCGACGTTTTCTTCCATCAGCTTGCCCATTTCGCGCCGTATTTTTGCGCACGATTCGCCGGTATCGGCAACATCGAATTGCGCCATAATCCGATCGCGGGCGGCTCTTGCTTTTTCCGTAATTTCGTCAGCGTCGGGATCAGATGCCGATCGGCAATGCGACAAAGCCTCATCGCCCGCCCGATGTCCGTAAACTTGAGTTTCGGTCAGCGAATTCGAGCCAAGACGGTTGGCGCCGTGAAGACCGATGCATGCGCATTCTCCCGCCGCAAATACGCCGCTTTTCGATGTTTGCGCATGGATATCCGTCCGAATGCCCCCCATCGTATAATGCACGGCCGGGCGCACGGGAATGCAACCGGTTGCAGGATCGACGCCGGCATAAGCCCGCGCCAGCTCGCAAATTTGCGGCAAACGTTCATCGAGTTTTGAGCGGCCCAAATGGCGCAAATCCAAATAAACGACTTCTCCCGCGTCGGTCTTTGCCGTGCGCCCTTTCTTTGATTCATGCCAAAAAGCCTGCGATAAACGGTCTCGCGGACCGAGTTCCATCGTTTTGTTTTCGGGATGTCCGATCGGCGTTTCCGGTCCTAAACCGTAATCTTGCAAATACCGATACCCGTCTTTATTGATGAGTATTCCGCCTTCTCCGCGCGCCGCTTCGGTAATCAGCAAGCCGCAGCCGGGAAGCCCTGTCGGGTGATACTGGACAAATTCCATGTCGGCCAAGGCAATGCCGTGCCGATACGCCAATGCCATTCCGTCGCCCGTCACAATTGCGGCGTTTGTCGTGTAACTGTATGCCTGAGCTGCGCCGCCCGTTGCGATGATGATCGATTTGCATATAAAAATGCGGTATGTTCCGTTGTGCAAATCGTATGTCAAAATGCCGCGTATTCCCGTGTTGTCTTCGAGAAGATCGACGGCAAAATGCTCGTCGTACCGAACGATGTTGGCATACTGCGTCGACGTTTGCCACAGCGTGTGCAAAATATGAAAACCGCTTTTATCGGCGGCAAACCACGTTCGCGGAACTTTCATGCCGCCGAATTTTCGAACGCATACGGCGCCCGAAGTTTCTCGGCTCCACGGACACCCCATATGCTCCAAAGCAACCAGTTCATCGGCAGCATGCGCGACAAAATCCTCAACGACATCTTGATCGCAGAGCCAGTCGCCGCCGGAAACAGTATCTTCGAAATGTTTCGAAAGCGTATCGTCCGGCGATATTACGCCTGCGGCTCCGCCTTCCGCCGCAACCGTGTGACTGCGCATCGGATACACTTTCGAGATAAGCGCAATGCGCGCATCGGCGTCTTTTTGCGCCGCCGAAATGGCCGCGCGCAATCCGGCTCCGCCGGCGCCTATGATTGCGATATCCGTCCGGATGATTTCTGACATTTTCTCTCCCGTTCAAACCCGATTGCCGAAAAAGCGCCTTAGAATCTGCGCCGTCGGCGTTCCCCGAGCGTGTGCCGCGCTTATGTTGCGCTATAACTCAATCCCTGTTTGATCTATTCGAAAAAACTCATGCTTGCATCGCATTTTGACTGTATTTTCTTCTGCTGCGAAGTTTTGAAACAAACGGAATTCAGCCGAATATTGTGAGCAATTAAATCAAATTGTTCTGATTCGCCATATTTCAAGCATGCGAAATGCGGAAAAAATGCAGCGCCCGCTCCGGCATTTAATGCATGCGCAGACGAAATGCGGCATTATTTTTGAGTGCATTGCGGTTATAGGGTCATGCGCGGCCGAACGTTCGGACAACAGATTGCATTGGGGGGGCGGGGAGACCGGAAGATATCGCAGCCGCTAAACGTTTTATGGTGTTTCGAACTTGCGGTGACGCGAATCGCGGGATATTTGCCGATTATGCAAAAAAAACGTACAATCGGATATCCGCAGTCGGGAATGCGCCATAATGATTGTCGGAATCCCGAGTTTTGTGTTATAGGCGACCGTCGATTGGGGCTTTCAGATACGGCAAAGGTCGAGACGAATGGACGAATTGGATAAATCTTCAAACAGCATGCCGACTGCTCAAAAGGGTAATTCGGGGATAGGCAGCGACGTAAGGCGCATTCCGCCGCAAGGTTCCCGTCGCGAAGTTCGCATATCGGGAGGGTTGCCGCCGGTGCCGCGATCCGGCGATACGTTAAACGGTGTATCAAGCCAATCGGCAGGCACGGATTGTTCCGATTCCATTTTGCCGCATCGCGGCAGTTCGTCTCCGCATCGTGTTCCCGACCGGGTTTCCGCGTCTGTGACGAAACCTAAACATCCGAGTCAGTCGATCGTGCGTTCCGACAGCGATATGTTGCGTTCTCCCATTCGGAAGACCGTCGGAAGCATTTCCGATCCGTCCGATGCATCACGCTCTCAATTGCCCGGGACGGAGGGGAAAAGTGCGCCGAATGCATTGAATCCTGTTCAAAAGAATGGAGTGGGCGAAGATGATGCGACGGTTTCGGTTTCCGATTTGGAAGTCGATCGGGTAAGCGGCAAGATTTCCGGCGTCTTAGAAACGGCATCGGGCAGTTCCGACAGTCCCGAAACGCCGTCGGCATCGGGCGGATCGGCGG
>CAVGZQ010000126.1:5132-9079 GCA_963633515.1 Bacteroidaceae bacterium
GTGTCAAAGAGTATTGCGCAAAAACTCGGAAAAACGTCCGATCTCTCTGCCGACCCCGATTTTACCGACGTTCCCTTGGCTACGCTCCCGGTCGGCATGAAAATCGACGATCGGTATGAAATTTTGAGTGTCCTTGGCGTCGGCGGCTTCGCCACAGTCTATCGGGCGCACCACCTGACCATCGATCGCGACGTTGCGCTTAAAGTCATGGATCTCAAAAAAGGCGTCGACCCGAGCTATTCGGAGCGCTTTTTTCGCGAAGCAAAAATTGCTGCAAAAATCCATCACAACAATGTCGTTTCCATCTATGACTTCGGGCACGTTTCCGAAACCGGGCAACCCTATATCGCGATGGAAATGCTTCACGGGCACGATTTAAGCCATGAATTGACAAAAAATGGTCCGCTCAGTCCGAATCGGGCATTCATCCTTTTTCGTCCGGTGCTCGATGCGTTGTCGGAAGGGCATCGTTTGGGAATCGTTCACAAAGATCTTAAGCCCGAGAATTTGTACTTGGTCGATCCCGGCGGTTCGCGCGAGTTGATGAAGATTTTGGACTTCGGCGTGGCTCGCATCAATTCGAGCGAAGTTGCAAAGCTGACTTCGGCCGGTCAGCTTTTGGGGACGCCCCGTTATCTTGCTCCCGAGTATATCACATCCCAAGAAGTGTCTCCGGCTATCGACGTCTATCAGATGGCGCTGATTATGTCGGAAGCGCTGACGGGGATTCCTGCGGTCTCCGGCGATCCGTTTCATGCGATGATGCTCCACTGCAGCGGTCAGATCCAGATCGCCGATTTCTTGCTCGAAGGACGGGTTGGCGAAGTCTTCAGAAAAGCCATTGCGACCGATGTTGCGGAACGATACGAAAACTGCGCCGTTTTCGCCGAAGCGCTCGATACGGTCGCCGATTGCTTTTCGGGCGATGTCCCCCTTACAGGCGGTGCCCCGCAACGCACGCCCGAAATTCAGACAACTCCGCGCGCTTTGTCCAATATGATGGGATCAAAAGCGACGGGGGCTTATGGCGTGAGTCCGGCGCCGTCGGCCGAGATTCCCGCTTATGCGCCGAAAGTCAAATCAAATGCTTTGCGGAATGCTTTTCTCATTCTCTTGTTGCTCGCTTGCGCGCTCGGGGCAATCTATTATTTCGGATTCCGGCGACCGAAGAATATTGCGGCTCAAAAAGCGGCGGCGGCAGCAGCAGCGGCGGCGCAAGCTGAAGCTGAAAAGCCCGATCCGAAGTTTGAATTTGCGTTTAATTCAGATCCTCAAGGTGCTCAGGTCACGCGCAATACGCGCACAATTTGCGTGACCCCGTGCCGAAGCGAGTTCAAATTGAGCGAACTTCAAGATGAATATAAACCGTTGCTTGTATTCAAACTCGACGGTTATACCGACGAAATGCTGGAAATAACCGAGGATCTCGTCAGAACGTCGCAGGGAAAAGTAAGCGTTGCGATGAAGAAAATCGTCGCCAAAGAGTTGCCCTTTAAGTTTGAATATACGCCGAAAACGGCGACAGTTGCCGAAATCGGGACGGGGAAAATCGTTTGCGAGCTTTCGCCGTGCACGTATGTCTTTAAAGCCGAGCAAGTCGCTGTGACGTTGACGTTTTCGGCGCCGAATTACGTTTCGCAAAATCTTGCGCTCACGGCTGCCGATTTCGAAGAAAAGCCAATTTCCGTCAATCTTGTCAGGGATGCGGCGGCGATAAAGAAGGCCAAACAGCCAAAGACCGTCAAAGACTCAAAAGATGACGCTCAGGAAGATGCAAAGAAGACCGAGGCAAAGAAAGAAGAGAAGAAAGCTCAGCCGACGATTAAAACGATGTTCTGATTGCGCATTGTTTTAAGATCGGAGACCGTCGATCGGCTTTTTGCCGAGTCGGCGGTTTTTTATTTCATGCATGCGCGGCAGATAAATAATACAATCGGCGTGCCTGCCGCTTGCCGTTGCGTGGACATTGTTTGCCGCGTATGATATGTCGCGATGCGTTTCGGGCTTTTGATTTGGAGAGTGGCTCATGGCGGAAATACCGGAAGTTGTTCGTTTTCATTTTGCAAGATTGGCACCGTCTCCTTGGAATTGGTATACGAAGCCTGATTTTCGGGGCTGCGCTCTGCGTTGGACTGCTCCGAAAGGAAACGTGGCGCTCTACATCGTCTTTCGTTCCAATGAAAATTTGCCGAGCGATTGTTGCGATGATTTGCTCAATGGGCGATACGACGACGTCGCTGAGCGAATCGATATCTTTAAGCCGATTACTCAGCTTGTCGATGACGATATTCACGACAAAAACCGATATCTTGTGCTGGCTCGTCTTGATAACGATGATCTCGTTTGGATTCAGGATGTGGAAAGTTTTCAATTTACCGGCGCAAACCCCGGCGAATCGTGGACATATTGGTCAAATCCTTACGGCGATGCCCCGCGTCTGAAAGATCCGTGCCGTCTTGAATACGAAACCGTCCGAGTCGGCACGTTTTGCGGTTTTGAGTGGGATTATCCCGCACAGTATCCCGATTTTGTCGGCTACGATCTCATCGTTTGCGATGTGCCTTATAGCCCCCATACCGGCGCAGATACGGATATCGAAGCTTTTCGGGAAGTTCTGACGGGCAAACGCGGAACGCAGTATTCCCTCGATCGGTTTGTCAATGCAGTCGTCGATAACGAGTCTTTTGTAAATCGTTTTGCATATTATGCGCTATTGGTTAAGTTGCCGGAGTCGGGGCGCGTTCAGATACCGATTCGGCATGTCGCAATGCCGTTTGAGAAAGGTCACCCGTTTCAATTTTTGCGCTCGCGCAACAGCTGGGGCGAAGGGCGTGACAAGATGATGGCTGCGTACGCCCGTTGGAAAGCTCAGATAAGCGCAGCGCCGCCTCAGACTCAAAGTCAATCTCAGCCCGCGCAGCGCGATGCTTCGTCGGTTTCAGGCGGCAATGCATCGGAATTCCCCAAGATTGAACTCGACTTTTTTCGGCATTCACCGGATCTTTCCGCCGATTCTTTTATCAAGAATCCCGATATGATCGGCATTCGGTTTTCGTCGAAACTTGCCGACGGCGATTATGTCGTTGCCATCCGTTCCAAACGCGAGATCGGCGGTCGCGCATTGAATGATTTGCTTCATGCAGCCTTGGATAATGTTGTCGTTTCCGGCGATGATGCCGATGCATACGCATATTGTCCGAAAAATGGTTATATGGTGCTTATCGACGGCGATTGCCACGATAAATCCGATTATGCTTTTGCCGTTTACAGTCCGAAAGATAAGCAGTTTTCGCCATTGCATCATGTAAAAGATGTGACGGTCGACTATTTTATGGTTAATCCTGCGAATTCCGTTTTATGGGGGAATAGCGATTTTTCTTTTAAAAATCATCTCGTAAATTGCATTCAATGCGAAGACATTTCGAAAAACTCTGATATTTCTCTCGAATTTAGATATATCGCCGATACCGATGTCGAGTTTGTCGAGGTATATGTTTTTGATAAAGAAATTGAATGGTCCGAGCATTTCGTACGCGATTTCAGAATATTGCAGCAGACCGGCGAATCGAAAATCGCCAAAAAATATGTTTTAAAAGGCAAGCAAGAAGGTGTCCTTGACGATGTTTCGCCAAACCGACCCTTGCGGTATGCGGCAGTTGCCGCAGATTTCGACGGCAACAGAACGCCGATTCAGATTTTTCAGCAAGTCGCCCGTTTGCATGAGAATTGGACGAAGCTTTCTTCGTGCGTATCGCATGCATATATTTGCCCGGAGAACTTGCATGAAACTTCAGGACAAACCATTGAGCGCAAATCTTTGGATAACGATGCGCAAAATGAGGAACGAGACACCGAAAGCCGCCGCCGTTATTCGTGGGACGAAGACGATTCCGATTTAGAAGCAAAGTCCGAAGCGTATTCAAATTCCGAAGCGAATAAAGCCGAAG
>CAVGZQ010000127.1:0-9047 GCA_963633515.1 Bacteroidaceae bacterium
CCGTTATACTTGGCGCACGCTCACGATCCCGTCGATGCCCGAAATCGCGCCGATATCGATTGCGGCCGAAAGCTCGGCGACAGCATACGAAACTTCGCCGCGCGTTTGCGCGCAAACCGACGCGATCCCCGGAAGCGCTTTGGCAACCTGATCGGCGAAATTTGCATTGTTGAGCGCAACGACGGCGATCCGCTGAGCGGCATTGCCGCGCGCAAGCACGCATTTGGGGAAGTTGACCGAATTGACGATATTGCCGTTTTCGAGGTAATCGATCGTTTGAACGGCGGCCATCGACGCGCAGTTATCTTCGGCCTCGGGAGTCGACGCGCCCAAGTGCGGCAAGCAAATCGCATTTTCGGCAGCGAGAAGCGTTTCGTCGCAAAAATCGGTCACATAACAAGCGACGCGTCCCGATGCCAACGCTGCGGCCATAT
Organism: Bacteroidaceae bacterium; assembly: GCA_963633515.1. GTDB lineage: Bacteria > Myxococcota_A > Bradymonadia > UBA4248 > UBA4248 > UBA4248. The sequence continues at coordinate 435 of CAVGZQ010000127.1, forward strand.
CGTCCGAATTGACGAGACCGCCGCGCGAGAAGTTCATGACGCGGACGCCGTCTTTCATGGCGGCGATCGATTGCGCCGATATCATGTTTTTCGTTTCGGGCGTTTGCGGCACGTGAAGCGTGATGTAATCGCATGCGGGGTACAGTTCGGCCAAATCGGCAACGATTTTCGTGCCTTCGGGCAAAAGTTTGGCCGATTCGGCGCTCAAGAAGGGATCATAACCGACGATGCTCATGCCGAAAGCCGCGCACCGATGCGCGACGATGCGCCCGATTGCGCCCAATCCGACGATGCCGACGGTTTTGCCTTTGAGTTCGGGACCGACGAATTGCGACTTGCCTTTTTCGACGAGTTTGGGGACATCGGCGCCGTTGCCGACGAGCGTTTTTGCCCACAGAGCCCCGCGAATAAGCGGGCGCGCCGACGCCAGCATGCCCAAAACGACGAGTTCGGCGACGGCATTGGCATTGGCCCCGGGCGTGTTGAACACGACGATGCCGCGCGCGCTGCATTTATCGAGCGGAATGTTGTTGACGCCCGCGCCGGCGCGCGCTGCGCATTTAAGCGTTTTGAGGCTGCCGTAGTCGAGTTCGTGCATGTCGGCCGAACGCAAAATAACGGCATCGGCTTCGGTCAGCTGCGCGTCGAGCGCATACTTTGAGGCGTCGAAATGAGCAAGTCCGACCGGCGAAATTTTGTTCATGGTGTGAATTTTAAACATATTATATCCTTTATCTCCGAATTTTTATCAATCAAGATACAAAAATGCGGCATAGAATGCACATCAACGGCGCACCATTTCTATGCCGCACGTTCGCGTTTTAACCGATGGGGTTTTCTTTTTCGAATTTCTTCATGAATTCGATGAGGGCTTTGACGCCGTCGATCGGCATGGCATTATAAATCGACGCGCGCATGCCGCCCACCAAACGGTGTCCGGCGAGATTGACGAGACCGGCGGCGGCTGCCTCCGAGACGAATTTTTTGTTCAGCGCGGCGGCTTTTTCCGCGTCGGTTTCTTTCGTCAGGAACGGGATGTTCATCAGCGAACGGCTGTCTTTGTCGACGGTTGCATGATAATAATCGGAGCTGTCGAGGAAATCATAGAAAAGCCCGGCTTTTTCTTCGTTGCGCTTTTGCATGCCCGCCGCGCCGCCTTGTTCTTTGACCCAATCCAAGACGAGACCCATCACATAAATCGGGTAGCACGGCGGCGTGTTGAACATCGAACCGTTTTTGGCATGCGTGTCGTAGCGCAGCATCGTCGGAACCGTCGACGGCAAATCTTCGCGGATGAGGTCTTCGCGGATGATGACGACGGTGACGCCGGCCGGCGCCAAGTTCTTCTGAGCCCCCGCATAGAGCAACGCAAATTTCGAAACGTCGAGCGGTTCCGACAAAATGCACGACGAAATGTCGGCAACGAGCGGAATCTTGCCCGTCTCGGGAATATAGCCCCATTTCGTCCCGAAAATCGTATTGTTCAGCGTAATGTGAACGTAATCGTAATCGCCTTCGATCTTTTCGATTTTCGGGATGTAGCAGCAGCCGCGATCGCGCGACGACGCGACGACGTCGACGGTCGGATAAAATCGGCGCGCTTCTTCGATCGCTTTCTTCGCCCAAACCCCCGTATCGGCATAAGCAACTTTTTCGCCCTTTTTGAGATTGAGCGGAATCATCGCAAACTGCGTGCTCGCGCCGCCTTGCAAAAAGAGCACTTTGTAGTTTTCGGGTATTGCCATGAGCTCGCGAAGTTTCGCTTCGGCGCCTTCGATAATCGGCTTATAAGCGCCCGAACGGTGACTCATCTCCATGACCGATTGGCCTGTGCCATGGCAATCGAGCATTTCTTTGGCGCAGATTTCCAAAACAGATTCGGGAAGGGTCGACGGACCCGCAGAAAAGTTAAACACGCGACTCATGAGTTGTCTCCTCAAAAGATCTTCAAATGAACGCCGAAAAATGCCGACCGTCGGCAATTCCGGCGCAGACGGACTAAAATTGTGCCTTCTTTTTTACGCTCTGAAATCATAAAAAATGCAACGCGGATAGAAACACTTTAAACGGATAAAATCAACCCTCAAAAACGCATAAAACGCCCTGTTTCTCGGCATTTAATGCGCATATGTAGGCGCTTTCGCGCAATATCCCACACACGCGCCCGGTGTCGCACAATCGCCCTCATGCGGGCTTTTTCGCGCAAAAATGCATAAATAATTAGACATTTGCCGACATGTGGTTATATTGCATCGCTCAGGGGGGTAAGATGGCGAAAGTCATGCGGCTTCCTGCCTGCATGGTCTTATGCCTTTGCATGGAGAACAAAAAATGTCTGATTTTGAATTAAAGCAAACACGCACTGTTCGCGAAGAAGATCCCCGTCCGATGCTCAGTCTCAGCAACAAAACGCGCGACGCCAAGAAAAACGGCGCCGACGCCGCCGAGCAAGAGGCCTTGTGGAATCGTTCGCTCGAATTCTTCGAGCAAATGAAATCTGCGCAAGCAATGTAATCGATGTTGCTCACGGTTCAAATGCCATAATCGGCGCCGGGCGGCTCTGTCCTCCGGCGCCTTTTTTTGCCGTTCGAAGACTTAAGCGGCGGTTTTTTGGGGTTCCGGACGGCTATTTTTCGGCGCCGCGCATCATGGCATCGCGCACGCTTGCGAACACGCGGCCGCCCGAAAAAACGACGACCAAATCGCCGGGGTTCAATTGCTGCCGCAGCGACGCGCAGACATCACCATCCGACGCAAACGCATGCGCCGCGCCGGGGTTGAGCGCATTGATGCCCGCTGCCATCGCTTCGCTCGAAATGCCCGCAATTTCCGCCTCTCCGCCGCCGTCTAACGGCAGCAATCCGACGGCATCGGCCGCCGCCAACGCATGACACAGCGCATCCCAATGGTGCGCCATCAGCGAATAGCGATAAGGGTGATATACGGCTATCAGGCGCTTGGCGCGGGTTCGGAGCCATTCGATATCATTTTTTACGCACGTCGGATGGCTCGCATAATCGGTCGCAAGCCAAGCGCCGCCGATTTGATGCACTTCGCAGCGATCGCAAAGCCCGCGATAATGCTGCAATATCGTTGCCGCTTGCGTCATGCCGATGCCGCATGATATCGCAACGCCGATTGCCGAGACGAGGTTTTGTGCATTTGCCCGGCCGCAGATCATCGGTTTGAAACGGCATTTTTCGCCGCTGCGGCTGCGAACCTCAACCCAACACCGCCCCGACGCATCGGGGGCAGATATATCGTACGTCAGATCGGCAGCGAGAATCGATTTGCTTTCGGCGTCGGAAGCTATCCAAAAAATGCCGCCGCAATCGCTCAGACGATCATGCAAAAGCGGCGCGCCCACGCCGGCATAATGAATGATGACGGCTGTTCCCGCCGCCGAGACGCGGCGGACATGCGATTGAAAAGACTCCGCAATCCCTTCCAAATTGCCGTAAACATCGAGATGATCGGCTTCGATATTGTTGATGAGCAGGACTCTCGGGCTGTGAAAGAGATGCGTTTTGTCCGATTCGTCGACTTCGCTCACCAAAAACTCCGATCCGGCGCAAAAACCGCACGGTTCATTTTCGCCGATGGGCACGGCGCCCAAAATATGGCTCACGCGATGACCGGCGCCGGCCAAAATAAAACGGACGGCGGCGGCGGTCGTGCCCTTGCCGTGCGTTCCGCACACGGCAATGCTGAACGGGTGCGCGTTTGCAAAACGCGCCAAAACTTCGCCGCGAGAACTTGCGATGCCCAACGCTTCGGCCGCCGCGCGTTCGGGATTGCCGGGCTTTACCGCCGACGAATAGACGACCAAATCGGCGCCTGCGATGTTTTCTGCCGCTTGCCCGGAAAAAATCGTAACCCCGCGCGCCGCCCAAAACGATCGGCGCTCGGCGCTCATATGCGTGTCGCTGCCCGATACCGTCATGCCCATTTCCGACAAATACAGCGCCAAACTGTGCATGCCCGCGCCGGCAATCCCCACAAAATGTATCTTCATCCGTTCTCCGTCTCCCGTCCGGCGCATATCCGGCAAATCCGCGCAATCCCGTCTCGCATCGGCCTTCGGCGCATTTGCCGAAACCGGCAAAAATCCGCCGCCGCCGCGCGCGGCGCTTTCGCGCGAAAACGCCGAATTCCCCAAAAACAAACGCGCCTCAGGCGCGAAAAGACGGCGGCGCAAAATGCAGTCATTTAAATCGCATGCGCAAAAAACATGCGCCGCCCGAAGCCCGGCGATCGTTGCAAATGCCGCGCCGCAGACGCGCCTACGGCGCCGCCGCCCCGAATAACGCCATCACTTCTTCGCGGAATATGTACCCCGCGCAACCAAGCGCCAACACGATGCAAAATATCCCCAAACGCACCTGACCTTTGCGGAAGTCCGAAACGGCGCAAACGATAAAAATAATGCACACGATGCATGGTACCCAAAACGACAGACCGAAGTCTGCCGCATCGGATACGAGCGATTTAACAGAAAATTCCGAAAACCGCATATCCCCCCGATTATTCTGCAAGAGATTCGATCAGCGCTCTGACTTTCTGCGGCGCATTGCCGATAACGCGCCCGACTTCGGCGCCGTTGCGGAACGCAACGATCGCCGGAATCGATTGAATGCGCCATTTCGACGCGGCATTGGGGGCGTCGTCGACATTGACTTTTGCGACATCGACGCGCCCGGCATATTCGTCTGCAAGCGCTTCGATCGTCGGCCCCAATGCCCTGCAGGGACCGCACCACGCCGCCCAAAAATCGACGATCATCGCAGGCGATCCGTTCACGGTTTCGGTAAAATTCGCATCATCCAAATGTAAAAGCTTGCTCATGATTTCCTCCGAAGGAAACAAAAACAGGAGTTGTTCAAATATCGGCAAACGTTTCTTCGCGCGCGTTCAAAATGCGTGCGCTTTTCGGCTTCAAACCGCCGCGCGATCGCTGCTTTTTGCGCAAAAATTGCCCGAACGCGCGCAAAATACGCCGCCGCGCGTCGGCATCGTAGACACGGTTTCGGCGCGGTCAACCGTAGCCGGCTGCGCCGGCCGAATAATCCCCGTCTCGCGCAGCCTGCTGCCGTCTATTGCCCGAGCGAAATAATGCCCATGCCTTCGAGTTCGAGAAGCAATATCGCCGTCTCGCTTTCCGACCATGCCGAAATATCGAGGATATCGGCTATCGTCGTATTGCCGTCGATCATCGACAAAATAAACCCGGCTTTGGGATTTATCCCTTTTTTCTGCGACAGCTCGCTCATTTTGCACAACAGGCGCGGCACGCGCCGAACCGGCTGAATTTGATTGAGCGCCGCCAGCCCGCGGCTGCCCTGATCGAAACGATCGGCCGGCGAAATCGTATTGAGCGCCACGCATGTGGGCTTGTTCGACGCAGGCTCTTCGATCTCAAACGACGACGACCCCATATAAAGCGTATTTGTCCGCGATTCCCCCGTGCGCGACGATCCCAATCCCGAACCCCCGCTCGCGGCGACGGCCTCCAAATGCGGCACGGTCGGGCGGCTGAATCCGGAATTGTCCGAATGTCCCGAAACATTGCCGCGGCATCCGACGCGGATGTGATTGTCTCCCGATATGTCCGATCGAAAAATTTCGGCTAGGCGCTGCGATTTGGCTTGTTCTTCCGAAGGCTGCTGCTTTTGCGTCGCGCGCATTATCGACGGCAGCGCCGAACCCGTCGACCGGCTCTTTTCTTGGAGCTTGTCGATCTGAGCCGCCTGCATGTTGTTGGGCATCGGCGTCATGTATTCCGTCGACGACTTTTCGACCAAAAGATCGCTGTTTTTGAGCCGTATCGGAGACGCCGATTCGATCCCCTTCGCCTCGGGAGAGCCCTGCGCAATTTCTTCGTCATCATCGCCGAAAAAATCAAAATCGATATCGATATCCAAATTGATGTCGGACGATTTTTCGGGATTGGACGACAACTCGCGCCCGCGAAGACCGTAGCTCTGACCGTCGCGTTTGCGCCCGTCCGATCCGTCGGCAAAAATCGACGGAACTTGCGTCGTGGCTTCGAGCGATTTGTTGAGCTTTTCCTCAAACGCCTTCGCGCTCGCGCCGTCTTCCGGCGCCCCGTCGTCATCGCCATCCATTTCCGGAAAATCAAACAGCATCGGCTCGCAGTCGGGCGCCCGTTCCGTCACCCGCGCGCTGCGCGCGGCCGCTTCGCCGGCCGACGGCGCCGGAAGCTTCGGACTGCCCGAAACCGAAAATTTAAATCCGCTCTCGGGCGCATCCGACGCATCGCCCATCAAATCGCTCACCTGAAACGAAAAATCGCTGTCCAGATTCGATGCCAAACCGTCGGCCGCGATGAGCGCATCGTAAAACATGAAAACGCTTTCGGGAGCAACCGGAATCAGTTGCGCCACTTCGTCGATCAGATTATTCAGATCGGGACGCTCCCGGCGCAACCGGCGCATCTCTTCGTCCGCAACCGCTTCGCCTCGCAGATAAAATAGTTCGATGACATTCTTTATCTCATCGGGTATGCCTTGGATTGAGCGCAATGCCATACCGATTATCCTCTCTGTTTTGCCGCTCCGATGCCCGCATCGTCTCTGCGGCTCTGTGCCTGTTTTCGGAAACTGTGTCGCAAATATGCCATTTGCGCAATCTTGTGACGCTTATGACAAACGCTGCCGAATGTGCTCTTCTAATCATAAACAGACGCGATTTCAACGCAAAATCATGTTTTTGTCCGCTCCGTCCGTACATTGCTTACAAACCGAAACGCTATGAAAAATAAACGCCCAATCCGGCCTCCGGCGCCGCCGGCGATATCCGCCGAGCGCGAAATCATCCCCTTCTCCGTCGTCAGACTTATCAAAGGCGGCGAAGGCTTATCGTTTTGCGGCGGAAAAGCCTTTTTCATCGCCGACGCCCTCCCGGGCGAAACCGGACTTGCCGAAATTATCGAACAAAAACCGCGATACGGACGCGCCCGCGTCGTCGAACGCCGAAGCGCATCCCCCGACCGGCGCCCCGACGACCCTTGCCCCCGGGCGGCCCAATGCGGCGGATGCGGTTTTCGCTTCGTCAATCCCGTGTCCGCCTTGCGCCTTAAAGCCAAACCCATTTATGACGAAATCGCAAAATCGGCCAAAATCGCGCTTCCGCCCTGCGAGTTATATCCCGTTGCCCCCGACGCCCCCCGCTGCCGAATGCGATTGCACATAACCGAAGCCGGATGCGGCTTCTTTGCGCGCCTTTCGCATTCCGTCATGCCCGCGTCGGATTGCGTCGCCATCGATCCAAAACTTCGCGCCGTCGCGCATTGGCTCGAAGAAAATGCAATAATTTCCAAAATCAATCGCGCAAAATTTCAAGTCGACGCGCAAATCGATCTCAGCTGCGACGGCAACGCCTATGCCGCTTTTATAATTGTATCGCTTCCGTCCGACGATTCGAAAAAATCCCGTTCTTCGGGCAAGAATCGCATGCCGGGCATCCTTTCCCCCGTGCAACGCCGAATTTCCGAAAAAATCGAAGAACTCGCCCGAAAAGCTTGCGAAACCGGCATCTTGGCCGGTGCCGTCACGCCCGATTCGGTCTATGGCGAATCGATGATCAAAGACGAATCATCGCCCGAAGGCCTGCCGCCAACCGTCACTTGGCGCCGCGTCGGCGACTTTGCCCAAGCGCTCCCCCAAGCCAACGACGTCATTCACGCCCTTTTGGACAACTTTATCTGCCGCATTCTCGCCCAATCCCCCCCAAACAAAGTACGCACCGCAGCCGATTTGTTTGCCGGATCGGGCAACCTCACATTCCGCCTCGCGACAAAACTTCCGACCGTCCGGGCCTTCGAACAATTCTGCGATCCCGACGCATTCCGACGCGGCGCCGAAGACAATGCCGCCGTTTTTCCGAAAAACTCCGACGTCCGGCTCATCCGCTGCGATCTCAATCGCGGACTCCCCGAAGCCGCCAAAACCGCCGACATCATCGTCTGCGATCCCGCCCGAAACGGGCTTTCGGCTCAAACCGCCCGCGACTTGCTCAGCGCCCGCGCACACTGCATCTTTTACGTCTCCTGCGAAGCTTCGAGCCTTGCCCGCGACCTCGCCGTCCTAAAATCCCAATTCGACGTCTCGAACATCGCTTTCATCGACATGTTCCCCAATACGCCGCATGCCGAGACGGTATGTCTCTTAGTGCGGAGAAATGGTCTGCATATCGATATCGATATCGACGCAGATGTGGAGAAAATGCTTCATGAGAAGCGTAGTCAGGCGACCTATGCGCAGATTAAGGAGTATGTTCTGGAACAGAACGGCTTGAAGGTGTCCTCGCTGTATATATCTCAGGTGAAGCGTAAATGCGGACTTGATGTCGGCGACAGCTGCAACAAATCGAAGTCTGAGGATGCGACAGTTCCGCAATGCCCACCGGAGAAGGAAGAAGCGATTATGCACGCGTTGAGATACTTTGGAATGTTGCCTAACAAAAGCTGAAACACTGCTAAAATGCATCTTTTGTGAAGTGTTAAAATGATCCTGTACAAAAAAAGTTGACACATTTTTTGATCCTGTACAAAAAAAGTTGACACATTTTTCTCAAGGTATTTGCTAAATCGCA
>CAVGZQ010000128.1:0-5812 GCA_963633515.1 Bacteroidaceae bacterium
GCAAGCCTGCCGTATTGAGCCGAAGGCGAAATAGGCAGGCCGCGAAGGCGTATTGGGTCTGTGCCGCCGGCACAGACCCAACAGCCGAAGCCCATCAAAAAAAAAAACGCGCGCAAGCCGCCGGCGGCTATATCGGCGATTGAATGACGGCGCGGCCGATAACAACGTCGCCGTCGTAAAAAGCGACGATTTGCCCGGGCGTGACGGCGTGAACGGCGTCCGAAAATCGGACCTCGGCGGCGTCGCCGCAAAGCGCGAGCGCGCATGGCGCCGACGGACTGCGGTATCGGATTTGCGCGCTGAGATTTTGCGCTTTCAAAGGATCGGCGTGCCATATCGCATCGCCGGCGCGAAGCCCGAACGCATCGAGATCGGCAGGATCGGCGGTAATCTCGACATCGTGCCCGACAATGGCGCGGACATACGCTTTTTGCGCGGGCAGGAGATTGCCCAATCCGCGGCGCTGCCCGACGGTATAACAATGAATGCCGTTGTGCGCGCCGATTTTTTGCCCGCGATAAACAAAAGCGCCCCGGCGCGGTTTTCCGCCGAACAATTCGCTCAAAGTTTGCGCAAACGTTTGCCCGGGCTTCGTTATGCAAACATTTTGGCTGTCGGGGGCGTGCGCCGACGGCAAGCCGTAAGACTCGGCCAGCGCCCGAACTTGCGGCTTCGCATATCCGCCCAGCGGAAACAGTATCCGCGCGGCAACTTCGTTGGACAGCCCCGATAAAAAATAACTCTGATCTTTGTTGCGATCGGCGCCGCGCGAAATGCGTTTTATGCCGTTATAGTCGGTTATTTGCGCATAATGTCCGGTTGCCATTGCTTCGCACCCGAGACTCATCGCAAAATCGAGAAGCTTGCCGAATTTTATGCATTCATTGCATCGCACGCAAGGCGACGGCGTTTGCCCGCCGGCATATGTCTGCCAAGCATAAGACAAGATGCGTTCGCGAAAATCGTCGCAAACGTCGCAAACATGATGCGCAACGCCCAAATAATCGGCAACGCCGCGCGCTTTTTTGACAGCATCGTCGCCGGCGCATACGCTTGCGCCGCCGCAATTTTTCTGCACGCGAAGCGTCACGCCGACGACTTCATAACCTGCGTCGCGAAGCAACAAAACGGCAAGCCAGCTGTCGACTCCGCCGCTGAGGGCAACGGCAATTTTTTTCATACGTTCAGTCTCTTTTTGTGGCAAAATGGACGGTTCGCGGGGTGCGCCGACAAGGTGCGCCGACAGCCGCGCCGGCAGCGCCAAGCGCTGCGGCAGATCGCCTGTTCTCCCCATTATGCGGAGTTTTAAACGATAATGTCACTCGAAACAAACCTCAATTTGATCGAATCGCGCATCGCAGCGGCATGCCGGCGATCCGGACGCCGCCGCAGCGATGTTGCCCTGGTGGGCGTCACCAAAAAAAAGCCCGCCGACGCCATTCGCGATGCGCTCGCGCGGACTTCGCTTCGCGATTTCGGCGAAAATTACGTTCAGGAATACGTCAATAAACGCGAGCAATTGGCGCAAGACGACGTTGCCGCCGACGCCCGATTCCACTTTATCGGACATTTGCAGCGAAACAAAGTCCGACAACTCATGACTTATCCCCCCGATCTCATTCATTCCGTCGATTCCAAAGAACTCGCTTTGCAGCTCAACAAAGTCAGCATGGAAATCGCCCTGCCCGCGCGCCAAAAAATACTCGCAGAATTGCGCATCGGCGACGAAGACGGCGAAAAAACGGGCATCGCTCCCGATCAATTCCCCGCGCTCATCGAAACGATCGGCGAGTGCCGCCAATTGCATTGGGTCGGACTGATGATTGTTCCGCCGGTCGGATCTTGCCCCGAAGATTCGCGCCCTTATTTTCGAGAAGTTCGCAGAATATTCGACAGAATCAACGAAAAACGAACCGAAAAGCTGACGGTTTTGTCGTACGGGATGAGCGATGATTTCGAAGTCGCCATCGAAGAAGGCGCAACGCATATCCGCATCGGAACGGCGATTTTCGGAGCCCGAAAGTCATGACGCGCGCATTGCGCCGATTGGCGGCATTGCCGGGCGATCCGGCAGGCATCGGCTATGAAATCGCCGCCAAAGCGCTCGCGCTGTATTCCGATGCAAACGCCCCGCAGACCGCTTTTGCCGTCTATGCCGACGGCGATCTTTTTGCGCGGGCTGCCGATCGTTTTGCGCCGAATTTGCGCATCGTTGCGTCGCGGTCGCCGCGCGATATCTCCGCCCCGGGCGTTTATATCATCGATGTCCCGGCGCGCGGCGGCGACATTTTGCCGGGCACCGTCTCCGCGCAGGCGGCTTTGTGCGCGCATCGCGCCATCGAACGCTGCGCCGCCGACGTTTTGTCGGGCGATATCGGCGGGATTTGCACCGGTCCCATCCACAAAGGCGCCATGCGCCTGGCGCAAATCGGCGAAATCGGTCACACCGAAATGTTATCGAGGGCCTTCGATGCGCCCAATCCGACAACGCTTTTTATCGCAAACGATCTGCGCATCTTTTTTTATACGCGCCATTTATCGCTTCGCGAAGCCATCGACGCCTTAGACTGCGATCGGATCGTCGCGTTCGGTCAAACCGTTTCGCGTCACATGCGAAACCTCGGGTTTGCGTCGCCGCGTCTGGCCCTTGCCGCACTCAATCCGCACGCCGGCGACAACGGTCAATTCGGCACCGAAGAAACGCGCATTCTCATACCGGCTGCACGCCGGCTGCGCGAATTAAATATCGATATTTCCGATCCAATCGGCGCTGATTCTGTGTTCTATTTGGCAAGCCGAAGAAAATTCGATGCCGTCATATCGCTCTACCACGACCAAGGACACATCGCGGCAAAAACATACGACTTCGAACGCACGATATCGGCGACATTGGGACTGCCCGTCTTGCGCACTTCGGTCGACCACGGCACCGCAATGGATATCGCTTGGCAAGGAAAAGCGCAAGCGGTCTCGATGAAAACCGCGATCGATGTCTTGATGCAATTCACGGAAAATCGTTAGTTTTTTGTTCGCCGCCTATTGCCCGAAGGCAATACGGCGGCGGCTCCGGCTTTTGCGCCGCGCCGATGGCTTTGGCGCGGCGCAATACGCCTGCGCGGCGCGGCGCATATGCGCAACCTGCCCCTTGGGCAGGATCGCATATGCGCCGCGCTTATATTTGAATCCCTGCACGGCGCAATATCGCGCGCGAAAAAGCGATATCGCGGCTAAATCGATATATCGTTCGGTTCGAAGCCGCTGAATTTATATACATTCTTGTTTATAAATTTATATATTGCGCCGATGTTCTTTTCATCCCGAACCAACGCCCGAAAATCCCCGGCCAAACGCCGATATAAATACACCGAACAATGCGATAAAGCGTTTCCCAAAAGATCCGTGCCCTTCCCAAAAGAAGAGAAAAACAAAAAAAAGCGCGATTTCCAAAAAAAACCGCGCCGAAATAGGTGCAGAAGGAATCGAACCTTCAACCTGCGGATTAAGAGTCCGATGCTCTGCCAATTGAGCTATGCACCCTTAAACCATGCGAGTGGTGGGACTCGAACCCACACGCCGGAGCACAGGAACCTAAATCCTGCGCGTCTGCCAATTTCGCCACACTCGCAAGGCGATACAAAAAAAAGTAGGTGCAGAAGGAATCGAACCTTCAACCTGCGGATTAAGAGTCCGATGCTCTGCCAATTGAGCTATGCACCCTTAAACCATGCGAGTGGTGGGACTCGAACCCACACGCCGGAGCACAGGAACCTAAATCCTGCGCGTCTGCCAATTTCGCCACACTCGCAAGGCGATACAAAAAAAAGTAGGTGCAGAAGGAATCGAACCTTCAACCTGCGGATTAAGAGTCCGATGCTCTGCCAATTGAGCTATGCACCCTTAAACCATGCGAGTGGTGGGACTCGAACCCACACGCCGGAGCACAGGAACCTAAATCCTGCGCGTCTGCCAATTTCGCCACACTCGCAAGGCGATACAAAAAAAAGTAGGTGCAGAAGGAATCGAACCTTCAACCTGCGGATTAAGAGTCCGATGCTCTGCCAATTGAGCTATGCACCCACAAGAAGAAAAAACTGATATACACCCGGTAGGATTCGAACCTGCGACCCTCGGATTCGAAGTCCGATGCTCTATCCAGCTGAGCTACGGGTGCAAAAAAGGGTGGGTAATGGGGCTCGAACCCATGGCCTCAGGAACCACAATCCCGCGCTCGTACCGACTGAGCTATACCCACCATGCCGAAGAGCCTTCCTTGCGGCCCGTCCCTTCGGACGGGGCGGCTTATATGCGTACATCGCGAATCTGTCAACCGATTTTTTCGATAATCGATTTTTTTTGATATCTGCCCGAAGACGCCCCGCCGCTGCGCATTTGGCGCGCTTCGCGCCGGAGAACTTCGGGCAAAAAACGGTTAATTCCGCAAATATCTTTAATCTTCGGTTTTGCGGCGCCGGCGAACGGCGTTCAGACCGAATCCGATCGCAAGCGCCAAAACAGCCGCGGGCGCTGCTCCGGGAGCGCGGCGCGGCGCGCCCGAACAATCGCTCGCGCCTCCCGCTGCGTTTCCGCCGTCATCATCATCGCCATTGCCGCCGCCGCCGTTGTCTTCGTTTGATCCGCCGTAAGGAACGATTTCGACGGCATCGAAGACAAACCGCTCGCCTTCGGTCGGCGGCGAAACGGTGTACGAATCGTCCGAAAGCCGCACGTATTGCGACGTCCCGACTTCAAGATCGTACGTTCCGAGCGTCGCCCAACCCGATTGATTCGCCGCCGAAACGACGGCTTTATGGAGTTTTCCCGACGCCAATACCGTATATTGGGCTTCGCCGATGACATTGCCGATCCCCGACTCGATATAAACGCGAATCGTATACTTTCCGGCTTTTTCGACGTTCAAATGCCACGTTCCCACGGCATTGTTGCTGCCCGTCGCGTTGACATTGGCATAGAAAAGATGGTCGTCATAACCATAGGTCGACAGCTGCGACCAAACGACGTTCGATCGTTCGAAACACGGATCGAGTTCGTCGATAATCGTCGAGGCGCGCCCGTCGATCGCCAAAACGCACGACTTTTTCCCGCTCGACTCCGACGACGGCACGCACGCCCCGAAACGGCACACTTCGTTTTCGCCGCATGATTTGGACTCGGAAAACTCGCGGCAGGCGTCGTCGTCGAAAAATCCGCATATCTTATAATGCCCGTCGCCGTCGCATATCGTTTCGCCGTCGACGCATTCGTGCGCGCACGAAATGTCGGGATTGGCGACGCAAGCGCCCGACGCGCATTTTTGATCGGGATTGCAGGCGGTGATTTCCGACCAATCGAGACAACTGTCTTCATCAAATGATCCGCATGTTCGGTAGCCGCCGTCCGATGCGCACGACGTCACGCCTGCCTGCGGACAGTCGTCCGTGCACGCGGAAGGCGTCTCCTCGGTCATGCACGCGCCGTTTTTGCACGTTTGCGAGCTCCCGCACGCCGTCACCTCCGACCATTTCAAACACCCGTCGCCGTCGGGATCGACGCATTTGCGATAACCGTTGCCCGAACATTCCAAGCTGCCCTTTATCGGACACGCGCTCTCGCAGACCGCGGCATCGACAAATTTCACCGCATCGAAAACGACGACTTTTTTCGCATTTTGGTCGTATTTTTCGCCGGTCGAGTCGGTCAATTTTATCCATTGATCGCCGCCGTTGGCAAACGTATACGTGCCCAGCGATACCCAACCTTGCGATTTGCTCATGTCGATGCTGACTTTGTGTTCGGTTCCCGAGGCGCGCACAAC
>CAVGZQ010000128.1:5822-8968 GCA_963633515.1 Bacteroidaceae bacterium
GCGCACAACATATGGCGCGCTTTGCGTCATCGTATCGCTCCCCGTCGCGGCTGCGCCGTCGACATACGCAAAGACTTCGTACGCCCCGGGGCGCGTAACGTTTACCGTCCATTTGCCTATCGCTTCGGCCGCGTCGGCCCAGCCGAACGTATAGTAAAGATGGCTGCCGTAGCCCTTTGTCTGCTCGTACCAAGACTCGACCGACGATCGCGAAAAGCACGGATCTTTGTCGTCGATAACCGTCTCCGATTTCGAAAGCGTCGTTTCGCACTGCGCGGCAGGCGCGCTTTCGGCATCGGGAATCGACGCCGACGCCTGCACGCAAGTCCCCGACGTCTTGACGATATCGATATCTTCGCCGTAAAAATAACGGACAATTTTCACCCAATTGTAGCCGCGTTTGCTGTCGAGACACGATGCGCCGTTTTGCGACATCGTGCCGCGGTTGGCATAATTCTTTGCGTTAACCCAGCCTTGCGTCGATTGGGTAATGCCGTCGCCCGATTTGCCTTCGTTATAGGTTACGTATTTTTGTTGGCTCGCATAGCACGACGCCGTCGTATCGCCCCTGTCGACGCAATTGTCATCGAGGCACGCAACCTTGCTGCCCGACACATAAAAAGCGCACAGCGTCGTATTTTTATAGCTCAAAATCATGCCGCTCGTATCGGTCGCCGCCGCCTTGCACAGCGGCAGGCGCGAATCGGCCCGGCCTCCGCACGAATACACCTGCACCGCCTGACTGTCGCCGATGGGATTAGACGCAGTCCCGACGCCGCCCCCGAGATTATAATAAGCCACCGAACGCGCCGCCACGGCCTGCGCCCGAAGCGCCTGTTCGGGCGCGCCGCCGTTTTCGCAGCACGTCACGTTGGGCACATAGTCGGTCTCCATGTCGACCGTGCCGTAATTTTTGACGACGATGCTGCAATATGCCGTGAGCGGCGCCCGCGTCGCAACCAACTCGCTCATCGCGCACATTTCGCCCTGACACGAATTTTCTTCGGAGCATCCGCCGACAACAACAATAAAACTGCACAAAAGCAAATATCGATTGAATTTATTTCGCATCTTTCTTCCCTCTCCTTTTTTGCATCCCGACCGCAATTTGCCCCGAATCATACCATATCGCCGCCGATTATGCGGCGTGATTGATCCGTCGGCATTCAAAAAAAAATAAAAAAGCAAAAAAAGTAAAAAAAAACGCGATCCGACCGTCACATTTTTTTTTCATCTCCATAATTCAAACAGAGAGCGGCCGAGCATCCTCTTTTTTGTGGGGGGCTGCGGCTATTTCGCCCTGCATCCGCCGCCGCGGCGGCGGTTGCGGTCTCAATACGCCTTCGCCTGCTGCGCTATTGCCGCACACGCCCGGCGGGCGGATGCGCGCATACGCGCAGCTTGCCGCGCTATTGCCGCATCGGGCGGCAATACGCGCGCCTTTGCATCGGTTTGCGCGGCGCGGCGCGCCGCGCAGTTCTTTTCCGCCTCATCCGTTACGGAGCATGCACGATGTCAGCAACAACAACAATCCGTTTCCTTCTCATCTATTTATGGTCAAAAAACATCGCCCAAAATAACGGCTTAAAAACGTTGTGCGATGCCCGAAGCCAAAGCGATATCGAAGCGTTTTGGGCGATGAAAAGCGCAGTGTGCGATCTGCCGCCCGTCGAACGCGCGGCCGAAGAAGGGCAATCGCATGAGGCCGAAATGGCGGCAAAAAACATTCGGCTTCTTACGCCCGCCGATCGTCCCAATGCCTACCCGCTCTGTCTTTTGCCGCTTTTCCCGATTCCGAGCGTCATTGCCGCGCGCGGCGATTTGCGCCTTTTGCGCGCGCCGCAGGTTGCGATCGTCGGGAGCCGCGAAACGATGCCCGAAGCCTATGACATTTGTCACGCAATTGCCGACGAAATCATTGCGCGCGGTTATGCCGTGACAAGCGGCGGCGCGTTCGGCATCGATGCCCTCGCCCATCGCCGCGCAATGGCGCGCGCAGCGCCGACGATCGTCGTTTCGCCGGGCGACATTCTTTCGCCCGGATCGCCCAAAAACGCCGATATTTACGATTATGCCGGTTCGCGCGGCGCGATCGTCAGCCAATTTCCGTGCGGCTTCGTCCCGATTAAACGGAATTTTCCGTCGCGAAACCGAATTATTGCCGCATTGTCTTCGGCGACGATCATCATCCATTGCCGCGAAAAAAGCGGCGCGCTCTATACGGCGCAAGCCGCCCGAAAACTCGCAAAACCCGTATTCGTCGCTTCGATGCGCGGTTTTCACCCACTCTCCGAGGGAGGGCTGCAACTCGTCAAACAAGGCAAAGCAAAACTCATTTCTTCGATCTCAGACCTCGAAGAACTGCCCAAAACGCCGCAACAGCGGCTTCTGCCTTTTCCTGCGGCGATGCCGTCCGCATTCTCCGCATTTTCTGAGTTAAATTGCAATGACCATGCAGAAAATGCCATTTCAGGGCACAGTTTCGAATACTCGGCAACGGCAGCATCAAACGGCGGAACATCATGCCTGAATGCATCAAACGGCGAAGAGCATTCATCGCGCAAAAACTGCTGCGATGAAAAACCGTCTGCCGGCATCCTTATCGGAAAATATTGCGGCGATACCGTTTCGGGCGGCGAAAGCTGCGGCGGCAGTCTGCCTCTCGGCAAAGCCTGCGCCGCAAAAAAAACATGCGGATCGCAACGCGCCGCCGACGAAGAAAATGCGCAACGGACGGAAAATGCCAACGAAAGCGCGCATAAATCCGGCACCGCCGATAATCGCGCCGCACCTCTGCTCTTGTCGACGCCGCAATTATCGGCATACGCCCGCACGCTGACCGAGTCGCTTCCGACATCCGACGCCGTGCGCCATATTTTGCTTCAATGCCCGATGACGCGCGAAATGCTCCGGCAAATTTTGCAATTCCCGGGCGATTTCGACGAAGTCATGCTCGAGCTCGAGCTGCGCGACGATATCGCGCAAAGAGGCGGGATCTATTGCTTGGTGTAGGGGGGGGCTTTTTGAAAATGTCAAATTTGGTTGACACATTTTTAACAAAATCGGTGTTTGCGAGTCTTCGGCAATCGAGGCATACTATTTCTCTCTTTTAACCATTGGCGGCAATCCCCCGGTGACTGCAGAAA
>CAVGZQ010000129.1:0-3840 GCA_963633515.1 Bacteroidaceae bacterium
ATACGAGAGGGGTGATGTCGCCACGCGATCGCTCGAGGGGCTCGGGCAGACAAAAGGGTTCGTGCCGTTGCCCGGTTTGGAAACCGATTTGCCGGGACATGTTGCGATTGAGGAAAACGGCATTGCGTTTGACGTCGACTATATCGGCGGGCAGAAGACGGGGTATTTCCTCGATCAAAAATACAACCGCCGCGCCGTGATGCAGCTTGCGCGCGGCCGGCGCGTGCTCGATTGCTTTACGCATACGGGGGCATTTGCGCTTCACGCCGCCAAGGGCGGCGCCGCGCATGTCACCGCCGCCGATGTCTCGGCGCATGCGTTGGAATGCGCGCGCGCCAACGCCCGGCTAAACGGCATCGGCAATATCGAATTCATATGTTGCGACGTGTTTGAACTCCTTGCGGCGCGTTGCGAACGCGGCGATCGCAGCGACGATTTCATCATTTTGGATCCGCCGGCGTTCACAAAGAGCCATGCCACCGTCCGCGCCGCCTATCGCGGTTACAAAGAAATCAATCTCAAAGCGATGCGTCTTTTGCCGCGCGGCGGTTATTTGGCCACTTGTTCGTGTTCGCATTTCATGAAAGACGACATGTTTCGGCAAATGCTCATCGAAGCCGCGCGCGACGCCGATGTCGGCTTGCGGCAAATCGAGGCGCGTCAGCAAAGTCCCGACCATCCGATTTTGCTCGAGGTGCCCGAGACAGATTACCTCAAGTTTTATTTGTTTCAGGTCGTGTAGGGGGACGGGCGATGAGACACGTTGCGGTTCGGACATTCAAAACGCTCGGCGCGCTTTGCGCCGCATGGATTTTGTGCGCGGCGGTTGCCGGGTGTCAGGTCGGAAAGGCGGCTTCGCTGCAGCAGACCGAAAAAGCCGTAAAATCTTTTAAAGACAATAAATTCGATTCGGCGACGGCTGCGCTCAAACAAGCTTTGGACAAAGACCCCAATAATGCCGAAGCGTATTTTTGGCTGGCGCGCATCGACATGAAGTATAAAGACTTTAAAAATGCGCAGCTCAATTTGCAGACGGCAATCGGCATCGATCCGAATAATCTTAGTTATTCTGCCGAACTTATCGAAGTTCATAAGGCACAGGGCGAATATTCGGAAAGCGAAGGTTTGTTCGGCGAAGCGCTCGGGGCGTTTGCGGCTTGCGCGCGCGTTGCGGCCGAACACGTCGGGCGCGATCCGTTCGACGCACGTTCGCAATTGAATCGCGCGCGCTGTTTGCGCAAATCGCGCGAATATGCTGCGGCGGCCGAAGCTTATGAAGCGTCGATCCGCGCAAATCCTTTTTTGCGCAATGAACTCGGGCAAACCGAGCATTACAAAGAGTTGGCAGAGCTGTACAAGAACTTCGGGTTTTACGGCGATGCCGTCCGGGTGCTCAACAACGGAATCTTAAACAATGCCGGCGACGGCGTTCTCGAAATTGCGCTGGCCGATGTTTTGCGCGAAAAAGGCGATTATCATGATGCGCTTGCGCATTACGAACGCGCCGAGCAGTTTATGGCCGACAAGGATGTGACGATGCTCAACGCGGCCGGTGCCATGTACGGCGCCGGGATGGCGGCGTATGAATTGGCCAGAATCGAAGAAAATTCACAACATTTGCGAGATTCCGGCGATTTATTTATTAAATCAAAAAAAGGGCTGGCGAAATACATCGAAAATGCCCACGCATTTGATGAACGTTTCAGAAAAGCTCAAGCCCTTCAGCTGATTAAAATAATCGACGGAAAACTCGCCAAAGATTCGATCGGCAACGAAATCGAAGAAAAAGATTAGTTTATGCGAGGATAATAGCGACATGTCAGAGATTGTCATTCGGCATACGATTGAGCTGCCGACGCAAAAGGTGTTGGCGCTTGCGTTTCATCCCGACGGGCGGCGGCTTGCGGCGGGAGACAAGGACGGGTTCATTCACATTATCGACAGCGCGTCGGGGAAGGTTTTGCGCGCTCTGGGGCGTCACGTCGATTTTGTTTATGCGCTGGCGTTCGACCCCGATACGGGGTATTTGATTTCGAGCGGCAAAGATAAGAGTCTGCGCGTTTGGAATATCGACGACGGCACGTTTGTCTCCGATATGGCGGGGATATTCCGCGGCGCCGGCGCGCGATCGATTTCGTCGCAGGCTTGCCGGCAAAATGTCCGAAGCCATACGATGACGGTCCGATCGATAGCGTGCGCGCCGGGCGGACTTATGGCGACGGGGGCGCAAGATTGCAAAGTCAAGTTTTGGAAAAACGGCGACCCCATCCGCACGTACGATTGGCACAGCGCCCCCGTGACAGCCGTGCGCTTTGAGCCCGAAACGCTCATTTTGCATTCGTCGTCGCAAGATCAAACCATCCGATCGTGGAACGAGACGACGGGCGCCGTCATTCATAAATATGCGGGGCACGGCGCGGCGATTTGCGGTTTTGATTTCATCGGCGCCGGACGGTTCGTGTCGGCCGACGCAAGCGGCGTCGTCATCTTGTGGAATACGGCGTCGGAATCGCCCGAACGCATGATTTATTCGGCGCCGCGCCGGCTTACGTGCATGCGCTTGGGCGCGGCGCGAAAACGGCTTATCTTGGGCGCCGAAGACGGCGCCGTCGAAATCGCCGATTTGAGCGATCTCGGCGCGGCGGAGCCGATCTCGGCGTCGGCGATGCGTTTACATGCGAGCGAAGTCCGGTGTATAGATACCGCCGGGCGTTGCATCGCCACGGGCGACAACAACGGGAAAGTCATCTTGAGCGAAGAGGTGTGAGATGAAGAAGATTGGGCTTTGCGCTTTGATCGCCGCATGCTTTTTGGGCGCATGCGGCAAAGAGAATGCCGTCGAAAATGCAACGGGCAAACTCCGGACGCAACCGCTCAATACAAAAGGGCTCGAGACGGAGACGATCGACATCAACGGCGACACCGCGCCCGATCAATGGATTTACAAACAAGGCAGCGCGGTGCGCTATGCGCAGCGCGATTTCAATTTTGACGGCGTCATCGACATGACCGAATTTTACGAAGACGGGCAACACGTCCGCGACGAAATCGATTTGGATTATGACGGCATTGTCGACCTCATCATCACGTATAAAAATGGCATTCCCGCCATAAAAGAGTATTCCGTCGATTTCGAAGGCAATCGTCACGGCGTGCAGATTTTCGACGAAAAAGGCAATCGCTCCGAGATCCGGCGCGATGCAGACGGCGACGGCGTTTTAGATACCGCCGAATACTATGAACCCGGATCGGACGAACCTTCGAAAATCGAGTCAATCAATCCAAATTAAAGGTTTTCGGCAGTTTATGAGTGATATATCGCGCAGCTGTTTTTATGCGCTTCAGAATATATTCGTCGCGTCGGATTTTTTGCCCTATGCCACGCAAGGGCTGTTGATTGCGAACGATTTGTCGCAGCGATCGAATGCGTCGCTGACGTGTTTCAACGTTTTGGAAAAGTTTCCGTCGATTATGCGCGATGTCGTCTTTCCGTATGCGGCTTTGGGCAGCGACGAAGTCGAGATACTCAACGAGTTGCGAACCGGCATTGCCGCCCGCGGCCGGCGTTATCTCGAAAATACGCTGGGGGCGGAGGCAGGACGCGCGCGGCTTAAAGTCGACTTCGCGCGCGATTCGATGGCCAAATCGATTCTCCACGCGGCATCGGATACAAATGCCGATTTGATGTTCTGCGGCGCTTACGGCACGAAACCGCACACGACCGGGATTATCGGCAGCATGGCGGCGACATTCGTCGCTTACACGCGCATTCCGCTGTATTTGATAAAGGATCCGACGCAGCATTTGCCGCATAAAAAGATTTTGGTTGCGTTCCTCGAC
>CAVGZQ010000129.1:3850-8961 GCA_963633515.1 Bacteroidaceae bacterium
GTCCGATATCGAAATCGTATCGCCGGTGCCCGATTTTGAGCGCTGCGATCCTTATAAGGATTATGCGGGATTTGTTCCGAACGAACGCCAAATCGAGGCGGCGCGGGCGTCGGTGACGCAACGCGCAAAGGCGGCGGTTCAGGCGCTGAGCGTGCCGTTTATGCATGAACCGCGCGT
The DNA here is from genome assembly GCA_963633515.1 of Bacteroidaceae bacterium. Taxonomy (GTDB): domain Bacteria; phylum Myxococcota_A; class Bradymonadia; order UBA4248; family UBA4248; genus UBA4248. The sequence continues at coordinate 4,028 of CAVGZQ010000129.1, forward strand.
CAGACAGATGAGTTTTCGCCACCATGCGCCGGTTCAGTCGCCGGCAAAAGCCGTTCTCGAAACGGCCGATGCAATCGGCGCCGATTTGATCGTCGCGCCGTGTTCGCAGCCGTATCTCGACAGCGACAATCCGATTCGCGGCATCGCGCGCACGGTCACGGAGTATGCCAACCAAAATTGTCTCGTCATACCCGCCGCGTTTTTAAAATCATCGCGCTAGGTTACGCCCGCGCCCCCGCCGGGGGCGCCCCAATGCTCGGCGTATGCGTGTGCGCCCCGTCGGGGGCGCGCACGCATAGCCGAGCGGCGCGGCGTATTGCGCTCTTGCGCAATAGCGCGCCCCAAAAAGGCGTATGCTTGCGCCCCCCGGGCGCAAGCATAGCCTGCCCCAAAAAAGGGCGTATGATTGCGGCGCAATCATAGCCCTGCCGGCGCGGCGCATTGCGCTTTTGCGCAATAGCGCGCCAAAAGAAAAAAATTCGATTTGTTGCTACGATTCCGAAGATGATTCGCTTGCAACCTTATGTATCGGAAGATCGAACGAGGTAATGTACCATGCGTTGTTGATGCGCACGAGCGGGAGCAGCCAATAAACGTCATCTCGCGTGCAGAGCAAGACGACCGAGTTGAGAACTTCGCTTCCCGCGACGACGCGCACATTGATGTCGCGTTTGGGCTTGAGGCGCGATTTTATCGTCGTTTTCCAATCGGTGACGATATCGGGATCTGAGCTGCGGACAATCGTCATGAAATCGACTTCGTCGCCGCTGCCGCCCGGCGTTGCAAACAAATCGAGACCGACGGCGTTTGCGCGCATCGAACGGGCAATAAAAAAGCTGAATGCCGCAGCAACGGGGGTTTGCCGCGAGGGCGGCAGAATAATCGGAAGACTCGCGATGACGACGGCTGCGGCGGGAATGAGAAATACGATGCCGACCGCCGACGAAATGGCAAAGCCCAAACAGACGAGAGCAAGACCGACAAGCGCGGGAATCGCCGGCATGAGCCAGCGCGAGACAAAGTTCTGCGGATACGGTTTGTACTCTTGCGGTTCGGGCGTCGGGATATCGATGAGGTATTTGCCGTCGACGGTGTAGGGGCGGAAATTCGAGCAGACGAGCGATTCGTCGATGGGCGCGTCGCCGCCCGCATCTTGTCGCGCTTTGTTGCGCTCGCCTTTTCGCATGATTTCGAGATTGGACGGATTGAAATCGTAATCGATGCCGCTGACGCCGCGCAAAAGCTCGTTATTGGCGGGCTTGGCGCCGTCGGTCAAGAACTCCGACGACATATCGTTGCGGGCGACTTGGCGGGCGATGCTGTCGTCGCGCCCGGCACCGGATGAGATGCCGTCGGACAGGTTGTCTCCGTAAAAATTATCTTCTTCTTCGTCGCGAAATTCGAATTTTCTGTCGTCGTCTTTTGAAACCGGCGAAAAAAATGCAGAAAAATTGTTGTCGTCGATGCGTTCGCCGCCCAAAAAGTTAGCGGGAATATTGGCAGGATTTGCGGCGGGCGGAGCGAACGCGCCGCGGGCGCGCGTGCCCGACTCGTCGGGAATATCGGCGTCGTCGAAGAGATCTTTGACGTGGAGATCGTTTGACTGCGCGGGGAAGGGCGTCGCTGCGTTGCCGAAATCGGTTGCCGGATTGCTGTTGCCGCGTTTTGGGCGCAGCCGCGTCGTATTCGGATCGCCCGCGCCCGGCGCCGGCGTCGGCGCATCGGGATCGGCGCTTTTGCCCGCCGGCGACATGAGAAACGCCATGATTTCTTCGGGACTGAGCTGACTCGTCGATACTTTGCGCCGATCGGCGTTCTGGGGTTGCGCCGGCGAAGATGTGCGGCGCTGCGTCGAATTGCAGAAGGATTTGATGTCGTCGAGCATTTGCTGGTACGCATCTTCGTCTTGAACGGTCGCGACGTGACGCCGTTTGAACGTTGTGTAATCTTTCGACGTCGCATCGTGTATGTCTTTGCCCAAGAATTGGGCAAATTCGATGCACGTTTTGCGGGTGCGATCGATTTCGTTTTGCGTGCGCTCGCCTCGGCGTCTGAGGTATTCGGCGAGTTCATCGGCAAACGGATCGGCGCTTTCTTTCGGAACATTCCAAGGCATCGGCATTCTCGCGGCGGTTGCGGGGGGGGGACAGAGGTTTAAAATAATATGCGCGATGCACGGCAATGAATTGCGCGTCGCGCAGAAAACAATTGCAAAAACGGCATGTAATGCTTCCGGCGAATAAAAAATCCGAATATCGCCGTCAGACGTCCGAACCGGCCGTCGGGTCAGTTGATGATCGGTTGGGTGTTGATTATGGTCGATTCCGTGCCCCACGCAAACGCATCGATGAGGACGAGAGAGTCTTTTTGATGCCCGTAGCCCGACGATGTCGCGCCGCCGGTCGGTTCGCCGGCATCGAATATCATGAGATCGAGCGTAAACTCTTCGTTTCCCGATACGGGCACCGAGGTTTGGAGCCACGCCGTGGCGCCCGATTTTTTTGCGTCGAAATACCCGGCGAGCAAATCGGTGCCGCCCGAGCACGAGCTGCAGCCTTTTTCTGCGGTGCATGCGTCTTTGTCGCATTCGGTAAAAAATGCGTTGTTGACGGAGACGGGGTTATGATTCTCGTCGAAAGCGACGTTATGATCTTCGGGAATTGCTTTGTTTGACGGCGAATCGACGAGCGCCAAGAAAAAGTCGTTGTACTTGTCGCAAACGTATTTGGGGTATTCTTTCGAAAAGAACTTAAATCGGAAGGAGAACGATTTGGCGTTTTGGGGCGCTTTGAGCTTGAGACGGAGCATGATCGAGTCGTTTGCCCGCGTGTCTTTTCGCTCGTTGCCGCAGACCGTGCTCGCCGGGAGCGCGCCGCCGTGCGCGTTCAGGAAGACGGCGGGCGCCGTGACTTCGGTGCCGACGCACTGAGAATCTGACGTATTTTCTTTGCCGGCGGCTTTCCCCGACGAAAGAATGACCATGTTGCCGTTGACGCCGCCGTCGCTTTTGATGTCGACGGGTTGGACGATGCCGCCCAAATTTTCGGCGACGGCGACTTGTTCGGCCGGCGAAATGATTTGCAATTTCGATCCGCAAATCGCGGAATTTCCTTTTAACGGCAGCGCGCTGCCGTCGGCCAAGAGCAATTGCGCGCTCACCAAGCCTTCGCAGACATTCATCGCTTTTGCGAGCAATTCTGCATCCGATGCGGTCAACTGCGAGTTTGCCGAAAAAATGTGCGAACCGGTCGAGCAATTCTTGAATTGCGCGCCGCCCGACGGCGCATTTTCGTCGATCTTTCCGTCGCAGTTTGCATCGACCCCCGCCGAATCGCTTTGCCCCGGATGGATGCCCGACGGATCGTCGACGAAACACGCATATCCTTCGGGGCATTCGATTTTTACGTCGCACGATTTGAGGCTGTCGCAGCAATCGCCTTGACCGCGCGTGTAGCCGTCGTTGTCGTAATCCTCATCGCCGTCGATGACGCCGTCGCAGTTGTTGTCGAGGGTCAAATCGAGCGTTTGGCCTTTTTCGGCGACATAGGTCGGACCGACTTCTCCGACGCAGCCGCCCCAATAAATGTTTTCGTAGCCGCCGTCTTTGAAAACTTGGCACGTTTCGACGCCGTATCGGCAAACGCCGACGCCCGGTTTGCCGTCGGCGTAGGTGTAACATTGCCGCTCTTCGCCCGGAGTGCATTCGCATGCCGCGCTCTCCGATTCGCAGCCATTTGCGGCGTCGCCGTCGCAATCGGCATAGCCTCGGGCGCATGCGCATTTCCCGCCGTCGCAAATCATGTTCGCGCCGCATGTTTTGCCGCATCCGCCGCAGTGCGATTCGTTGTTGGAGGCGTTGACGCACATGCCCGCGCAAATCCTCGGCATGTCATTGTCGCAATCTTTCGAACACTTTCCGTCGTTGCAATACTGATTGTAGGCGCATTGGGTTTCGCAGCGCCCGCAGTGATTTTTGTCGCTGCGCAAATCGATGCACTGCCCGTCGCAGCACCCTTGCGCGCAGCTCATGTCTTTGCACGCCGTCGGCGTATCGGGATTGTTGTCCTTGCCGTTGTCGGGGGCGGGCGTCGGAGCTGCGGATTCGCTGCATCCGGCGATAAGGACTGCGACGGCGAAATAGCGCAAAAGCTTGTTCATGGTCAGAGCTCTCAGTGATGGCATCGGGTGCGTCAGGCACGGTTTAACGCGGCGCTGCGCGCAAAAAAATGCGCAATTCCCACGCCGCAGCGTGCTTTAAATAGTCATTCGCATCATCGTTGTCGAGTAAAAATGCATGCAATCCGGCGCATCAAACGGCACGTTTTTGGGGGGGGCGGATCCGGCGCGCCCCGCGGGGGGCGCCGGGCTTCGGCTGTCGCGGCGCATGCCGCGATACGCCTTCGCTGCCTGCCTATTTCGCCTTCGGCTCAATACGGCAGGCTTGCCGCGCTATTGCCCCGCAGGGCAATACGCGCGGCTTGCGCGGCGCATGTTCGCGCCGGGACCGGCGTGCATGCGCCGCGCTTTTCGTGTTCGGCGATCGGCGATCGGCGCTCAGTGAGCCGCAATAACTGTTTTTTTTGCTCGCATGTCTGTCTTAGAAGCTGAGCATTCAGACATCAAAACGCCCGGCTAAGCTCCGGCGACTCAGCTCCCGGATTTCTGCCTTCAAAGCTCAAAATCGCTCCTTTGCCGTCGGAAATTGCAAAAAGTGATTTAAAATTCATTGCAATTTTAAAAAATTGCAATATGTTTGTTCATATGTTGCATCGGCATGCGCCGATGCGCGTCTGAAACATATTTGGCATTTTGCGATGCGTACGATTTTTCATTGCGACATCAACAATTGTTTTGCGAGCATAGAAATTGCGCGCGATCCGAGTCTTTCGGGCAAGCCCGTGGCGGTATGCGGCGATCCGGCGTCGCGGCGCGGG
>CAVGZQ010000130.1:0-5656 GCA_963633515.1 Bacteroidaceae bacterium
GCCCGGGTCGAGCAGGGCGATGCGGACGCCACGGTTGGTGACTTCGCACGTGCCTTCGACGAGGATGAACAAGACGTCGCCGGCATCGCCTTCGCGAATGATTTCCGCATCTTTGCCGAATGCTTTTTCGTACGTAATCGGCATGATTTGGAGCATTTCTTGGTAGCTCAGATCGTGGAAAAAGCAAATCTGTTCGAGAGCGGTGATGCGGCTGTCGGTTTCGACGAATGCGTTTCGGGCGCCGGGGTCGAGGATTTCGGCGCACAGCACCGAAGCGCAATTCTGACAGCCGCGATCGAAAGCATATTGGACGAGATAATCGGCGACGCGCTGCGGTTCGGTCATGCGGTAGAGCTGCGCCAAATGGGTGGCATTCTGAAAATGGCGGTGCGCGCCCGGGGTACACATGACGATGCGATCGCCCTTTCTCAGATCGAGGACGAGCGTGTCGATTTCGGGATTTCCGCCCATTCCGAGCGCGCGCGTCACGCGCAGCCGATACGACGGATTGGAAAGCTCGTTTTCGGATTTTCCCTGCGCGCGCCAAAACTCATAGGCCGAATGGTCGATGGTCAGAATTCGTCCCGTATCGCCGCGCAGCAAGTAAATGCGCTGATTTCCGATGTGCGCGATATAGGCTGTGCCGTTGGCCAAATAGACCAAATCGCAGCTTACGGCCGATTTCGTTTCGTGTTTTTCGGCCAAAGCATCGAGCATGTGCCGTTCGGCGCGCCGGATGGCGTTGCAGAGTGTGTCGATCAGCGTTTTGCACGAATCGGGGTGATCGCCGTCGGCCATTGTCTCGATATTTTCGCGGTGCGGCAGCAACGCCTGCACAATCGACTCGCAGACGATCCCGGCGGCTTGTTCGGCGCTGCCGCCCGTTCCCGATGCCAAGACGAAAAAGCTTCCCATCGGGTCGATGCCCCAACATTCGACGTTTTCAGTCCCTGCTGCATTTCCGCTGCTTCCGCCGGAACGAACTCGCATTGCAATCCTCCCTGCGCCTGCCCCCGAAAAGCGAAAACGCTTGAGCAAGCGGCCGCAAAATGTCAAAAGCGCGCACGCGTTGCGCACGCCGCGCCATTTACTTCATATTCGCAATTTCGGCAAATAACATTATAAGAAAGTTATCATGAAAGCAGTCATTCAGCGCGTCAAACGCGCATCGGTAACGGTCGGCGGAGAAGAAATATCGTCGATCGGCGCGGGGTATCTCGTGCTTTTGGGCATCGAGTCGGGCGATGACGAACGCGATTTGCAGGTTATGTCGCAGAAAGTCGCCAAATTGCGGATTTTTGCCGACGAATACGGCAAAATGAACCGGTCTGTCGCCGATGTCGGCGGGGAAATACTCGTCGTGAGCCAGTTTACGCTGTGCGCGCAAACGCGGCACGGCAACCGTCCGGCGTTCGTTTCGGCGATGAATCCCGAGGCGGCGCGCGCGATGTATTCGGATTTCGGGAATCGCCTTGCTCAAGCCGGGATCGCGGTAAAATACGGGCAATTCGGCGCGATGATGGATGTTGCGCTCGTCAACGACGGGCCGGTGACGATAATTTTGCAATCTCGCGGCGGCGTCATTGCCGATTGATATCGGTCGGCGCGTTTTCGGGGGGCGGCGCACGGCGCCGCCCGCCTGCCTGCCGTCAGGCAGGCCGCGAAGGCGTATTGCCCGGGACGGGCAATAGCCGAAGCCTGAAAGCCCGTATCGCCCGTCCCGGGCGATAGGGCGTTTGCCTGCCGCATTTGCATCGCAAAAAGGCAGGCCGCGAAGGCGTATTGCCCGGGACGGGCAATAGCCGAAGCCTGAAAGCCCGTATTGCCCGTCCCGGGCAATAGGGCGATCGCCGCCGCATTTGCAGCGCAAAAAGGCGGCGCATCCAAAGCAAAATTCGATTTATTGCAATAGAATTTGCGCAAAAGAAGCTGTGCCTTGGTTTGTGTCGAATAATTATCGGCGCAACGCGGCGACAAACCGAAAAAAAAGATTTTTCGGTTGCCTGCAACCGCAAAATGCTTAGACTGCGCGCCGCGCGAGGTATGCCCAAAATGAGCATATTCCGACGCAAAAGGACGCATTTCAGAGGTTAGCGATGGCCTGGCAATACAGCGACAAAACGAAGATATTGTTTATGAATGCCGTGAACGGCAATGAAAATAGCCATTTCGGCGCGATCGCCGATGCAGACGGGGTCGGAGAGCACGGATCGATAGCGTGCGGCGATGCGATGAAGTTTTTCTTCAAAGTCCGTCGCGCCGAGAATCCGGCCGACGATGTCATCGTGTCGGCGAAGTATTCGACATTCGGCTGCACGAGCGCGATCGCATCGAGCGAGGCGCTGTGCGAAATCATCGAAAAAGGGGCGTATACGCCGATTGAGGCGCTCAAGATACGCAACGAAGATATTGTGAAATTTTTGGAGGGTTTGCCGTCGCAGAAGATCCATTGTTCGGTGATGGGTGCCGAGGCGCTCGAGGCGGCCGTGGCCGATTGGGCGCAGAAACGCGGCGTCGATTTGGAAGCGCTCGGCGTGCATTTGGAGAGCAAAGAAGACGAGGGCAGCCGTCTCGTTTGCACGTGTTTCAACGTGACGGAATCGGAGCTCAAGCGGCGGATTGTCGAGCTGAATTTGCATACGATCGACGACGTCATCGGGGCATTGAAAGCGGGCGGGGCATGCGGGGCATGCCAACACGCGCCCGGGGGCATTCAGGATTTGCTCGATGCGCAGTGGGGCGCGCAAACGGAAACATGCGCCGAAACGCTGCAAAAGATAAAGATATCGCCGTATCAATTGTCGAAACGGATCGAAACCGTGCTCGAAGAAGATATCCGCCCGATGCTGGCTGCCGACGAAGGCGACGCCGAAATCATCGATATCAAAGAAAACTTGGTTTATATCGCGCTGACGGGGGCGTGCGCAACGTGCCCCGGGGCGAGCGGGACGATTCAGCATGTCATTGAAAAGACGCTTCGCGAGAAAGTCGACGATGCGCTTCGCGTAATTCCCGTTTGAGCATCAATTTCGGGGTTTTATTTGCAATGCATCGCAGGCGCTCAGATAATCCGGCGCTCAGATGATCTGATATATAATATACAATTGACGCCCGATGCATTTGGGAGAAGGCACAAGTGATATATTTGGACAATAACGCGACGACGCGCGTATATGAAGACGTCGTCACGGCGATGTCGCCGTATTTCTGCGATATTTATTACAATCCGAGTTCGATGTACGAAGCGGCGAAGCTTTCGGCGGCGGCGCTTGAGACGGCGCGCGAAAAAGTCGCAGCTTTTTTGGGCGCGCCAAAAGCGAGCGAAATATTGTTTACATCGTGCGCGACGGAATCGAATTCGACGGCGATCCGCGGGGCAGCGCTTGCCAATCCGCAGCGTCGCCATATTATTACGACGACGGTCGAACATCCTGCGGTTTTGGCGCTGTGCGAGGAGTTGGAACGCGAAGGATACGAAGTCGACCGGATCGGGGTGAACGAACGCGGCGAAATCGATTTGAAATCGTTTGTCAAGGCGCTTCGTCCCGGCAAAACGCTCATCGTCTCGGTGATGGCGGCCAACAACGAAACGGGCGTCGTGTTTCCGATCGAACGGCTCTCGTCGATCGTCAAATCGACCGATCCGCATATATTGTTTCATACGGACGCGACGCAGGCGGCGGGCAAGATGCCGATCGATTTGTCAAACGCATGGGAAAATGTCGATTTTCTGTCGTTTTCGGGGCACAAACTCCATGCGCCCAAGGGCGTTGGCGCTTTGTTCATGCGCGCGGGCGCGGCGTGCCGGCCGTTTTTGTACGGCGGTCACCAAGAGCGCGGCCGTCGCGGCGGAACCGAAAATATCCCCTATATCGTCGGGCTGGCAAAGGCATGCGAAATCGCGTCCGAAGGGCTGAAAGAGACGGCGAAAATCGCGGCGCTTCGCGACCGTCTCGAAGCAGGATTGATGAAAATCCCGTATGCCGCGATAAACGGCATAGGCGCCGAACGCCTGCCCAATACGACGAATGCGGCATTCCATTGCGTCGAAGGCGAAGGCATATTGTATCAGTTGGATTTGCGCGGGATTTGCGCGTCGAGCGGTTCGGCATGCACCTCGGGGTCGCTCGATCCGTCGCACGTTTTGCGGGCGATGCATGTGCCGTTTACGGCAGTCCACGGTTCGATCCGCTTCAGCCTGAGCGCCGAAACGTCCGAAGCCGATATCGATGCGGTTGTCGAAGCCATGCCCGAAATCGTATCGAATCTGCGCAAATTGTCGCCGTATTGGGATAACGAAAACCAAGCGCCGCGCGATATGGCGCTCATTGCCGAAAAAAAATAGGGAGAATATCATTCATGTCGAAACGGCGGCGTCTTCAAAATTATATATTTCGGCGTTTTGAAGTCACGATCGATGCGATAAGCGCTCGGGGCTGGGGGCAGGGCGTTTATATCGACGGCGATCAAAAAGTTCCTGTCGAAGTCCGCGGCGCCGTCGTCGGCGATCGGATTGTCGCCGAGGGCCGCCGCGTCGAAGATTCGATCTTGCAATGCGCGTGCATCGAAGTTTTATCGTCGGAGTATCCGCGCATTGCGTCGGCGTGCCCGCATTCGGCGATTCGCTGCGACAAAGATACGGGCTGCGGCGGATGCACGTTGCGCGAATGGGCGTACGAAACCCAATGCCGCATGAAACGCGACATTTTGATTCGAATGCTCGGCAAATCGGGCGTTTGCGCCGTCGCCGAACCGATTATTCCGTGCCGCGAATTGACGCATTATCGCAACAAAATGGAACTTTCGTTCGGTCCGGACGGCGCCGGCGAAATCGGCGTCGGACTCCATCCGTCGGGGTTTCGTTACGAAGTCATCGATATGCAATATTGCGACATGCTGTCGCCGCTTTTGCCCGAATTGGCGCAAAAGACGACGGCGTGGGCGCGAAAATACGGCGTGCCGTATTTTAAATTCCGCGAGAATTCGGGTTTTTTGCGGTTGCTGACGCTTCGCATCGGATCGCGCACCGGCGAATCGATGGCGATCCTCACGACGACCGCCGACGATATCGTCGTTTTGAACGGCGGAGCGCAAAAATCGGCGCAAGAAATCGTCGAGTCGTACGAAAAAGAAGTGCTGGCGAATTTGTCGCGCCCGGCGGACTCTTTCTATTGGAGCGTCGTTTGCGCGCAAAAAGGACGTCAAACCGAAGTCGACGACCGGCTGCGTTTCGGATCGCCGGTCTTGCGCGAAGAAATGATCATGACATCGCGCGAACATGCGCTTCGCTACGAAATATTGCCGCACGCCTTTTTTCAGCCCAATACGAAACAAGCCGAAGTTTTGTATCGGACGGTCTTATCGTTTGCCAAAGATTATATGACGCCCGAAACCCCCGTTTTGGATTTGTATTGCGGGACGGGAACGATTGCGCTGAGCTTCGCCGCCCAAGGCCATCGCGCCATTGCCGTCGATATCGAGAAGCAGGCGATAGAAAATGCGCGCGAAAATGCGCGCAACAACGGGTTGGAAAATCAAATCGAATTTTATGCGGGCGATACCGCCGACATATTGAAAAAACTTCTCGATGCGCACGCAAACTTCAGCGATTATTTGCTCGTCGTCGATCCGCCGCGCCGCGGCTTGCTGCCGACGG
>CAVGZQ010000130.1:5666-8932 GCA_963633515.1 Bacteroidaceae bacterium
CCGCCAAATCATGCGCATGCGCCAAAAGACGATAATTTATGTGTCGTGCAATCCGGAATCTTTGGCCGAAGATTTGAAAAAATTCACGTCCGACGGGTATGAAATCGTCAGAATTCAGCCGGTCGACATGCTGCCGCATACGGCGCATTTGGAGACGGTCGTTTTGCTGACGCGATCCGGGCGCTGAGATGCTTCAAAAAATGTGTTTTTCGGGATAATCCTTAGGATTATCCCGTTTTTTTCTGCGCTTAGCGCTCAGGCTCCTTCATGCCCGCCGCTTGCCATGATGTAATGCGCGGGCCAAGGCACCGATTGACCGCGCAAATAAACGTGGGCGAATTGAACGGCGGCATCGATCGACTCGCGGCTGAGATAAGCGCCGAGTTTGTCGATATAGCCGTTTCCGTCGGGCTGATGCGAGAACCATCGGTTAAAAATAGAGGGCGTGACGGTGAGCGCGCCGTCGAGATCGATGCGCCGCAATATGCATGACAAGCCGCTTTTTGCCGCAGCTTGTTCGATTGATGCGATTCCGAAACACTTGAACTGCGACGCTTCGTATATCTTTGCTTCGGCATCGCGCCAAGCTTGGAGCAGTTTTGCGTTGATTTGAGCTTTGTTTGGGATGAGCGAAGAAATCGTGGGTTGGGTTGCCGGCAAAATATTGCAAAAACAATACGTTCCCGATGCATCGAGGATTTTTTCGATGTCAAGAAAAAACGACGGCAAATTATCGCGAAGGTGGAGAAAATTTCTTCCGATGATGCAATCGAATTTTTGTCCGCCGAACCGGTCGGGCGAAAAATTCGAAAAATCGCCGATTGTTTCGATGTTTGCGCGTTCGATTTCGCTGCGCTGCGCATTGAGCGCGGCAAAAGACGCCGATGCATCGTCGGATCCGATAAGGGCAAAGACGCCGCCTTGCGGGCATCGGCGCAGCGCTTCGAACGACAAAAGCCCCGACGAAGCATGGATATCGAGGACGCGGCTGTTGGGTTTGGGGGCGACGCGATCGAAGATGAGATCGCGCAGGGTTTGCGCGCGCGAAGCCATCCCGTCGAATGTTCGCCCGATCCAACGGTCTTCGCTCGCCGTTGCGCGCGCCGTTTCGTCTTGCGCCTCTTCGGTTGCCGCAAGCTGGGCTTCGCGGTTTCGCGCCACATTCTGCGCGATTTGCTTTTCGTATCCGATATCGCTCGGATGGAAAAACACGCGCCCCCGGAGCTCGTCGGGCAAATACTGCTGCGCCACCCAATGGTCTCTGTACGCATGCGGATACAAATACCCTTCGCCGTGACCGAGTCCCTCCTTGTCGCGCGATGCGTCTTTGAGGGGATTGGGAATGTCGTAGGACGTTTCTTTTTCGACGGCGGAAAGCGCATCGAAAAACGCCATCGATGAGTTCGATTTGGGCGCCGTCGCAAGATAGAGCGTCGCATGCGCCAAGTGATATCGGCCTTCGGGCAGCCCGATGCGGTCGAAGGCTTGGGCGCAAGCCAAAACCGTTTCGACGGCGTGCGGATCGGCCAGACCGATATCTTCGCAGGCGCTGATGAGCAGCCGGCGAAAGATAAAATTGGGCGATTCTCCCGCCGCCGTCATGCGCGCCAGCCAATAGAGCGCCGCATCGGGGTCGCTCCCTCGGATGCTTTTGATAAACGCGCTTATCGTATCGAAATGCGCATCGCCTTCCTTGTCGTAGAGGACGGCGCGCTGCTGGATCGATTCTTCGGCGACGGCAAGCGTGATGTCGATTTGCCCGCTTTGCGCGGGCTCGGTCGTCGTCACGGCGAGTTCGAGGGCGTTGAGCAGCGCGCGGGCATCGCCGTTTGCGACGCTGACCAAATGCGCCAATGCGTCTTCGTGCATGACGACGTTCAAAAGCCCGTACCCGCGTTCGTCGTCGCGCAGCGCCTGCATGACGATGCCGCGCAAATCGGCCTCGGTCAGCGGCATGAGCTGAAATATGCGCGAACGGCTCACCAGCGCTTTGTTGACTTCGAAATAGGGGTTTTCGGTCGTGGCGCCGATGAGCGTAATCGTGCCATTTTCGACCCACGGAAGCAAAGCATCTTGCTGACTTTTATTAAATCGATGAACCTCATCGACGAATAAAATGCTTTTTCTTCCTACGAGTTCATAACTTTGTTTGGCAGAATCGATAGAATCGCGAATTTCTTTAATCCCGCTCAAGACGGCATTTATCGACAAAAACTTCGCCTGCGTCGTGTTGGCGATGATGCGCGCCAGGGTCGTTTTTCCCGTCCCCGGGGGGCCGTAAAAAATCACGCTCGACAGTCTGTCTGCCTCGATGGCGCGCCGCAAAAGCCGCCCCTTTGCAAGGATATGGTCTTGTCCCCAAAACTCGTCGAGCGTCTGCGGCCGCATGCGCGCGGCCAACGGTTCGCGCTGCGGCAAGCCGAGTTTGGATGATGCTTTCGGTTGTTCAAACAGCGAAGCCATTGTCTGCCTCGGTATAAAGTAAAAAATGCGGCGCTTTGCCCGGCAAAAGCAGCGGCAGGCGCGCAAGTCCGTATTGTTGGGCGAATTCGGCTATATCATTCGCCATACGCCTTTCATTCGGCTATATCATTCGCCATGCGCCTTTCATTCGGCTATATCATTCGCCATGCGCCTTTAATTCGGCTGTGGCGAATGATATACGCCTCATTTGCGCGTCTATGGCATTCGCCATACGCCGCGCCGCGAGCTATGCGACGTGTCGCATACGCTCGCCTGTCCGCCCGCATGCACGCATGCGGGCGGATGTTGCGGCGCTCCCCGGCGCCGCAACGGGCGCATCCGCGCCCTTCTATCATATTTCGAAGATTCGAAACGAAATTTGATGCACGCATGATCTTTGTTTTCGGATGCAGATTCTTCCGGAATCCGCAGCGCCGATCGCATCAGATGTTGTTTTGGGGCGGCAGTTTTGAATGCTAAGCTTCGAATTCAAACCGAAACAGATCTTTGCAGCACGCTGTATGCTAACCGCTGACGGCTGACGGCTGACGGCTAACCGCTAACCGCTAACCGCTAATTTCTTATTTTCTTGCAATAATATCCGCATTGCAATGATTGTATCGAAATAAATCATATTATTAAGCAAACCGAAATGACATGAAATGTATATTTTGCAAAGCGGATTTGTATGATTATGTATGACATGCAAATGCCGGATATATATAAACGGCATTCGCCGCGGGATTCGGATAAAGGATCGGAGGGCGGCGAACCGTGCGCATCACTCCCGGGCGCAGCTTATC
>CAVGZQ010000131.1:0-8851 GCA_963633515.1 Bacteroidaceae bacterium
GGCGTATGCCGCCGAGGCATAGCCCGAAAAAAAGGGCGTATGCCGCCGAGGCATAGCCCTTGCGCGCGCCGCGCTAAGCCATAAAAAGGACAAAACGGCCGTTATTTGCCGTAAACGAGCAGACGCCTTTCGGTTGCAAATGTGACGTACATCTTGCCGGGCGCAGGGAATTCGTCGACGATGCCGGCGCCGAATTTGACGTGTTCGATGCGATCGCCCAATTGATAATCGATCGATTTGATGCTGTAGGGGCGAACGGGACGCGCATTTGCTTTGACCGCCGGGATGGCGGCTTTGGGTTCGGCAGACTTTGAGGCGCGGGCGGTTTTGGATTTGCTTGCGGCGCCGGCTTCGGGCGAAGAAGCGGCGATCGCCGTTTTGGTGCTCTTTTTCAGGCTCATGCGATCGGCGGCAACGGGGCGGTATTTGTGGTACGCGCCGCAAGATTTGCATTGAACTTGGGCTATTTTTTTGTCGGCTACGGCTACGATGACGTGCCACGATTCGCCGCATTTGCTGCAAACGGCTTCGATATCTTTGGCAACGGCATCATCATCAAACTCTGGCAACATGAACAATCCTTGGTGTTAAACATTGCGGCATCCGATCGGCCGCGGCGGCAGCGGCGATTGTTTGCGCGCTCGGCGCCGCGGCGGCGCGCGCCGCTTCGGACAAAACAAAAAAGCCTTCCGAAAAAGGCAAAGCGTGCGCTTTCGGCAGCGAAAAACGGCCGCCCCGGCAGACGGCTTCCCGACCGCCCGAAAAGCCCGCGCGTTGTAGTATTTCCCGGCTTTTTTATCAAGCGGGATGCGCGCAGGAAACGGCAGTATTTTCGCCGCAAAAAGATTCCGAAATTTTTCGGAATCGACGCACAAAACATGTATAAACGCACAAACCCGAGCAACGCGCCCGGAGATTGCTTTTGACCGATTGATTGTGTCTGCCGCAGGCAGCGCGCCGGCGGCGGGCAAACGAGGAGAATTCGTATGAAGATGCATCAATGCAAACTGTTTTTGGCTTGCGTCGCGGCAGCCGCAACTGCGGCGGCATGCAGCGAAAGCACGACGAATCCGGATCCGGTTCCGTGCGCCGAAGGCGAATATGCCTGCGCGCTCAATGTCCTGACCAAGTGCGAAGACGGCATTTTTGTGACGGCCGAGACGTGCGCCGCCGATCAAACGTGCAACGCCGAAACTAAAAAATGCGAAACAAACGAAGCGCCGGCATGCATGAATGCGGCGAAACGGTGCAACGATTCGCGAAGCGCCGTCGAAATATGCGAAAACGGCGCTTGGCGCACCGAAACGCCGTGCCTCATCGGGACGATGTGCGACGCCAAGCAAGTCGCATGCGTTGCGCCGCAGCCCGATCCGACCCCCGACGAAGGCGATTGCGAAGACGCGCAGGTCAAATGCGAAAACAATGCCCTGCTCGAATGCCAATCGAACGCATGGGTCGCCGTTCAAACATGCACTGCCGATCAAACATGCAATGCAAACGCCAAATCGTGCGACCCAAAAACAGCGCCCGATCCCGATCCTGCGCCCGAATGCGGAGACGGCGACGCCTACAGATGCGACGGCCTCATGATATACGAATGCCGCCAAGGCGCATGGACGCACATCAATACGTGCATTTCGGGCAAAGAAGCATGCAATGCGCAAACCGGCAAATGCGACGCCGATACCGTCAAATGCGTCGAAGGTCACAAACAGTGCAACGCCGCAGGCACGGCCGTTGTCGAATGCAAAGGCGGCGTCTACGTTCAGGACGCCGCCGATTGCGAAGCCGGGAAAGCATGCTTGGGCGGTCAATGCATTGCGACGGAGCCGTGCGCCGACGGCACAAAAGACGCCTGCGACGGCAATGTCGCGGTCAAATGCATTAACGGCGCGCAGGTGCGAAAAGATTGCGCGAGCGACGGAAGCGAATACGAATGCGCGCTGCGAAACGGATCCGCCGTCTGCGAACCCCACGTTTGCGACGATAACGCGCGGCAATGCAAAGACAACGGCACGCGCCAAACATGCAGCGCCAACGCGTGGATCGACGATGCATGCGGCGCAAACGAAATTTGCGCGAACGGATCGTGCGTCGAACGGACATGCGCCGAAGATGCCAAACGATGCGCCAACAACGCCGCAGAAGTTTGCAAAGATAACGCGTGGATCGTGTCGAAACAATGCACGGCAAAACAGATGTGCCAAAACGGCGATTGCGTTGCCGCCGTGTGCAGCGACGGCGACAAGCGGTGCAGCGCAAATGCGCTCGAAGTTTGCGCCGCCAATGCCTACGCCCAAGACAAAACGTGCAATGACGGCGAGCGCTGCATCGAAAGCGGAAACACCGCCGAGTGCGAAATAAAGGTCTGCGACGACGGCGCTTACCGATGCGCGGACGATAACAAGCTCATGGTTTGCCAAAACAACGCATGGACGCAATACAAAGATTGCGATGCGATGTATTGCAATGCGGACGCAAAGAAATGCGAAACCAAAAATTGCGAACCGGGCGCGGAAAAATGCAGCAATTCTTTGAAATCCGTCATGATATGCCAAGACAACGGCTGGAAAACAAAAAGCGAATGCTACAAAATGACCCCGGAAAATGAATGCAAAGCCGAGAACGGCGCTGCGCAATGCGTCGAAAAAGAAACCGCAGAATGCGCCGACGGCGTGAGCTGCTCGGGGAACAGCCTCGTCGTATGCAGCGGCGGACATATTGCGGGCACAACCGATTGCGCCGCGCAAACTGCCCCCGGCGAATGCGTATCATCGGCATCGGGCGCTTCGTGCGTGCCCTACGAATGCGTCGCAAGCGGCTATGTTTGCGACGATAACGTTCTCAAACAATGCAACGCCTCGACGCACAAATACGAAATCAAAAAAACATGCAACGCCGCAACCCAAGCATGCAATGCGACGGCCCAAACATGCGACGATTACGAATGCGTCGGCGACGTCTTTAAATGCGACGGCAACGTGTTGAAAAAATGCGTCGACCGCGAATATCAGACGGTTGAAACATGCACCGACGCCCAAACGTGCGATGCATCGACAAAATCGTGCGTCGCAAACGATTGCAAAAGCGGCGAATACAGCTGCGACGGCAAAAAGCTGCGCGACTGCGTGAGCAATAAATGGCACGAATCGAAAACATGCACCGACTCGCAGGAATGCGATGCGGCGGCAAAAACGTGCGTCGATCACGAATGCGAAGGCACAACCGTGCAATGCAGCGGAAAAGTTCTCAAACAGTGCCAGAATTACAAATACGCCGTCAAAACGACATGCTCCGACACGCAAGAATGCGATGCTGCCGCCGGAAAATGCATCGATCATGAATGCAAGCATAAAACGCAAACATCGTATTGCGACGGCGAAACCGCCAAAACTTGCAAAGATTACAAAATCACAGCGTCGCAAACGTGCAACGCTTCGCAAATTTGCGACGCATCGAATGGTCAATGCATTGCGCGCAATTGTTCGGAAGGCGCGTATTCGTGCAGCAGCGGCAATAAACTCATGAAATGCGAAAGCAACGCATGGATCGCCGAGCAAACGTGCGACGCGACGCAAACATGCGATGCCGTCAAAAAGCAATGCGTGCTTGCGCCGGTTTGCGCCCCCGGCGCCATGCGCTGCCAAAGCAACGTTGCGCAAAAGTGCGGCGCCGACGGGCAATGGGCAGCAGACGAAACCTGCGCGGACAATCAAGTTTGCGTCACATCGTCGGCATCAAGCGCGCAATGCGCCGATAAATGGGAAAATCCCGGCTGGTGTCAATTCAGCCACCTCGACAGCGGCGCAACCGGCCGCGGTTACGGCCGCATCTTGATCCCCGACTCGGTCGAAAAGAGCAAGATCGTCGCGCAGATTGCGTGCGGCAGCGCTTCGCAACCCGTCCAAACGTGGAAAAACGTTGCCGACGGCATTGAAAACACAAAATGCTCAGGTTGCGGTTCCAACACCGAATACATGACGCCGTCGATGGATCTCGCGGCGGGAACATACGCTTGCGCATTCCGGTTCGTTTGGGGACCCGAAACATTCTATTGCGCGGTCGCCGATAAAGGAACCGGATCCTATGCGACGGTCGATGATTCGGCAGTGCTTTCGAACGAATTTACGCGCGAACTCAGCGTCAACAGCGTTGCCGATGATGCCGCAATCGAATGGTGCAGAGGCGCCGCCGTCACAAAAGGCACCAATGCTTATGCCCAAGCCTTGATCGGCAAGACGAAATATTCGGCGGCGCAAGCCGGCGTCACGTTGATTTGCGGTCCCAAATCGGCCAAACCGAGCACTTGGAGCGAATCTTATGCGGCGCGCGAAAACTTATTGTGCGCAAGTTGCGGCAATAATTACGAATATATGACCGATCCCGTCGCGCCGGCCGAAGGTTATGTCTGCGCGACGATTATAAAATTCGGCGCAAAATCGTATGCTTGCCCGCTGAGCGGCGGCACGCCCGCCGAATATAAAGCCGACACGACGCTCGGAGATGATTTCTTAAGCACGCCGGCCGAATGATTTCCGCGCCGCCGCGCCTGAAAACATCCTATCGGTCAATCGGTTTTCGCCCCCCGCTTCGGGGGCGGCTCCGGCATTGCTTTTTGTCCCCGCCCGGGGGCAGTTTTGAGCATTGACTTTTTTCGCCCCCGATCGGGGGCGATTTTGTGTACAGACCGCTTTTCGCTCCCCGACGGGGAGCGAATTTGCGCATCGTTTTTTTTTTGACTGCCCCGACGACGGGGCTATTTTGCGGCCGCGCGCGCTTTGAGCTGCGCGCGGCAAACGCCAAACACCGCCATAAGGACTTAGCATGATACCCGTTTCTGCGCCGGCGACCGAAATCGGCACATCCGAAGACAAACATTTTCACATCGTGCTCGTCGAACCCGAAATCCCGCCTAACACGGGAACAATCGCCCGGCTTTGCGCCGGCACCGATACGCATTTGCACATCGTCAAACCGATGGCTTTCGATCTCGACGATTCCAAACTCAAGCGCGCCGGGCTCGATTATTGGCCCAACGTCCGATTGAGCATTCACGAAAATTTCGCCGAAATCGTCGCGCTTTTCGGCCGCGATCGGTTGCACCTTTTTACGACAAAGACGGATCGCCGCGTCGGCTGCGTCAAATTTCGCTTGGGCGATGCGCTCGTCTTTGGTCCCGAAACGCGCGGCTTGAGCCGCGCCATACGCGATCCGCTCCAAGACCGATGCGTCACCCTGCCCATCCGAAAAGATCGCATACGAAGCCTCAATCTCGCCGTTTCTGCCGCCGTCGGGCTATACGAAGCTTTGCGCCAAGCCGATTATGCCCCGATCGACGCGATGCCGCCCGATGCCGTTTTGCTCGATAATCCCGAACACTTCTTCGAATAAATTACTCTTTTTTCGCATTCGATTTTTTCGGATTTGTCAAGCAAAATACGATAATGCCGAAAAATAAAACAAAAGCGCATGCATTCCCTTGCTCCCGGGCGATTCGATGAAGGAAAATATCAATGATCGGTTATATCAAAGGAACTATCTTGTTTGCAGGCGGCAGCGACGGACGCGAAATCATCGTCGAAGCCGGGCAAAGCGGCGTGGGCTATCGCATCTTGATGACCGAATCCGACGTCGGATCGTTCGAAATCGGCCGGCCCGCCGAACTCCATATTTACACGCACGTCCGAGAAGACGGCATCGAGCTCTACGGCTTTAAGACTCCCGACGAACGCACGCTGTTTACGCGGCTCATGACCGTCAACGGGGTCGGTTCGAAGCTTGCGCTTACCGTTCTCGATACGCTGACCCCGGCTCAATTGCAAACGGCCGTGCTTTCCGGCGATGCAAACACGCTCAGACGCGTGTCGGGGATAGGTCCGAAGGTGGCAGGCCGAATTATCTTGGAGCTTCGTTCATTTTTGGAAACATGCCGCTTCGGCGACATTCCTGCCGACATGCCGCGCGCGCCGATCGCCCCGGGCGGTCACGCCGATACGCGTTCGGCGCTCGCCAATTTGGGCTTCGCGCCGGCAGAAATCGACCGTCTCATCGCCGAACTCGACGCGTCGGGCGACGTCATGGACGTTCAGGCCGAAATCGTCTGGTGTCTCAAGCGCCGATAAAACCGCCCAAAACAACAGGACACTTCAATGGCATTCGATCAAGACAAAAAACATCCCCCGCGCCGACGCAAAAACATCGTCAGACCGACAGACTGCGGCGGCGCATCCGAAGTCTCGGTTTCAAAGCGCGAAAACGATACGCTCCACCCCGGGCTCGTGAGCGCCGCCGACGGGCGTTTGTGCGAATCTTTGCGACCCAAACGGTTCGAAGAATACGTCGGGCAACGCGCCGAAGTCGAAAATATCCGCGTCTTCACCCAAGCGGCGCGCATGCGCCGAGACGCCCTGTGCCATCTGTTGCTTTGCGGTCCCCCGGGATTGGGCAAAACGACGCTGGCGCAAATATGCGCCAACGAGTTGGGCGTATCGATGAAATCGACGTCGGGACCTGCCATCGAAAAAAAAGGCGACCTCGCGGGGCTTCTCACATCGCTCGAACCGCGCGACGTCTTGTTTATCGACGAAATCCACCGCCTCAATCCGGTCATCGAAGAAAACCTCTACCCGGCTATGGAAGATTTCGCCTTCGACGTGATTATCGGCGAAGGTCCGCATGCGCGGAGCATCAAACTCGAGCTGCCGCCGTTTACGCTTATCGGCGCGACGACGCGCCCCGATTTGCTCACGAATCCGCTGCGCGACCGGTTCGGTCACATCGCGCGTTTGGATTATTATGCGCCCGGCGATTTGGAACAAATCGTCGAACGATCGGCGCGGCTGCTCAAAATCGACATCGCCCCCGACGCCGTCGCCGAAATCGGGCGGCGCAGCCGCGGCACGCCGCGCATCGCAAACCGCCTCTTGGCGCGCTTGCGCGATTTTGCAAGCGTATACGGGCACACGGCGGTCACGTGCGATTTGGCCAAACAAAGCTTGCAGCTCCTGGGGATCGATTCGCTCGGGTTCGACCGCATGGATCACCGCATTTTGCGCACGATTATCGAAAAATTCGACGGCGGGCCGGTCGGCGCCAACACGCTGTCGGCGGCAACCGGCGAAGATGCCAAAACCCTCGAAGACGTCTACGAGCCCTACCTCATCCAGCAAGGATTTATCCAACGCACGCCGCGCGGGCGCATCGCCACCCCGCGCGCTTATGCGCATTTGGGCATAAAACGGGCCGCGCCCGAAATCCAACCGTCTCTCTTCGGCGAGTGAACGCCCGAAATTCCGCCGCATCATGCCCAAAATCCCCGACATGTCCGCGCCGGGGATTTGCCAATGCATTGATTTCTTTATGACGCAAATGCTGTCGGCAATGATGCATTGCAAAAAAAAACAACTCGCATGCCGGTTATCCCTGTCCGACGGTTCGGGCGGATTCGCCGATATAATCATCCTGCGCATGCCTTCTCAGACACGCATGATTATAAATATATTTTATCCGTTTGTTCGGGCGAATTCGCGGATAAAATCGGCGAGCGCTTTGCAGCCTTCGACGGGAAAAGCATTGAATACGGAAGCGCGCAAACCGCCGGTTTCGCGGTGTCCGCGCAGTCCGGCCATCCCGCATTGTTCGGCTTGGGCAACGAATCGTTCGTCGGTCGCCTTGTCGGGCGAATAAAACGATATATTCATCATCGACCGCGAGCCGGGATCGCCCGAGTGGCGGAAAAAACCGCCCGTATCGTCGATTGCCGAACGGATAATCCCGGCTTTTTCGGCGTTGAGAACGGCCATCCCCGCAAGTCCCCCGCGCGCTTCGATCCAATCGAGCATTTGTTTCATCGCAAACAGCGCAAACGTCGGCGGCGTGTTCAGCATCGACCGATTCTCGGCCAGCCGCCGATAATCGAACATCGACGGCCGCGGTTCGGTTTGATGACGCGCCAAAAACTCGCGATCGATAATAACAACCGCGCACCCGGCGATGCCGAGATTCTTTTGCGCCGACGCAAATATCGCGCTGTGCGCTTTGACATCGATCGGACGGCTGAAAATATTGCTGCTCATATCGGCGATGAGCGGATGCGGACACTTCGGCGCGCGCCGAAACTCCGTGCCCACAAAACTGTTGTTTGCGCAATAATAAACATAATCGGGCGATTCGCCGCATATAATTTCATCGTCGCGCGGGATATGCCGAAAATTATCGGCGCTCCCGTCGTATGCATAACGAATCTGCGTGAAAAATGCCGCGTCGCGCATCGCATTTCGCGTCCAATAGCCCGTATGAATGCAATCGATATAGCCGTCTTTTCGCGCAAACGTCGCAGGAATCGTGCAAAATTGAAGCGTTGCCCCGCCTTGCAAAAATAAAACGTCGTACGTGTCGGGAATGTTGCCGATGCGTCGGAACTGAGCTTCCAAATCGGTCATGAGCGCGTCAAAATATGCCGACCGATGGCTGATTTCCGCAATCCCGATGCCGTTTCCGGCATTCCAAAGCGCTTGTTGACATTTTTCGATGACCGATTCGGGCAAATGCGCCGGACCGGCCGTAAAATTCCAAATTCTGTCCATCAAAACACGCTCTCTGTTGCGCAATAATTCCGTTCGATGCAAACCATGCAAAGATATCGTTATAATGTTTTTTGTGGTCGCCCGACGCGGGCTCCCGCTTCGGCTATTGCGCGCGCGGCGCGCAATACGCCTTCGCAGCCTGCCTATTTGCGCTGCAAATACGGCAGGCAGGCGCGGCTATGCTCACGCTTGCGCCTGCGAGCATACGCCGCGCTTTTTTTTGTATTTGCGTGACGGCAAATTTTTCGCGCCTTCCGGGTTATAAT
>CAVGZQ010000132.1:0-8835 GCA_963633515.1 Bacteroidaceae bacterium
GCGTATGCTCGGACCTGCCTGCGGCAGGGAGAACATAGCCGCGCCGGCCTGCCGTCAGGCAGGCAAGCCGCGCGTATGCTCGCAAGATGGCGCGCAGAGCCATCGAGAACATAGCGCGGCAGCGAAGGCGCATTGCGGCATTGAGCCGCAATAGCCGCAGCCGGCGGCGCATTGCCCCAAAGGGGCAAAAGCCGGCGAAAAAAAAAGAAATAATCCGATTATGCTTTTTTGATTTCGAAGGTCATCGTTTCGCCTTCGATGGAGAACGTCGCGGCGAGCGCAGCGTCGGATTGCGAAAGTTCGAGACAGAGCAGACCTTGTTTTATATGGTCGCCCCATGTTCGGAACATTTTGAGGAGCGCGGGGGAGTCGGTTTGGTATGCCATCGTGATGCGATCTTCGATTTCGAGTCCGATTTCTTTTCGCGTCAGCTGGAATTTTCGCATGGCGTCGCGCATGAAAGCTTCGATGCGGAGATCTTCGCTGATGTGGGTATCGAACGCCGTCCAATAGCCGGATTCTTCGGCGACGGCCAAATCGGCGTTGGGGAGTGCCTGCATGATGAGCAAATCGGGCGTGACGGTGACCGTTGTGCCGGACAAGTTCAGTTCGGCGGGCAGCCCTGCGCGGGCTTTTTTCAGGACTTCGGCGTGATTTTGGGCGATTGCGGCGGTGACTTCTTTGATTTGTTTGCCGAATTTCGGACCTGCGGCGCGGAAATTGAGCTTGATTTCGTAATCGAGGGGGCTCGGGGTGCCCGGGGGGAGAATTTCGACGGTTTTGACGTTGAGATCTTCTTTGAGGATGTCTTGGAAGCGTCGGGCGGCTCGGAGTCCGACTTCGTCGGCGGGGCCCAAGATCATCTTTGCGAGCGGCTGGCGAATTTTGAGTTTTTGGGCTTCGCGCGCGCTCAAAGCGAGTTTTGTAAAGGCCTCGACGGCAGCCATTTCGTCGCGCAATTCCATGTCGATTTTCGAGTCGTCGGCGACGGGATACATTTCGAGATGGACGGATTCTTTCGGGTTTTCGAGGGCGCCGTTTGCCAGGTTTTGATAGATCGACTCCGCCAAGAACGGGAGGATCGGGGCGACGAGTTTTGTGAGGGTCATGAGGCATTCGAAGAGGGTTTCGAATGCGGCGCGAGCTTTGATTTCGTCGTTTTCTTCGATTTTCCAGAAGCGTTTGCGGTTATGCCGGACGTACCAATTGGACAGATCTTCGACGAAATCTTCGATTGCGAGCGCCGCCGACCGGATATCGGTTCGGTCGAAACCGTCGCGGCATTTTTTGATGAGGCGCTGAAGTTCGGTCAAGATCCATTGATCGAAGAGCGACCGTTCTTTAAACGGCGTTTGATCGTCGCCGGGCGTCCAATTCTCGAGGCGGGCATAGTTTGCAAAGAACGCGTAAGTATTCCAGAGCGTATTGATAAAGCCGCCGCGGACTTCGCGCAAAGGTCCGTAACCGAAATTGAGGTTGATTTCGGGATCTTGGCGCGCATAGAGCCAACGCATCGTATCGGCGCCGGCTTGCTCGGCGGCGTCGTCGAACCAAATTGCGTTCCCCGTCGATTTGTGCATTTGCTGTCCGTTTTCGTCGCGCACGAGGGCATGGCCCAAGAGCGTTTTGAACGGTTTCATATCTTCCATCATCGTGCTCATGGCGAGCAGACTGTAGAACCAGTTTCGGAACTGCCCGGGGAAGCATTCCAAGACGAGGTCGGCGGGCATCCATTGTTTCCAATAGTCGCGGTCGGAGTTGTATTTGACGGTCGAATAGGGGACAATTCCGGCATCGAGCCAGGGATTTCCGACGTCTTCGATGCGATGCATTTTAGCGCCGCAATGCGGACAGCGAATGACGACTTTGTCGATCCACGGTTTGTGCGGGGTGTGGCCTTCGAATTCATCCCAACCTTCTATGGCGCGGGATTTGAGCTCGTCGCGGCTGCCGATGACATCGAATTTTTTGCACGCGTCGCAGACCCAAATCGGGAGCGCCAAGCCCCAGAAACGTTTTTTGGAAATCATCCAATCGCGCATGTTGGTGAGCCATTCGATTTCGCGATCTTTTCCGAATGCGGGGATCCATTCGATTTGTTTGGCGACGTCGATGATTTTATCGCGCCAATTCATATTGATGTACCATTCATCGACCATGCGGAAGACGAGTTCTTCGCCCGTGCGCCAGCAATGCGGATAGACGTGGGGATAGAGTTCTTGGGCGATGAGGATATTCTTCTTTTTGAGTTGGGCGACGACTGCTTGGCGCGTATCGTCTTTCGTTGCGTTCATTCCCTCAAGGAAGCCGAATTTTGGCAAGAAGCAGGCGGCTTCGTCGAGCGGCGCGAGCTGCGGGAGCCCCAATTTGACGCCCAAAACGTGGTCGACGTCGCCGCATCCGGGGGCGATATGGACAATGCCGGTGCCTTCGCCGATAGTCACCGTCGCATTTCCGCGTTCGTCGCGGCCGCCGTCGATGACGCGGTGCGCGTCGATGGCGCTCAAGCCGATTTTTTCGTCGGTGAACGGATATCCGCCTTTGATCGATTGGGCTTCGAGTTCGTCGAACGGTCCGCGATAGCGCAGACCGACGAGTTGTGCGCCTTTGACGGTGCCCAATATTTCGTAACCGCCGCGTTCTTTGAATATTTGATCCAATGTTTTGAGTTTGGGAACGCCTTCGATCCAATTTTCTTTATATTGTTTTTCGAGGCGCTGAAATTTCAAATTGTCGGCTGCAAATATATATATTTCGCCGTCTTGGGCGGAGCGGATTTTAATATAATCGAGGTCGGCATTGACCGCAGCGGCGACGTTTGAGCTGAGCGTCCAAGGGGTTGTCGTCCAAACGACCAAGTTTTCGCCTTCGTGCCCCGGATCGATGAGGGGATATTTTACAAAGAGCGAAAGCGAAGCGATATATTTCCGTCCTTCGATGACTTCCATCTGAGAATAGGCCGAACCGCTTCGTCCCGACCACGGCATGACATCGTGACCGCGATATATCAAACCTTTTTCAAAACACTTTTTCAAAAACGACCAAATCGCATAATTGTTTTCTTCCGACATGGTGAAATAGGAATTGTCCCAATCCATCCAATAGCCCAAACGAATCGATTGATCGGTGATGCGTTTTGCGCATTTATTGACGCGATCTTTGCAATCTTGAACGAATTTATCGATGCCGTAATCGCGGATTTGCTGTTTTGACGCAAAACCGTGTTCTTTTTCGACTTCGACTTCGACCCAAAGCCCCTGACAGTCGAAACCATTTTGATATCGCAGCTCCTCGCCGTTCATCGCATGATATCGCTGGAATGCGTCTTTGAGCGTGCGTCCCCAGGCATGATGGACGCCCATGGGATTGTTGGCCGTCATCGGACCGTCTAAAAAAGACCATTTTTTGCCGCCTTTGTTGCGTGTGCGCAATTTATTGAATATGTCGGCGGATTTCCAAAAATCGAGCACTTCGTGCTCATTTTTGACGATATCGATCCAAGTATCGACCTTCTTGTATTGTGCCTGTTTCTTAGACATTGTTCCTCTTAGCGTAAAAATCGCAGAAAACATCCGCGCAACGCAGCGGAAGCATGGCGGCGCAGCGCGCAAAAAAACCGGCGGCACTTTACAAGCTTTGCCCCCAAAAATAAAGCGTTTCATCGATCGCAAAAACGCCGATTTTCGGCAATGCGGGCGAAAATCGGCGTCGTTTTTCCGTAACGCGCGCGGGGGCGGAATCGCCGCCTTTCGCGCACGATTCATTCATAATTTTGCATCGTCGGCGCGCTTCGCCGGCGACCGTTTCGCGCATCGAACCCGAAGCGCGCCGGGCGGCCGTTTCGCCGCCGCGATGCTCAGGGTTAATTTATTCTTCCTTCGGTCGTGCCGTGATGGTCGATCACGCCTTCGAGCGCATCGAGATCGAAGTATTCGAGCCCGATGGCAACGATGCTTTGCGAATCGGAGAGATGGTATCCGAAAGCTTGTTCCGCGCCGCCGCCGTATTTGAAGACCTGATAGAACGGTTCGTCTTTGTATTGCGGATTGAGAACGGCTTTTTGGGATTTAAGATCGTACATGGCGATGTCGCCGAAGACGCCGACCGATGATTTTCCGTCGGCATTGGCATGACCGATAAGCCAAAGCGTATTCTTGCCCACGGCGACTTTGGCGCCGTTGTACATGAGACTCGAAAGCGCGCCGTTGGCGCTCGGGTAATAATTGAGCACATGCTGTTTCATGTAAAACGCCGTCAAATCGAGCCCCGGATCGATGTAGGGCGTTTTATATTTGCTCAAGCTGTCTTCGCGCACGAGACCATTGAAATTGTCGACATCCGTTTCGTTCCATCCTTCGACGAGTTCCGGCGCCTTTGTCGTCATATCGATGGGGAATGCCGCCAAACGGTTATGCGTCACGCGCTTTTCGGTGTCGTTGAGGTAAGCATGAAGCATGACGAGCGATTTGTCGTTGGGGACAGCCCAAAGCGTTTGTCCGTCGGGCGATTGGTAAAATCCTGCCAAATATTGGCCGAACAAATAGTGCGGCATCGGCGCTTTCGGGTTCTTGTAATCGACGGACGCATAATCCAAGATGTTGCCCAGCGGGCTTCCCGACAGACGGGAATCAACATTTACGGAGTCGTTGATCTCAAACTCATGCGTCTTGGCTGCATTTGTCTTATCGATGCGGAAGACGAACGTATCGAGACAGCGCGGGACGAAGAGATAAGCATTGTCGCCGTATTCGGCGACGGCAATCTTGGGCTGCATCGTCTTTGTCGTCGTATTGCATTTGAGCGTTTCGCCTTCTTCGCTCGTCGCATCGGCCGTGCGCGGACCGGCATCGATATGATCGACCATGCCCAAATCTTTGCGATTCTCTTCGGCTTTGTAGGCGCGCAAAAGCCCCGTTGCTTCGTCGATGTAATACATATAAACGCATACATGGTCGGCTTCGCACTTGATTTCGGCGCGATTTTTCAATTGATCGGTATGATAAATCTGAACAAACATCGCGCGGCGATAGGCGGCCAATTTATAGGCGCCGAACTCGCTGAGCAATCCCTTGTCGTGAGCCGTGACTTCTTTATTCTCGGTTAACGTCACGTCTTGGAAACTGCCCACAACGGGGTTGACCATGCCGCTCCAAAGCCCGTTGTAGTTCTTCGATGTCAAACCGCCATTTTCGGGGCCGGCATAATTCTGAACGAAAAGATAATTCCTGCCGTCGATATAATGCGCCAGCGCCATTCCGGGGGCGGGCGATCCGACGTTGACGTGCTTGTTGCCGATTTGTTTGCGCGTCCGGATGTTGAACGGATAGGCTTTGCCGTTGCACGTTATGACCCAAACGAGGTTGGCGTTGCCGTCGAGATCGTATCCCTTCGTCATGGCGCAGATCTTCGACGTATCGACATTGCCTTTTTCGTCGTACGGTTTAAATTCATAAATCTTGCCATTTTCTTCCGTCGGAATTTGTTCGTACGTATTTAAATCGATAAACCGGATGCCGCTTCCCGTCGCGACAACCAACACGCCATTTTCGCCTTCGGGATGCGGCGAAAGATCGTGCTGATAAAAATAACCGAGTTTAAGCGTGCCCAATTTTGCCGGCGTTCCTTCGGCAACCGCGACATCGACCGTTTTGGGCGATAATGTATCGGTTTCGTCGGCCAGCAGCAAATCGGTATCATTGGCAACGCCGCCCCACGATGCGTCGTTGGGATTGGCTTTGTTCCACGTTTCTCCGATTTTTGCCGAAACTTTCGAATCGGCGACGATCATCATTTTATATTGACCGGCTTCGAGACCGCTGAGTTTAATCGTCGGTCCGTAATTTGCCTGCAAAGCCTGCGTATAACCGTCTGCTTCGGTGAGCTTGCGTTTTAGGACGGGGTTTTCGCATTTTTCATCGTCGGGTTTGCACAAAAGCAAAATGAGCGAATCTTCGAACACGCCTTTTGTCGGATCGAGATATGCGCGCCAAACCCCCGATAAATTGTTTGCCGTATTCGCATTGAGCATGAGCGTGAATTCGACTTGGGGATCGGGTTCGGGCGTTCCCCTGACGCAAGCGCTGTTTTGGCATACCCACGTGCTGTCGTTGCGCTGGCGGCATTCGGTATCGTTGCGGCACGTTTTGAGCTGACACCCCGTCGACAGACAGTCGTAGTTGCGCGAATCGGGGCACTCGCTGACCGATCGGCATGCCTGCCCCGACGACGGCTTATACGACGAATTTTTCACGCATGTCATCGACGACACATCGCATTTTTCTCGCGGCGCATCGCAATCGCTGTCTGTCAGACACGGCGTATCGATCAAACCGCATCCCATCGCTGCCAAAGACGCGCAAATGCTTGCGCCGAGAATCGATAAATAAGCCGATTTTTTCATTTCAAACTCCTTTTTTGTTCGGAACAGACGAAACACACACACGCTGTTTTGCAAAAAAACAGCGCCGACTTTTCCGGTTTTGTTTTGAGCCTTTGCGACACGGCATGCATTTTAGCAAAATACGCGATATAAGCAAATCAAAAGGCAAAAATAGCGTTGCCCCCTCAAAACCGCCGAAACGGCGCATTCCAAATCGCCCGCATTCCGTTCAAAGATCTGTTTTCGCGCCGCGCCGGCGCGTCGGTCTGCATCTTTCGAACACGCGCCGAATCGTCAGCTTTTTATTTCTGAAATATGCCGACGTTTGATTGCTGAAATATATCATTTTGTGCATGACTCGGATTATGCATATATTCGGCATGCAAAACTGTGCCTCGGGCAAAGCAGAATATATGCGCGCTGCCCGAAAACTGCGTTTGCCTTTGCGCCCGCCGATTGCGGTTTCGCATTCTCATGTTCGGCGCGGCGCGCCGGGCAGCACTTTTGCCATAAATACATGCCGGCGGCGCGCGGCAGGATTATCGGACGCAAAGATGTCATGAAATTCGCTTTCATGACATCTTTGCGGCAATATATATATAATAAATTCAAAAGAATGTTTTAAATGCGGTTTGCATATCAAACGGCGCCGGCCAAGGCATCGGTTGCATCGGCAGACCAATCCGCAGCGCGCGCCCGACAGAATTGCGCGCCATATCGGCAGCTTGCGGCTTTTCGGCGAAGCACAGCGAAATGCATGCAGATTAAATTTAAACGGATGATTTAAATGCGGTTTGCATGGCAAATGGCAATGGCCAAGGCATCGGATGCATCGACGGGCCAATCGTTGCGCACGCCCAATAAAATGCGCACCATGTCGGCGACTTGCGGTTTTTCGGCATGACCGAACGATGTGACGCTTTGCTTGACATCGGTCGGAGCGTATTCGTAGAGCGGAATGCCAAACCGCGCGCATGCGCAAATCGCAACGCCGCGCGCGTGACCGAGTTTTATCGCGGCATCGGCATATTTCTGATGAAAAATCCCTTCAAACGCCGCGCAATCGGGCTCATAAGATGCCAAAAACTCCCCCAAAAACGCATCGATCTTGAGCAAGCGCTCGGTAAAGGGCAAATTGCCCAACGATAACCGCCCGGCATGAATATAGCGCAAGCGCGACCCGTCGCGCTCAATCACGCCGTATCCCATATAACGCGATCCCGGATCGATCCCCAATATTCGCAAAACAGCCATCCCGAAACTCGCAAGCACATGAACGCATCATCACGATTTTCCGCAAAATGCGGCAACAAAAAAAAGACGCTCGCCAAGGAGCGTCTTTGAATACCGCCGATCAGCTCAATTTTTCCATGAGCTCGTCCGAAATATCGGCATTCGTGTAGACGTTCTGGACGTCGTCGTCGTCTTCCAAAACGCCGCAAAGCTTCAAGATCGACGCGGCGGCTTTTTCGTCGACGGCAATCAAATTCTGCGGAACTTTGGCGATTTCCATCGATTCGATTTTGTAACCGGCTTCTTCGAGTTTTTTCGCCACGTTCGCAACTTCGGCGGGCGCCGTGCAAATCGTCCCGTCTTCGGTCACATCGTCGGCGCCGGCGTCGAGCGCCGCCATCATCAATTCGTCTTGATCGATATCGTCGCCTTCGACTTCGATTTGGCCAAGCGTTTTGAATTGCCACGCCACGCATCCGGCTTCGCCCATCTGACCGCCGTTTTTGCTCAGCATCGAGCGGACGCTTGCGACCGTGCGGTTTCGGTTATCGGTGAGCGTTTCGATCATAATCGCCACGCCGCCCGCGCCGTGTCCCTCGTACGTTATCGAGTCATAATGCACCTGTTCGCCCTCGCCCGAACCGCGTTTGATGGCGCGTTCGATGTTGTCTTTGGGCATATTGCACGCCTTCGCCTTCTGGATCGCCAAACGCAGCGCAGCGTTGAATTCCGGATCCGAACCGCCCTGCGCGGCAACGATGAGCTCGCGGACGACTTTTGTCCACAATTGCGAACGCGCGGCATCGGTTTTGCCCTTTTTGTGCTTAATGGTGCTCCATTTATTATGACCTGACATATTACCTCACTTGATGCGTCAAAAAAAACATCGTTTCCGCGATGCAATCAAACGTCTTCGAGACGGCGCCCAAAAACGCCCCCTCAAATTCGGACAAAGTTTTTTACACCCGACCGGCATGGAGCGACAATATTTTTTCGGCATGGCGCGCATTTTTTATGCATGCCGGCTTTGCGCAAACAGAGCTTTTGGCCTGTCGATCGGTTTGCCGCCGCCTTTCCCCGGCAGACTTCGGCGGCGGGCTTCGGCTATTTCGCCCTTGCAGGGCTCAATACGCCTTCGCGGGCTTCGGCTATTTCGCCCTTTGCAGGGCTCAATACGCCTTCGCGGGCTTCGGCTATTTCGCCCTTGCAGGGCTCAATACGCC
>CAVGZQ010000133.1:0-4565 GCA_963633515.1 Bacteroidaceae bacterium
ATTTTTTTTTTTTTTTTTTTTTTATGATGCCTTCGCTTTATTTCGGACGGAGCGCGCGTCAGTTTAAATCGTGCCTGCCGTCATTCATGCAGGAGAATTCGCCGATGAACAAAAGTCAAATCCGCCAACAGCTCGAAGAGCTTTGCAACGTGCGCGATCGAATTAAGCTACAAGGATTTGCGGCAAACGAAGAATATGCAAAACAATACCTCATTCTCCCGATGATCAAATCTTTGGGCTATAAAACAGACGGTTTTCCGCCCGAAGTCCACCCGGAATACCCGACCGATATCTCTTTTTCCGACAAAAAAAAACATTGCGTCGATTATGCCGTCTGCATCCAATCCGACGGCGGATTGTCAAAAGACAATCCTTGCATTTTCGCAGAAGCCAAAAGCCTTGCCGTCAAAATCGACGAATCCGTCGATCAGCTCGCGAGTTATTTTGCCTGCAAAGAAAGCGTCCAACTCGGCATTCTCACCAACGGTTGCGATTATCGCCTGTTCATCAAAGAGAGGGGCGAAACGAGCCGAATGGAGAAAAATCCGATTCTCGCTTTCAGCATTGACGAACTTCTGTATAACGACGACAAACTCGAGTGGCTTTTGAAATTTGCGCACAAAGAAAGCATGCTGAAACGGTTGGGCGGCTCAGGGAAAAGCCTTCTCCAAGAATCCGAAGAACAGGCCGAACGCGCAAAGCTCTTCGATTTCGCCCATAAATTGCTCGCTTCCGACAGCAAACTCGATACGGAATTCATAAAATATATGGCAACAAAAGCCGGGATTTCCGTGAAAAAATTTACTGAAAACGCCGTCAACGCATACGAGCCGAAAGTCAGAGAAGCGCTCAATCGCACCGTAAAAAAAATACAAACCGACTATCTCGCTCTTGTCGAAAAGTCGCGAAACAATAACACAGACGATGCCGGCGCCGGAGCAAATACGCCCGACATTTCCCAAGCTGCCGCGGCAGAACTGCCCGACGCTCAGGAGCGCGCCTACGGCGCCGCCGAAAAAGCATCGCAGATTGTCACCACAGAAATCGAATTCCGAGTATTGGAAAAACTCCAAGCCATCATCGACGCGTCGGATTTGCCCAAAAACGTTTGGTCAAAATCGCTCAATCAATACATTCCGACGCAAATTAAATATAAAGACAGCGTGCATTATATTAACTTCTTTATCGATGAACGCAGCCAAGAAGAGATAAATAATTTGCGGCTCAAGGCTCAAGTTTCCGCGCCGATTCGATACACCGGACAATATAAAATCGAAAAAGGTCAATTCTATTTCCTCACGGATACTCCTGAAGAACTCCAAGAACTCCTTCCGAGCGGATTTGAAATATTGCCGCCGTCAGGCAAGCCTGCATCCGCAAACAAATATCCGAGCATTTGCGTTCATTCGTTCGATGATATCGGCAAACTCGCTCCGATATTCGTCCGGTGCTTTAAAAAAGCCATCGATGCATTCATCGCAAATAATCCGACTTCGTAAATCGTCGATCTCTTCAGTCTGAACGCACGTTTAAATTGCATATCGCATCCGGCATGCGATGTTTATCCGACGGCATGCAACCGGGCTTGCCGTCGGAAAACCGTCCGACGCGCGCCGCGCAGCCGGTTTCATAAAGACTTATGGGGCCGAGTTTAAAATGTGACGTTTTTTTTGATTATTTGTGTCTTTTTATTCTTGGAGAAGATGCAGACGGGGATTTGCCGCAGCGAGAAGGTTGTTTATCCGTCTTTTGCAAGCCCGGGACGCAGCCGATCGAATTTGGCGGCGATGCATCGAAAAAACGGCGCTTGCGCCGCGCGAAGGCGTATTGCGCGAAGCGCAACAGCCGAAGCCGGAGCCCGTATCGCCGCAGGCGATAGGGCGACATAAGCCCGTATTGAAGCCCGAAGGGCGAAATAGGGCGCCCCCAAAAACGGCGCTTGCGCCGCGCGAAGGCGCATTGCGCGAAGCGCAACAGACGGAGCGGGAGCCCGTATCGCCGCAGGCGATAGGGCGACATAAGCCCGCATTGAGGCGAAAGCCGAAATAGGGCGATATAAGCCCGCATTGCCTGCGGCAATGCGGGCGCAAATCAAAAAGCTTTTTGTATTGCAAAACGCTTTGATCGCGCCGTTGCGGTTGCCTATTTTTAAGTTTAGGTTTTAAGTTCGAAAAAAAGTGGTATCTATAGGATAATGGACGTGTGAATGCGGTTTTGACGGAGGTTTGAGATGTTTCGAGGCTGCGCCGCAGGGTTATCGGTTGTTTTGGGCATAGCGGGCGCGCAAGCCGTCCGTGCCGATGTGATATGCGTGGATCCCGGGGGGCCCCGGGCGATTGAGGGGTGCGGCGCAAAAGAAGAAACGCTTACCCTGAATGTTGCCAATTATTTGACGAAGTATCTGAAGAATGCCGGATATAGCGTGCATCAGACGCGCACCGACAATACGAAGATTTCGGAGACGGCGCGGGCGCAGCAATGCAACAATGCCGGGGCAACGGCATCGATATCGATCGTGGCGAATTCGGCCGAGTCGTCGGCGGCGACAGGCGTTGATATTTTTCACAACGGCAAGGGCAAAGCCAAGCAGCTGGGCGATGCCATCGGGAGTTATGCCGCGCAAAACATGTCGTTGCGTCATCGCAGCACGACGGAAACGTCTCGGTACGCTTTTTTGAACACGCTGAACAATGCCGGCGTGAAGGCATATATCGGTTTTATCGTCAATTGTTCGAAAGACGTTCCGGCGATGAAAAAATCGTCAGAGTATGCGCGATCGCTTTGCCGGGCGATTTTGTCGACTTATAACAAGAATACCGGATGGTGTGCCGATACGGGGATATTGACGGTCGTCGTGACGTCGTCGTCGGGCGGCAGCGTATCGGGCGCGAAAGCAGAGCTCTCGCATTTGGGCAATCATATGAGCGCAACGACCGATGCCGGCGGGCGATATGCATTTACGCTCGTGGGCGGCACGTATTCGGTGTCGGCGTCGCATGCCGATTATATCGGCGCGAGCAGTTCGTGCACGGTTGCGGCAGACAAAAACACGACATGCGAAATACGGTTGGCGCCCAAAACGGGTCAAATGCACGGCAAAGTCATTGCCGCCGACTCGCCGCAGACCGTCATTGCAGATGCTTCATTGCAGTTTTCGCCCAATGTCAGCGGATGGGGCAACGACGCTTCGGGATGGTCGGCGATTGCGATGCCCGGAACGTATCAAATAACGGCGACGCACCCGAAATACGAATCGGCTTCGATCGGATGCGCGGTCGCGAGCGGTCAGAATGCGGCATGCGGCGATATTGCGATGAAACTCAAACCCGGCGGGCTTTCGGGGAGCGTAAAATGCCAATCGGAGCATGTTCCGGCGACCATAACCGTCGACGGGCAAAAGATAGCGTATGACGGGCAAAATAAGTGGACTGCCTCGAATTTAGATGCCGGGATGTACAGCGTGACGGTGACGCCGGCGTCAGAAGCGGGTTGCCAACCGATGACGATGAATTGCGCCGTTGTCGCGGGCAACACAACCGATTGTTCGGTCGTGCTGTCGACATCGCCCGGCATATTGAAAGGCCGCGTGACCGATGCCGAAACGGCAGAAAGCCTGAACGCGGCGCAAATCAGTTATGCCGACGGCGATCAAACGATAACGGCGCCGTCGGGTTCCGACGGGTCGTATACGTATTCGGTCGGCGCAAAAACATACGAGCTGACGGCTTCGGCCGAAGGTTATGCGTCATCGAAGAAGACGTGCGCGGTCGAAGCCGGCAAGACGACCGAGTGCGATTTTGCGTTAACGCCGCTGCCGGGGACGATATGCTTTTTGGTGCGTTCCGAGTCGACCGGCGCGTTTGTGAGCGCAGCCATCCGCTTGATGCAAGGGGAAACCGAAATATCGTCGGGCGAAGCTTTGACAACAGACTTTTGTTTTGACGACATCGCGCGAGGCAAATACGAAGCGCAGTTTGAGGGCGATTTTGAAACAAAGACCGAAAGTATCGAAATCATAAACGGGGAATCGTCGGCGAAAACCGTAATCGTCAAAGAAACTCAGACGAAATCCTTGAGGATAACGGGCACGGTCATATCGAGTTTAAATCTGCAAACAAAAGTCAAATCGACGCTGACGGCAGAGTCTTTGCCCGATGCGCGTGTTTCTTACGACGGCAGCGACGTCGATTGGGCGATAATCGTTCCGGGCGACGGGTTTTACGATATCACGGCGACGCCGATCGACGAACGGTTGTACCATTCGGGGAAGAGCAGCTGCCGACACGGCGAACGGTGCGTGATCGTCGTCAATCCGATTATCGAGAGCATCGAAACCGAACAGGAAACGGGCGCGCCGGCCGAACTCGAGATTATGGCGCTCGACAATGCATGCAGTTCGCAGCCGCGCCGCCCGGCTTCGGGCGGATTGCCGATGATCGCCGCGTGCGCGGCGGCGGCGGCAATTTTTGCGCGGCGGCGGCGCGCCGAATAAATGCCGAAGGCGGCATATGGCAGACTTCGCCGCGGCTGCGGTTTTGCGCCGGGAGTTTCAAACGGCGCGAATA
>CAVGZQ010000133.1:4575-8729 GCA_963633515.1 Bacteroidaceae bacterium
CGCGAATAAAAAACAACTATAAGGACATATTTTATGGCGGATTTCGAAAATGATTCGAAAGTATTGCAGAAAATTTCGCTTAAACACGCAATCGGTCAGTTATTTATCGTCGGCTTTGAGGGGACTCGGTTGCCCATTCCGTTAATCGGCGCGCTGACCAAAGGCGATGTCGGCGGCGTGATATTGTTTTCGCGCAATTTCGAATCGCGCGAACAAATTCAATCGCTTACGCGGCAAATCCACGAAATATCGTCGCCCTATCCCGTTTGGATAGGCATCGATCAAGAGGGGGGAAAAGTTCAGCGGATTGGGGCGCGGTTCGGGAGCAAACCGTTGCCGCCGGCGCGGGAAATCGGCATGACGACGCCGGAAAATGCTTACGAAACCGCATACGGCAACGGTCAGGATCTCAAGTCGCTGGGATTTGACATCAATTTTGCGCCGGTTCTCGACATTCATACGAATGAAGCAAATCCCATCATCGGCGAACGGGCGTTCGGCTCAACGCCCGACGACGTTATTCGCTTTGCCATTCCGACGATGAAAGGGCTTTCGGATGCCGGGATGCTGACATGCGGGAAACATTTTCCCGGGCACGGCGATACCGACAAAGACAGCCATACCGATTTGCCCGAAACGATGCACGGCATCGAACGGCTGCGCGAAGTCGAATTTAAACCGTTTAAAGCAGCCATCGATAACGGCATTCCCATGATTATGACGGCGCATATCGTCATGAAGGGCTTGGGTGAACGGTTTCCGGCGACGCTTTCGCAAGATGTCGTCGGATTGCTTCGTCATGAGCTCGGTTACGGCGGCGTCGTCGTGAGCGATGATCTCGAAATGGATGCCATCATCGACCATTGTTGCATTTCCGACGCGGTTTTGCGCGGACTTCGCGCCGGCGTCGATGCATTTCTCATTTGCAAATCGCAGTATTTGTGGATCAATCTGCGCAAACTCTTGCAAGCCGAGGCCGAAAAAGACGACCGTCTTCAAGATCGCATTTTCGAATCCGCGCAGCGCATTCTCAAGGCAAAATCGGTCTTAAAACGTTAATTGCGGCATGCATGTTTAAGTCAGAACCGGCATCGGATCTGCAACCGGCGCAACGCCGCCGACCGAAGCCTGCGCCGGCGGACGGGCGGGGATTTGTTCAAACGGCGCGCGCATGATGCCTAAAATCGCCGGCATCGATATGCGCCGGCGGCGGGCAAAAAAAAGACGGAAATTCAACGGCGTCCGGGATTGTTCGCTTGAACGAAAGGGTTGCGGCGGCGTCGGATTGCGATATAGGCGCCGGATTGCGTCATATGAGACGGCGATTCCAATCGGTTCGCAACGGCTTGCGCCGGCGGCAAGTCCGTGCCGCCGCGGCATGTTGCATTGCGTCATAATAAGCAACGGAGCGGCTTTTGCAGATTGCGCGCATTTTGCCGAACCGTTATAAATGCCCGAACGCGGCGGCGGATTTTTTTCCGTCGCGCGGCGCGTAAAGCCATTTTGGGCAGTTGTTGCCGTTCTCGGGCGTCTTGCGGCGCAAAATCGGGGATGAAAAAGTGAAAAGTCGCCTTAATCACATTGTTTTATTGTTTGCTTGCGCCTTTGCCGCAGCCGTGTCCTGCGGTTGTTCGATGCAGAAGATGGCAGGCAATGCCATTATGGATTTTTCTCGCGGCGAAGCAATTCCCTATCTCATGTCGCAAGGCGATTTGGAATCGGCGTGCCAAATGGGGCAGGCCATGGGACCAGTGCTTATGTCGTTTCGTCGCGTCGGACTTAATCCGGAGCAAATCGGAATCGGCACGCAAATGGCAGCCGGGATGTGCGCCGAGTTTCGGCAGCGTGAGGATGAGCTCGCGAGGTATCGGGCGCTGGGGGAGGGACGCGCGGGAGAGGCACAAGATGCGCTCGCGCGCGAAAAGCAAGCGCACCGTTTGGCGGCGAGCCGCATGATTTCGGCTTACGAAAATGCCGTTGCGGTTTACGGAGATTTGAGCGAATCGTGTCCGAAATACGGCGACGATACCGATGCTTTGCTTTCTCTTTTGGGGCTTGCGTCGGGAGCTCTTGCGATTTTGCACGATTTCAACAGCGAAAAGCAAGTCGGGATATCGCTCGATATTCCGAGGAAAATCGAGAAAGGCGCGCAATGTTTTGACGATGCGAAGTGGTGGGGCATGCCTTCGGCGCTTCGCGCCGCTATTTGGCTGAGCATTCCGGGGAGCGGTCCGGAAGGCGTCGATCCGCTCGAAACCATGAAACAGGCCGCCGAAAAAGGCGATGCGCAAGGCGTATTTTTGGCGCGGGCGATGCTGGTCATGATGGCGGCGACGGTCGGTCGGAGCGATATGATGTGCGAAGCGATGCAGAATGCAAAAACATCGGGGGCAAACGGCGATTTTGATATGCTCAATGCATATGCGCAAGGGCTTATCCGGCATCAAGCCGACATCGCTTGGACCAAGCAAAAAGGTTATCGCGCGCCGTTGGCGTCGGCGCAATGCCCCGAGGCGCCGTCGGCGGCAATCGATGCCGAACGCGCCGACGATTTGCTCGACGGTTTATTGGACGGAGAAGATGCCGACGAAACATCGGAATCCGCGCCGACATCTGCGTCGGCAGACTGAAATGCCGTCGTTGAGACGGCATCCGGGCGGGCGGATCGGCGGCGCCGCCCCGGCTTTGTATTTTGCGCGATGCCTCGGCGGCAGCCGCCGGCTTTGCCGATCCGGCCGGACGGCAGCGCTGTTGCCGAACGTCAAGCATCATTTATCTGTCGGAAAAAAAACATGCCTTTTGGCGGCAACAGCCGTGAACTGAGGGAAGAAGGAGAATTTGACCATGAAAAAATCATTAGCGCTGTCTGCCTGTTTTGCAGCGGCATTATGCGCCGCATCGGCGCAAGCCGGAGAAGCGCGCACGCTTTGCGTCTATGATCCGTCGGGCGCAAACGGCGATGCTTATGCGACGATGAAAGAATACCAAGTCGCGGCAACGCAATGGGGCATTGATTTTGATTTGAAGCCTTATACGAACGAAAAAACAGCGAGCGACGATTTCAAAGCCAAAAAGTGCGATGCCGTGTTTTTGACGGGATTGCGCGCTCGGGGATTTTCGAAATTCGCGGCGACTTTGGAAGCGATGGGCGCGCTTCCGAGCTATGATTTGCTCGGCGATGCGATTGCGCTTTTGGCGCAGCCCAAAGCTGCGAAATTGCTCAAATTCGGCGATTACGAAACGGCGATGATCATGCCCATGGGCGCGGTTTATCTCATGGTGCGCGACAAAACGTGGAAATCGATCGAAGATATTGCGGGCAAGCGCATCACGACGATCGACTTCGACGAAGCCGCCATTCACATGGTGAAACTCGTCGGCGCTTCGATGGTATCGGCCGATATTTCGACGTTTGCCGGGATATTCAACAACGGCGCGGCCGATATTTGTTATTCGACGACGACGGCATTCAAACCGCTTGAACTCGAAAAAGGCGTGCGCGAAAAAGGCGGCATTATTCGATATCCGATAGCCCAGCTGACCGGTCAGGTGCTGACGCACGCCGACCGATTTCCCGCCGATTTCGGCGAAAAATCGCGCCGCTACGGCGCCGATAACTACAAAAAAATCCTGAAATTATCGACGAAATCCGAAGACGATATCAAAGGGGCTTATTGGATTGACATATCGAAAGCCGACAAAGATCGCTACGATCAAATATTTCTCGATGTTCGCGTAAAGCTTCGCGACGATGCAAAAGTCTACGACAAATCGATGCTGTCGCTGATGCGCCGTTTGCGTTGCAGCGCCGACAAATCGCGCAGCGAATGCGCGCAAAAGCGCGAATAATATATTGTTTTTTGCAAAACCGGCCGCAGATTTGACCGGTTTCGACACAAATTAAGGCGTAAGCCGCGTGCAAGCGCGGCTTTTTTTTTACTTGAGCCGGAGACAGACATTTAAACGGCGATAAGCGCGCCGTATTGCAGCGCGCCGCCCCGGAGGGGCGACGGGCAAAATAGGCGCGCTGCCGCGCCGTATTGAGCCCGCAGGCGGGCGTGATAGGCGCGGCGGCGAAGGCGTATTGCGGGCGGCGGCGGGTACGCCGCCGATCCGCAATAGCCGAAGCCCCCAAAAAAGCTCCTGTTTTATGT
>CAVGZQ010000134.1:0-8675 GCA_963633515.1 Bacteroidaceae bacterium
CTTCGAGGACGCTTCGTTTGAATTCGGGGAGTTCGTCGAGGAAGAGGACGCCGCGATGCGCGAGCGAGATTTCGCCGGGTTTTGGGGAGGGGGAACCGCCGCCGACGAGTCCGACGTCGCTGACCGAATGATGGGGGGCGCGAAACGGGCGCGCGTCGATGAGATTTCGCTCGCCCAAATTCCCCGACACGCTGTAGAGCGCCGTGACTTCGAGGGCTTCGTCGAAACTCAGACGCGGCAAAATCGTGGGCAAGCGTTGCGCCAACATCGTTTTGCCCGACCCGGGCGGTCCGACAAACAGGAGATTGTGCGCGCCCGATGCGGCGATTTCCAGCGCGCGCCGGGCGACAATCTGGCCGCTTATTTCCGACATGTCTTTGGCATACGTTTCGCCGGAACGCAGCTTTTCGCCGGCCACGTATCGGGGCATGGGCGTACCGTTGCGCAGACATTCGTATGTTTGGCGCAAGTTAAGGGGGCAATAGACGTCGATTCCTTCGACAAGGGCGGCTTCGGCGCCGTTTTCGGGGGCGACGATGACGTGCTTGAGACCGGCGCGGCGCGCCGCCAAAACGAGCGGCAAAACGCCGCGAATCGGCCGAATGTCGCCGCTCAAACCGAGTTCGCCCATGATCATCGTTTCTTCGAACCACGTCTGAGCCTCGCGTTTGAACTCGCCGTTGGCTTGCAATATCGCCAAAGCAATCGGCAAATCGTACGAAGACCCGTCTTTGCGAATGTCGGCAGGCGCCAAGTTGAGCGTGACGCAAGTTTGCGGAAAATACAAGTCGGACTCCATGAATGCGGATTTTACGCGAACTTTAGACTCGCGGACCGCGCCTTCGGCAAGACCGACGGTATAAAAGTTTGCGATTCCGAATCCGATTTGAATTTCGATCCGCACGCAATATCCGTCAACGCCCATCAAAGCACCGCCAATTGTACGTCCAATCATCGTTCATCCTTTGGCTTGGGAGCCATTATGCCGAGTTTGCATGCGCGGCCCGCGCCGCGCAGCATTGCCGGCGTTTTCGGACGGCAGACGTCTGAACGCATGCCGTTCATAAGGAATGATGGGGCGAAAAAAAAAATGTGACGGTCAAAAATGTTTTTTTTTCATTTTTTTAATGAGACGCTTTTTTTTGCGGATTTTTCGCGCGGCGAAACATCAACGCGCGCATGCCGGCGCATCCGGAACCGGAGCATTTGCGCGATGAGCGAATCGCGCGCGGCAAAAGACAGCTCCGGCCGCAATCGCAGCAACGCGCGCGCATCGCCGATCAGTTTTTTGGCAAAATGCGGAAGACGGACACCGGTTCGGTTTTGCCTTTGACCATGACGGGCGGCAGCGGCATGCCATCGCAAGCCGATTCGATCTCTTTCCAAGTTTCGCCGTTGACGAGGATTTCGCCGCCGCGCGCCACGGAACACAGACGCGAAGCCAAGTTGACGGTGTCGCCGATTACGGTGTAGCTCATCGCTTGGGTCGCGCCCATGTAACCGGCAATCATAATGCCCGTCGCGATGCCGATGCCGATTTGAACCGGCGGCAAAAGCCGTTCTTGCCGTTTCTGATTGAATGCGCCCATGGCGCGGATCATGGATTGCGCGGTTTGAACGGCTTTTTGCGCGTGATCGGTTTGCGCCGGGGTCACGCCCCAAACGGCCATGACTTCATCGCCGACGAATTTGTCGACGATGCCGTCGTTTGCAAAGATGCAATCGACCATCGTTTCGAAGTAGTCGTTGAGCATGCCGACGATGTTTTCCGGTTCGGTTTGTTCGGTCATATGCGAAAAACCGCGGATATCGGCGAACAGAACCGTTGCGTAAATGCGGCGCCCGCTTTTATGGAGTTCGATTTTTCCGCTCATGACGTCATCGACCAAATGCGGCGAAATAATCCGGCACAAGTTGTTGCGGATGCATTCATTTTTCCGCATTTCGTCGATCATGCGGATTTGCTGCAAAGTCAGCGAAGCCTGACGCGCAAATCCCATCAGAATTTGGAGATCTTTTTCCGCAAAAGCGCCGGTGACCATTTGCGAATCGATGTTGATGACGCCCATGACTTCGTCTTGGTTCATGAGCGGGACGCACATGGTGGAACGGATATTGTCGACGATAATCGAATGCGACGAAAGAAACCGTTCGTCTTGGAGCGCGTCGGCCGACAGGACGGCATTTTTTTCTTCGGTAACGATGCTCAGAAGGCGTTCGGAAATCTTAAAATGCGCGATGGGCTCGCGGGCGCTTGAGAGCGCGATGCGCGGCTGCAAAACGCCCGACGCGTCGCGCAGCAAAATGGCGATGCGATCGGCGTGAAACAGCTGCAACGCCTTGTCGGCGATGATGCCGAGCAATTTGTCGATATCGAGCGTCGAAGCCGCTTGAAGCGCCAATTCGGCGCCGACGCGCAATTTTTCGTAATCGCGGCGCAATTCCGCGTCGGAATCGATTTGCGATTCGGGCAAAAAGACGCTTTCGACGGGTTTTCGGATGACATCGGATCCGTCGGAATTTCCCGGACGCAGCTTTGACTGTTCGTTTTTCCAATCGACGCTTTCCAAAACGTCAAAACGCGCTTCTTCGGCCGTCGATTCTTCGAGCGCAAAGCGCAAAATATGATTGCCCAGTCCGATTTCGTCGGCGTCGCACAAAACCCGCGGCCCCTCGATGCGCGCGCCGTTGACGAGCGTGCCGTTTCGGCTGCCCGCATCGTACAAAACATACCGTCCGTTTTCGCGGCGGATTTCGGCGTGCGCTTTGCTGACCATGCGATCGAGGAGCTGCAAATCCTGATCGGGATGACGCCCGATGCGCGTCACGTCTTTGAGATCATGTTCTATCCATTTGCCGTCAGACGAAAAGTAAATGAGTTTTGGCATTCCGACTCCCAACTGCGAAAAGCCAGCCTTTTCGCAAAAATATGCCGCTTTGTAACATAATCCGAAGACGGCGCAAATACCGCATCGCAAACGCCGCCGTGTCCGTTATTTCGGACAAGAACGGCGCGTTGCGTGTATCATATTGTATAAGTTTCATCAATATGCGCGAAAGCCGCAAACGCCGCC
This sequence comes from Bacteroidaceae bacterium, assembly GCA_963633515.1. Lineage (GTDB taxonomy): Bacteria > Myxococcota_A > Bradymonadia > UBA4248 > UBA4248 > UBA4248. Next base: position 3,075 of record CAVGZQ010000134.1, read on the forward strand.
GAAACGCCGCCGAAACGCGAACCGCCCGACTTCTTTCGGACATTCCCGAAAGAAGAACGAAAAACGAAATAAGTCTTCTGTTATTCAATAAACTTCGAAAATATTTGATACTATTTGAATGCTATGCCAATTCTCCCGAACGGCCGAGATCCGGCGATCCGCGCATCGGATATCGCCGATTGGCATTTGTCTGTCGTTTTGGGGGCGCTGCGCGATAGTGCGCGATCGCAAACAAACTTTGCAAATAGATGTTATGTTTTGAATATAATTCAATGTCGGCACTGTCTGACGATATATTGCGGCGACTATATCAGATATCTCCGATTTATGTTCGTCAATCGATTTTGGCCGGGCGTTGAAAAAACGATTTCAAATGCGCGGGAAACAGCGCTTATCGCTTTCGTTTGAGAAAATCGACGAGCCGGACTTTGATCACAAACCGCGTATAGCCCCAAAGCACTGCCAAAATGATGACGGCTTCGGCGGCAATGTGCGAAAAAGGCGCAAACCAAAGCGCGTCGCGATAGATATAGGGGACAGCCGAGAGCGCGCCGGCGACGATCATGTAACCGAAGGCATGGCTGAGGTTTCGCCCGATTTGGCGAAACGACGTGTCGACGAAGTTAAAAGCGAGTTTTCTGTGCGCAAAGATAAACAGGAGCAAAATGGCAAACCAAGCGGTCATCATGGCGTACAGGCTGACGGTTTGGGGCAAAAAATACAGGCAAGCCGAACCGAGAAAAAAGACGCCGCCGGCTTCGATGATCTGGAACAGAATCGGCCATGCCGGTTTGCCGCATGCGCGGTAGAGGTCGTGATACGTTTGGCGCTGCGATTTGACGAAGGCGATCGCCAAAATAAACGGAATGAGCGGCGTGCCGGCTTTCCAGTCGGGGTTCGAGAACAGCCCGAAGATATCGGGGGCGCAGAAAAAGATCGCCATCGACGGGATGGCGGCAAAAACCGCGAGGTTGCGCTGATTCCAGGCAAAGAGCCGCGACAATTCGGGGCGATTGTCTTGCAATCGCGCGAAAACCGGAAAAGAACTCTTGGCGACGACGTTAAACAGCGCCAGAGCAGGCGTCATCGCAAGCTCGTACGCCACGCGGTATATGCCCAAAAAGCCTTCGCCGATAAATTTCCCGATGACGAGATAGTGAATGTTTTTTGTGATTTGATCGAGAAAATCGCTGAACGACGATCGCACGCCGTAGGCGGCGAAATGTTTGCACTCTTGCCAAGAAAAGTGGCGTTTCGGGCGGTATTTCGAAAAATAAAACCCGAAAAACAAGACGCCGAACGCATTGCCCGTGTCGCCGATGACGAACGCCCACGGACCGAATCCCAATATGGCAAGCCCGATCTTCAGGCACGAGCAAAAAACCGACGTCAGCGCCTGATAAATGCTTATTTTATGAAATTCAAACCGCCGATTGACCAATTGCAGCGGAATAATCCCGATGCTTGCCGCCGGAAGCTTGAGCATCGCAAAAGCGAGCATCGGAAACAGCGCCGGGAGCGCATAAATGCCGGACAGAATATGCGATATCGGCAATAAAATCAGATAACCGCCGATGCCAAACATCGCCGCAAACCAAAACAGCGAATGCGTTTCGTTTTGGGTCATCGTTTTGGACTGCAAAAACGCCTGCCCCGTCCCTGCGGCCTGAAGCGCCTCAAAAATCGCGCTCGCCGCCACGGCAATCGTCGCAATGCCCAACTCCTCTTTTGTCAGGAACATCATGAGCGCGAGCATCGACACGGCATTGAGAATTTGCGCAAGCGCCGATGCCAGCCCAATCCAAACAAACCCTTTCCGAATGCTCTTTTGCGGATCTTGATGGAGATTTGTGTCGTAGGCTTGATCGGTTGTTTCGGACATGGTTCGCTTCGTCATGCATCTTTGCGGCGCGATTTCCCGGGGCTTGCCTCCGACGCAGGCGCCCGCGTTCGCCGCCTTGCATTTTGGCAAAAAATCGCCGCTCATCCCAACGCCCGGAGCGCGCGAATCATTCCCCGCAAAGCATTTTTGCGCCTTTGAACGCAAAACGGCGGCGCGCGGCAAATCTGCAAGAAAATTCGATTTTTATTTTTGTTTTTTGCGCCGCCTTTTGCGCCGCGCCGTCTTGCATCCGTCGCGCCTCAATGCTGCGTCGGGCGCCCTGTTTCGGCTTCGCCTCAATACGGGCTTTTTTCGCCCTGTTTCGGCTTCGCCTCAATACGGGCTTTTTTTCGCCCTGTTTCGGCTTCGCCTCAATACGGGCTTTTTTTCGCCCTGTTTCGGCTTCGCCTCAATACGGGCTTTTTTTCGCCCTGTTTCGGCTTCGCCTCAATACGGGCTTTTTTTCGCCCTGTTTCGGCTTCGCCTCAATACGGGCTTTTTTTCGCCCTGTTTCGGCTTCGCCTCAATACGGGCTTTTGCTTTTTGATAATTTGCGCATTCGGGCTTGTTTCTTTGCATCTGCATCAAATCGGCAAAAAGCTTTTGGGTTGCGTTGCATGCCGCTTGGCCTGCGTTTTGCGTGACGGCGCGCCGAAAAGAATAAAAAAGCCGAAAACAGTTTTTCAGCCCGACGATCGCGCGGCGCCGAACGAATTGCACGTTGCCAAGCACGCATCGGGCGGGTATATACGCCTGCTTTCGCGCTTTGCGGCGATAATAAGCCAAAAGCCGCAAAGCGCCGTTTATTAATGCCGAATTCGCAGAATGCGCGCAAATCCGTATTTTATGCGATGCAGGCACGCCAAATAGGGAGAAAATGCGTATGATCGTTGCAGTCGACGGACCGAGCGGAGCGGGCAAGAGCACCGTGTGCCGAGAAGCGGCGAGGCGCCTGCAATGGCGTCTTTTGGATACGGGCGCCATTTATCGCTGCGTCGCGCTCATGGCGCTTCGGCGCGGCGTTGCCGGCAACCCCGAAAAATGCGCAGAAATCGCGCGCAGCCTCGATATTCGTTTCGTTGCGGCCAAAAATGGACAGCGCGTTCATATCGGCGGCGAAGACGTTTCGGACGCGATCCGCACATTCGAAACGACGCAATGCGTCAATAACGTGTCGGCAATGGGAGAAGTCCGCGCGCAGCTTCTCGATATTCAGCGCCGGCTTGGGGCTCAGGGCGATACGATCGTCGAAGGCCGCGACATCGGTTCGGTCGTTTTTCCCGATGCGCAGCTCAAAGTGTTCTATACGGCTACGCCCGAAGCGCGTGCGCGCCGGCGCATGGCCGAATTCGAAAAACGCGGCGAGCCTTTTGATTTTGCTCAAGTCGTCGATCAAATCCGCCTGCGCGACGAAACGGAGTATCGCCGCGAGCATTCGCCCTTGGTGCAATGCGACGATGCGATCGTTCTCGATACGTCGCCGCTTTCGTTCGAAGCGAGCTGCGATGCGCTGTGCCGGCTTATCGAAACGCGCAAAGCCGAACTTTCCTTGGCATGAGGTCGTGAGATATGAATGAAATTCATCATTTGAGCGCGTTGTTGGAATGCGATGCATCGTCGGGGGTTGCGCTCAGCCCGAAATCGCGCATGGAAATGTTGCTTCGCGCGCCCGATTCGAAGCAAGCCGTGCGAAGTCTTGAAACGGTCGAATTTTACGATTTGTATCACGAAGTCGGTCCGTCGGACGGCGCCATTTTGCTTGAATATGCATCGCCCGAACAGGTTCAGACGTGTTTTGATCTCGATTTGTGGCGCGGCGACGTCATCAGCGACGAAGCCCTTACCGATTGGACCGATCGGTTGCTCGCCGTTGCCGACGATCAATTTGCCGAAGTATGGAACAATATCGATCCCGAGGTCATGGCGCTTTATCTTCACCGCAACATTCGGTTGTATGTATCGGAAGATCGCAACGACGAACCCGATATCCCCGACGATGCATCGCCCAATCTCGCGCAAACGCCCGATTTCAATTTTTGGGTCGAGTATCCCGAAGACTGCGAACGGGCCGAAGTTTTGCGCGGGCTCGTCGAACGCCTTTACCGCGTGTTTGACGTCGAAAAAGCGTGGTCGATATTGGAAGGCATGCATTGGGAAATGGAAACGGACTTGGAAGAAACGGCATACCGTTTTCGGACGGCTCGCATTCGCGAGCTGGGGTTTGTGCCGCGCGACGAAGCGGCGGCGATTTTTTGCCGCGCCGATATCGCCCGAGAAGCCGAAGCGATGCGCCGGGCAACCGATGCCGAACTCTATGTCAATCCGTATCAAATCGGCAGCAAATTGGCGCATGCGATTGTCGCTTATGACGAATCGAATGCAGAGGTATGTTATTTTGAAAAAATATTGGCCAACATATCGGATCGCGAATCGATTAAAATTCAGCTTTTGTCGTTGGCACAGCAAGTTGCCGCGCATGACGGATATCAGCCGTCCGAGACCGAAGGCTTTGCGTCGGGGATGCGGTTGGCGATTGCTTACGTCAATATCGGGCTGGAATACGCTTCGCGCGAAGAGGATGAAGTCGCGCAGCGGATATTGAGCCGTGTTCCGCTCAAGAGAATCTTGACGTTGGGATGGAACGTGACGGCCGAAATCGGGCGGAAAGCGAAGATATTGGTATCGCGCGGGCATTTGTCGATAATCGACGATCAAAAAATGAGTTTGCTGACGGCCGAACAGCGCGATTGCGTCGACGGGATGCTGCAGTCGCGGCCGCGCCCGCATTTTTCGTCGCTCGAACCGTATCGCAGCATGAAAGATATCGGGGCGTCGGCGGCTTGCATTGCCGATGTTGCATCGCGAGAGCTGTTTTTTGGCGACGCGTTGCGAAAAAACCGCGACGATATATCGCTTTTGGCTTATTCCAACGATATCGTCATCGGCGTCGAAAACGTCAATTTCGACAATATCGCCGCGACGGTCATGACGCGGCGCGCGCTTAAGCGCGAAGAACCGTGGGGCGTGTTAAAGCCCGAAGAAATGCCGCCGCGTCAAACGATTTTGGATGCCGTCGCCTATGAACGGCTGATTGCATTATTTGCGTCGGATGTGCCCGAAACGACGCGATCGGCGATGCGCCGGTATGCGCAGCAGCTGCATGACTCCGTGATTGCGTCTTGGCCCGAAGAAGACAAACGCCCCGAACCGAAGCATATGCAGGCTTTGCTCATTGCCGACGATTAGCTGCCGGTTATCGGTCAAGGGATTTGATATTCGGATGCGGGGCTTCGAATTCGGATCGTCCGATTGGCGATCGCCCAAACAGCGCCCTGCGCCGCAATCATGCCCCCCAAAAAAAAGCGCGGCGTATGCTCGCAAGATGCTCGCAGAGCCGCTGAGAACATAGCCGCGCCAAGCCGCGCGCATTGCCCGCCGGGCAAAAGCGCGGCAAGCCTGCCGTATTTGCCGCATGCCGCAGGCGGGCGGCAAATACGGCAGGCAGCGAAGGCGTATTGAGCCGCAGGCGAAAAAGCCGAAGCATTTGCCGCCGACCGTTTAATCTCCGTTTGGCATTGCCGATTGCCGTCCGGGGGCAAAGTTTCGGCGGTCGGAGAGAACGCGCGGTTTGACGCCCATTTGGCGTTCGAGTTCGCGCATGCAGAGGGCGACATCTTCGGCGGGTTCGATTTCGTACGATTTTTCGTATGCGCGCAAGG
>CAVGZQ010000135.1:0-8580 GCA_963633515.1 Bacteroidaceae bacterium
TGCGGCTCTTTTCTGTTTCAACGGAATATTCAGCCTCTCCGAAACTCAACGGATGAGCCATGCTTCGTCTGCTATATGCGAAATCCCCCGATGACAAAATGCATCACATTTTATCTGCTTTGTAAATCGCTCAATTATTCAGACTTTCCTAAGGCAAGTTGCTGTTGGACAATGTGACGTTTTTCGCGAGCAATGAGCGCGCGGTCGCGGCGCTCGCGATTATCGGCAACATCAATTCGTTTGCCTTCGGCGGCGCGAGCCCTGACGCGCATTCGGCTGAGCGATTGATTTGTTTGTATGGGCACATCGGCTGTTTTCGAAAGCAAATCCGATTGCGTTTTCGGATTTTTGTTTTTCGGAGCATCGTCGCTTTCGGACGCATTGGGCGCATTGCCTTTTTTTTGTCTTTCGGCTTGACGCAGAGCATCTGCCAAATCCATAGATTGCGCGCCATGCGATTTGCTGTAAGCCCTTATCGTCTGCAGAACCTGTTGCGGGTCGAACGGTCGGCAGTTTGCCGGGCCGAGAAGTTCTGCCGGACCGACAACATTTCGATCGCAGAGTCGCAGATTATCGTTTTCGGCCGTCTCCGAACGGCGCGGCGCAGGGAAAATATGCGCGCAGCCCGCAGCACCTCTTGCCGCGCGCGGCAGGCATGCAATCCGTTTGCTTGTTGCTGCGCCGGCGCTTTCGCATCCGACCGAGAATGATTTTTTATCGTTTCTTGTCTGAGATTATGGTTTTGGCATTGTTGCGCATGCATTCGGTCAACCTATTCATAAAAGCAGATCATAAAACTTCGGAGGAATAGCATTTTACCGACCGGCGAAGTTTTTTTCAGACGGATTGCGAAGCATTTCATCGCTCCGGCGGCGCTCTCTGCCGAAGGCGTCTTGCCCGGCGCAATCGGTCGGTTGATTTTTCAATGCGTTTTGGTAATGGAAGCGGTCCGAAAGGACATGGCGCGGACTGTGTCGGGCACGATGCGGTTTTTAATCGGATTATTCAAAATGCGGAGCGATAGGATGAGAAATCAATTGCGTTTATGGGGAATTGCGGGAGTTATATCGTTGTTTGCCGCCGGGTGCGGATCATCGGATGAGTCAAACGACGGCGATAAGACCGGCTGCATTCAAGGTGCGGTGCGTTGTTCGGCCGATGCCTTGACCGAGGAGATTTGCGACAACGGCGCATGGAAGGTTAGAAACACGTGTCCGAACGGGTGCGAAAACAAGGCGTGCCGCGAGTCATCGCCGCCCCAACCCGAAGCCGATCCGTGCGCAGACAAAGCGGCGGGCGATTCGTGCAGCGGCGACGGGACAAAGACGTGTCAGGCGTCAGAAGGGAGCGATTCGCTTCAATGCAAAGACAAACCGATCGATCCGCCGCCCCAACCCGAAGCCGATCCGTGCGCAGACAAAGCGGCGGGCGATTCGTGCAGCGGCGACGGGACAAAGACGTGTCAGGCGTCAGAAGGGAGCGACTCGCTTCAATGCAAAGACAAACCGATCGATCCGCCGCTCCAACCCGAAGCCGATCCGTGCGCAGACGGATCGGTGCGGTGTTCGGCCGATGCAAAATCGATCGAAACGTGCACAGACGGCGTTTGGCAATCGGCTGCGTGCGAAGCATCGGGGCAATATGCGACATCGTGTTTTGTTTTGGCTTCCGGCGCGGCGTGCAAAATACCTTGCGAAAATACGGCGAATATCGGCGAAATCACGCAAGTTTGCGCCGAATCGAACAACGAACATCAATCGGTTAAGACGGTTTGCGCCAACGATGCGGCCGGAAATGCTTATATCGAGTCGATGCAAATATTGCCGTGTCAGAGCAGCTGCGCAAACGGTTTGTGCGATTATGTCAATCCTTGCAAAGACCAACCCGATTCCCCCGACGGCGCGCCGACTTGCATGTTGTTATATGACAGAGGTTATTCCGGTTCGTGCAAAGGCGGAAAATTATTATACGCTGCCGACAGCTATGCATGCGGCGAAGGCGATGAGACAAACAGAACCGGGACGGGGTGCGTCGACAGTTCGTTCGGCAGCGGCAAAACGTGCGGTTGCGCAAAAGATTCGGAATGCCGGGGCGGATTTTTGTGCCGTTTGCCCGGATGGCATCCGAAGTTTCCCAATGACGGAAATTATTGTTACAATCCGAACGAGGCGTAACATCATCGGATCTTGTCAATTGCGATAAAAATGCGTAAAGGCGCAGCCAAGCGGCGGCTTGGCCGCGCAGCGGTTTTTTGATGCGGGGATTTTGATGTATGAGCGACAGACAAAAGCGCATAATGCTTATTCACACCGGCGGAACGATAGGGATGGAGGGCAGCGAGCATCTCGAGCCGGGACATTATGCGGCGACGCTCGTCGAGCAGTTGCCGGAATATGCGGGATTTGCGCATATCGATTCGAAGATATTGTTCAATCTCGATTCGTCGGACATCGGACCGAAGCAGTGGCGGGAGCTTGCGTTGACGATAGCCCGGAATCGCGCGCAATATGACGGGTTTATCGTCATTCACGGAACCGATACGATGCCCTATACGGCAGCGGCGCTGTCGTTTGCGCTGGAAGGTCTCGATCGTCCCGTTGTGCTGACCGGCGCGCAGCGTCCCATGGGGGCATTGCGCAACGATGCGCGCCGCAATCTTGCCGATGCGATCGAAGTTTCGACGCTTTCGATCCCCGAAGTATCGATTTGTTTTGACGGCGTATTGCTGCGCGGCTGCCGATCGTGCAAGATCAACACGCGGGCGTATCATGCGTTCGATTCGCCGGGATGCGAACCGCTTGCGCGTCTTGGCGTCGACATTACGCTGGGCAAACATATTCGGCATCCGTCGGGTCCGTTTCGCTGCTGTCCCGAATTCGACGCCAACGTCATTGCCGTTCATGTGACGCCCGGCATTAAGCCCGGAACGCTTGAACGTTTGCTGACGGGCGAACCGAGTTTGGACGGGATTGTCCTTATTCCGTTCGGCGTCGGGACGGTTCCGTGCGCCGACGGCGATATCGTTTCGTTTGTCAAGACGGCGGCCGAACGCAATATCGATGTGCTCGTTGCCAATGCCGCAACGGGAAAAATCGATTTGCCGCTTTACGAAAACAGCAGCGTTTTATGCGAAGCCGGCGCCATAAGCGGGGGAGAAATCCGTTTGGAAGCCGCGCTTGTCAAATTGATGCATGCATGCGCGACGTTCGGCGATCGCGCCGAACGCCTCGAATATTTGCGTTACAACATTTCAGGCGAAATGGGCTGATCGGCGATGCGGAAAAATATCGGCGCATGCGAATGAGCGCCGGCCGGAACGGAGACACGCCGGAAGCTTGGGGCGGTTTGCAATGTTTGCAAAACCTGCAAGCCGGCGCATCGGTTTGCGGCGCGCGATAATAAAAATAGCAAGTTTGGATCGGTTTGCGGCGCGCAAATAAAAAAAGTTGCAAGCCGCGGCTTGCAACTTCGCAACGCTGATTATAGAAGTTTTGCGTTTTTGCAACAAATCAAATTTTATTCAGCAAAAATGCAATATCCGAAAATTTACAGCAGGTTAGAGGCAAGTTCTGCTAATTTTGAGCGTTCTCCCTTGGAAAGCGTGACCGTCGCGGCGATGTCGACGCCTTTGAATTTGTTGATGACGTAAGAGAGTCCGTTGCTGTCGGCATCGACGTAAGGATTGTCGATTTGGTACGGATCGCCGGTCAAGACGACTTTTGTGCCTTGCCCGACGCGCGTAATAATCGTTTTGACTTCGTGCGGCGTAAGGTTTTGCGCTTCGTCGACGATGATGTATTGATTGGGGATGGAACGGCCGCGGATATAGGTCAGGGCTTCGATTTGGAGCAGTCCCATATCGATGAGTTCCTTGTAGCTGCGGCGTCCGCGCCGTTTGTCTTCTTCGTTCAATCCCATGAGAAATTCGACATTATCGAAGATGGGTTGCATCCAAGGATTGAGTTTGTCTTCGATTCCGCCGGGGAGATAACCGACGTCTTTTCCCAGCGGGAAGATGGGACGGGCGACGAGGAGTTTTGAATAAACTTGTTCTTCGGTTGCTTTTTGAAGTCCTGCGGCAAGCGCGATCAATGTTTTGCCCGTGCCGGCTTTGCCCAAGAGCGTGACGAGTTTGATGTTGTCGTCCAAGAGGCAATCGAGGGCAAAGTGCTGTTCTTTGTTTCGCGGTTTAATGCCCCAGCATCCCGAAAAACCGGGGCGCGTCGTGACGAGCGCCGTAAGTTTGTTTTGCTGCGGCAAGAGACGCGCCATGGCGGTGTGATTCTCTTCGCGGCAATCGACGAGCCGGACGTATTCGTTTGCATAGAGGAGCAAATCGCCGTCGCCCTTATGGTTTTGAGCCAACTCGGGGCATTCATAGGCAAAGGGCGCTTTGTCGGAAGCGTCGTTAAACTGCGCTGTCACTTCGCGCGTTTGGTAGAGTTCGTCGATGATGCCGCCGCCGACGCGCAATTCTTCGGCGCCGGGATAAAGATTATCGACGGAAATGCTGCGTTCTTCGTAGTTCTCGCTTTGCAGCCCCATGCCGTCGGCGCGGATTCGAAGATTGGTGTCTTTTGTGATGAAGATGCACGGCGTTTCGGGGTCTTCGGATTGAACGCGCAGAGCGACGCTCATGATAAGCGTGTCGGGGGAATTCTTGCTCGTCGCGATATTGTCTTGGGGCATGTATTTGCGTTCGGTCGGAATAACGCGCAAGAGCCCGCCCGAGGGCATGCGCACGCCCTGAGCGAGATTTCCTTTTTGGCGATAATCGTCGAGCGTCCGGCTGAAGAGGCGCGCGGCGCGTCCGAGCTCATTGAGCTGCTTTTTGAAGTTATCGACTTCTTCGACAACATAGATGGGAATGATGACATTGCTGTTGCCGAATTTCGTGATCGCCATTGGGTCATGCAATACGACGTTCGTATCCAAAACAAAATTCTTCGCTTTCCCTTTCTCTGCGTTCATAAATCCCGTTCCTTTATGATGAATGATTCCCCCCCCCCTAAGAGACAATTATATACGCATCCGGAATTCCGAAGAAGCGATAAAATGCGCGATTTTTTCGGTTGCTTTCGAGTACAAAGACGAAAACTCGTATTTTTTTATCAAAAAAGCGCTTGCAAACGAATAATATTCGTTTTTTTTTTTGAGGCTTCGGCTATCGCGGCGGGAGGCCGCGATACGCCTTCGCAGCCTGCCTGCCGGCAGGCTTGCCGCGCTATGTTCTCGCTGCCGCTGCGAGCATACGCGCGGCCGGCGCGGCTATGTTCTCGCAGTCGCTGCGAGCATACGCGCGGCCGGCGCGGCTATGTTCTCGCAGTCGCTGCGAGCATACGCGCGGCCGGCGCGGCTATGTTCTCGCAGTCGCTGCGAGCATACGCGCGGCCGGCGCGGCTATGTTCTCGCAGTCGCTGCGAGCATACGCGCGGCCGGCGCGGCTATGTTCTCGCAGTCGCTGCGAGCATACGCGCGGCCGGCGCGGCTATGTTCTCGCAGTCGCTGCGAGCATACGCGCGGCCGGCGCGGCTATGTTCTCGCAGTCGCTGCGAGCATACGCGCGGCCGGCGCGGCTATGTTCTCGCAGTCGCTGCGAGCATACGCGCGGCCGGCGCGGCTATGTTCTCGCAGTCGCTGCGAGCATACGCGCGGCCGGCGCGGCTATGTTCTCGCAGTCGCTGCGAGCATACGCCGCGCTTTTTTTGCGCGAATTGCGCGTTTGCTCCGAACCAAAAACATGCTCGATTCGGGAAGAATTGCGCGATTTGCGCTGTCGCAAAGACTCGGGCTGCGTCCGTCGCGTCAAAAAAAAAGATCAATGAAATCAGTGTTTTGTAAAATAGTTAAAAAAAAAACCGTCACATTTTTTTTTTGACCCCATCATTCTTCATGAAGGGCAACGGAGGGGCGTCGCGGATGCGACGAAACCGAATTGCGCTTTATTGGATTATTTCGTTGATTTACTGCACGGAGCGTTGACGGCGCAAGCAGTCGCCGCATGAAATTCGGCTTACAGGTTAACATAGCGCTCGATCCGGCGATAACCGGCCGACGATGCAAATCTGAGATGCGGCATTGACGAATGCGCATCCGGTGCATCGAGATCGATGCGAGTCATCTCATTATATGTGACAGCAAGAGATGCGGGCAAAATAAGGGTTCGCATTCGGTGTCGGGGTTTGCCCGATTTAAGGTCTTAAAAGGAGGTGGCGGGGGGGGCGGGCCCGCAGGATTTGAAACGAGGCGCGTGCGCGCAAAGCGGCATTCCAAGCCGCTGCGCGGATGCCCGAAGTCATGGCGGCGCCTTGCGCCGCGACATCAAAGCCTGCCGCATTTGCGCAGCAAACAGGCAGGCCGCGAAGGCGTATTGAGCGCCTGCCCGCAAGGCAGGCCGCGAAATAGCCGAAGCCCCGATTGCGCAAGCCGCGCGTATTGCCCCTCCGGGCAATAGCGCATCAAAGCCTGCCGCATTTGCGCAGCAAACAGGCAGGCCGCGAAGGCGTATTGAGCGCCTGCCCGCAAGGCAGGCCGCGAAATAGCCGAAGCCCCGATTGCGCAAGCCGCGCGTATTGCCCCTCCGGGCAATAGCGCATCAAAGCCTGCCGCATTTGCGCAGCAAACAGGCAGGCCGCGAAGGCGTATTGAGCGCCTGCCCGCAAGGCGGGCCGCGAAATAGCCGAAGCTTTAACGGCGCGACAATCGACGGGGGGGCCGGCGCTTTAATAGGCGACGGGGCGCACGGGAAGACTTACCGACGGCGGCGCAAAAAAACAGACGCAGGTCGAATAAAATGCCGTTCTAATCGCTGCAATCGGTATATGCTTCGAAGAATGACGAAGTGAGCGTTCGGCGCGTGTCGGGAAGTTCGAAATCGAGTTCGAAATCTTCGCCTTCGCCGTCCGAGCGGTGAGGCATTGTTTTCGATACGGCGAATATGTCTTATTGATGATTTTTCCGTCGCGGAAAGAGATGAGCCGCAAATATCCTTCGGCTCCCTTGCCTTCGGGGGGCGGATAATAATCGGAGTGATCGACGACGATTTCGAGCACGGTTCGGTCTTGTTTCGGGATTGCCGAGCAGTGATAGCCGCGTTCGGCGGTATGACCGCAAAGGACGAGTCGGATATTGTCGTGTTTGACGATGACGTTTCGGCAGATAAGGGGACCCTGCGGCGAGAGATTGCCGGCGGAGAGGTAACTGTGGCGGCCGATGACGGCGATTCGGTGCGAATACTGCGACGCAACGGCATTGAGCCAATCGTAGGGGTATTGATTGTAGCCCGAGTTGATGAAGATAAAGTCGCGATCGGCGATGGTGACCAAGACGTCGTGATCGAAGTGGCCGGCGGGCGAAAGGTTGCTTTTTCCGTACCGGAAGAATTTTTCGTACCGCGACGGGGGAAACCATTTTTCGAAATAGGGGCGGATTTGAAACTCGCCGCCCGAGAGTTTCAGATAGGTGTCGTGGTTTCTGACGCTGACGCCGTTTGGCATGCCTGCGTCATCGATGATTTTGTGCGCTTCGCTCGCGATTTTTTGTTCGGTTTCGAATAATACGGCGCCCGAGGTGTTGTTTGTCATGTCGCCGGCATGGTGAAAATAGGCGGCGCGTCCGGCGTGATATTCATCGCGGGCATAGGTCATGATCGCATTGTAGATGCCGTTGGATTTGCCGTCGGAAAAGTAGCCCGATGATGTGTAATTTTGGGTGTCGCCTGTGAAAATAAACGTGTCGGAACCGTTGGCGGCAAGCTCCTGAACAGCCATGACGCGCATGACATGCGTGTCGGGATCGACGAAATCGTTTGAAATCTCGGCTTGAATGCTTGCGTCGCCGTTGCCGTCGGTCGGCGCGCTTGCGATTTTGACATATTTTTGCGCATCGGGATGAAAAGCCATGAGAGCAATGCGTTCGCCTTCATATGTCGAGCCTTCGTAGGCGACATGGGTCGTTCCTGCCGTCGGAAGCCGCCGAATTTCGAAAATATGAATGGGGCGGGCATTAGTCGCTTGCGTTTGATGCGGCATGGCGAGCGAAAATTCGGTTTCGTCGGGATATTGCCGAAGTTTGAGCTGCAAATCTTCGGCCGATGCGGCCAATGCCGCGAAATCGTATGAATGCGGCGCGCAAACGCATGCGCCCGATTGGCAATATTCGCCGCTCAATGCGCAGTCTTCGCAATCGTCGCTGCACGATTCGTCGCTCTGTGCGGCGCAAACATCATCGTTCGGGCATCGGCGCATATTATTCGGGCATCGGCGCATATTATTCGGGCATCGGCACGCGCCGTCGACGCAAATTCCGTTGTTTAACGTGCAGTCTTTGCAATCGTCGCCGCATGACGCGTCGGTTTCTTGGATGCAAAACGCCCCCGATGGGCACTGAGCAATATCTTGAAAATGTCAAATTTGGTTGACACATTTTTAACAAAATCAGTGTTTACGAGACCTCGACAATCGAGGCATAGTATTTTTCTCTTTTAACCATTGGCGGCAATCCCCCGGTGACTGTAGAAATTCTCCTATTGTTCCGGTAGCTCATGAAGTATCTCCAAATCATTTGTTTGAGCTCATCGAC
>CAVGZQ010000136.1:0-8502 GCA_963633515.1 Bacteroidaceae bacterium
GCGAGCATACGCGCGGCTTTTGGGCCGCGCTATGTTCTCGCCCCCCGTGGGGGGGCTGCGAGCATACGCGCGGCTTTTTTTGGAGCGGCATGACGCCGTCAAAAAAAAAGCGCAGTCCGAAAACCGCGCTTTTGCCGATTATAATAATTGCCGGGATTTAATGATTAAAGGCTTCGGACGAGCCAACGCTTCGTGAACGTATCTTCGGGGAAGTTTTGGTTAATCTTCTCGCTTTTGACGAAGTTTTCGGTCGTGTGTTTGGTGGCGGCATCGGTGAGTTTGATGTGGGTATAGACTTTGTGTCCCGAGCCGATATCTTTGAGATCGAAGCGTTCTTGGGTCTTTTTGAGGCTCAGCGTATCGTCGTAGTACTCGATGTAATCCATGAGGAGGGTGTCGCGGGTAATTTTGACGATAAGTTTGGGATAGGGCAGATCGACGCCGTTTTTGAGTTTGAGTTCGAGAGTGTAGCGGTTGTTGTCGTCGAGGCTGAGAATTTTGACGACGTCATAATCTTGTCCGAAATAGATCATCGACATATCGTCCATCGACCAGTCCGAACCGTAGAAACTTTGCCGTTTGGCATGCGTTCCGACGCGGCGGACTTTGTTGGAGTCGGGCAGGCGCGCATAGACTTCGTCGCGTCCTTTTGTGACGACGCCCATGCCGCGCATTTCGGCGGGAGAATCGAAACGGACGGAGCGTTTCGAACCGCGCGTATACGTATCGAAGGTATAGGTGACGTTTTTGTGAACGCCGCCGTTGAGCACCATGTCGGTGCTGATTTGCTGATCTTTGAAATAGTTGTGATTTTGGTCGCATTTGGCGAGAACCGCGGCGGCGCCGGCCAAATCGGCCGTGTCTTTGATCGCGGCGGCGCCCTGAGGGGCAGCAGACGGAGCTGCCGCCGCAGCGGGCGCAGCCGCCGGAGCGGGCGCAGCGGCAGCGGCAGCTTGATCGGTCTCCTGAGCCATTGCCGGCGTTGCAAAAAATAAGGCAACAGCCATTGTCAATAAAACACGATTTAATTTCATGAAGCATTTCTCCTGAATTGTTCAAAATGATGCGGCAGCGGCCGCATAAAATGCAACGGACGCCGGTTTGCCGTCATGGGCAATATTCGTGCCGGCTGCGTCCGAAACCCGTTCCGATGCCGCGTTGCCGCCGCGCCGGCAAGCCATGCATTGCGTCTGCGCGCCCCTTTCCTCGCGGCGCATAACGCCGGCCGGCCGTTTTTATTCAAACGAGTGTCTCGGATTTTCGGAGATCCGGGCGATTCGGCATAAAAGCGCCTATCGGCGGCGAAGCCTTGCCGGCGCGCGGCCGGCCGATGGCGCAAACCGCCGCCGCCCGCAGATCGCTTTTGCGCCCTTTGCCCGCAAGCGGCGGCATCGGCGATGTTGTCCGCGAGGCGGGCAAAGGGCGCGATTTATGATTGCATGAGGTCGGCCAACGCATCGGCGGCCGATTTTGCCGATTCGGGAATATCGCCGATTTTTTGCAGATATTTGGCCGATTTTTTCCCCGTCTGTTCATACGACACGCCGAGAACTTTCCAATTTTGCAATCGTTGCAAGGCGTGCATATAGACGACTTTCGAGCGCGATTCGGGGAGTATTTTGCGATCGGCGACATCATTTTTTGCTTTCTCGAGGAGCGCGTTTATGAGCGATGCTTCGTCGCGCGATTGCGCAAGCCGCGAGACATGATCGAAGACGAAGCGGTAGCTTTGGGCATGGTGGGCAATGCAATGGGCGAGCAAAGAAAAGTCGCTTTGGTGTTTGGGAAGGATTCGGACATCGTTTGCGGAAATTTCGATCCAGTTGCGCGCGCAGAAACGGCTCAGCGTTTTTTCGAAGCGGTTTTTGATGCAATCGTCTGAAAACTCGATGGCAAAAAGCGTTGCGATATCGCCGAAACGGGCTTCGATCGCGGCGATTTTGCCGTCGGCGGCGATGAGCATGGCGCATGCCATGTAGATGTCGTCGATGATCGCATAGAGCAGGATGTTTTTGTAGAACGCCATTTGGAGACGTCCCGATTCGGAAATGACGATATCGGGCGAAAACTCGTTTCCGCGCCGTTTGATGGTGCCGTTGCGTTCGAAAAGCTTGAGCGTCTGAACGATCGGCTGCGTGAGCGGACCGACGAGCGCTTGCGCTTTGATGTGCGATGTTGCCGAGGAAATCATGGCACAATCGGCGCCCGGCGCGGCGATTGCCGGATCTTCGTCTTGCGGGCATGTTTCGCGCAGAGAAGCGCGGCTTGCGGCAAGCGCTGTCCGGAGCACGGGCGAAATCAGCGCGCCGCGCTCGATGAGCAGCGAAAGCAAAAATGCCGAATTTTGCAAAAGCGTCTGAAGCGCCATGGCGTCTTTCGGCGTGTTGAGCAGCGCGCATCCGGCCAATGCGCTCATCGTTATCGTCGTCGCCCGGTTGATGCGCTGCATCAATTCGATGCTCATCGCATCGATATCGGCCGTGAGCGTCTGATCCGTTTGTTCGCGGCACGGATCGCCGAGATGAAGCGCTTCGTTCAGATCGATCGGATCGGCAAACGATACGTATATTTGACCGTATTTGCTGATGAGGAGTTTTGTCGTCCGAATGAGATTGGAGAAGTTTTCTTTTTGTTTGGTCGCGCCGTCTTGTTCATTTTTGTAGGCCATGTCTTCGATGACTTTTTCGTATGTGATGGCGCACGGAATAATTTTGACGGGGAGCGCGGGATCGTTTTGGACGGTTTGCGCGATCATGCGCAAGATCCCGAATTTGGGTTGCAAAACCTGACCGGTCCGCGATCTTCCTCCTTCGATGAAAAATTCGATGGGGCAGCCTTCGTGCAAGATGAAATCGATATAATACCGAATGCATGCCGTATAGAGCTGCTCGCCCCGGAAACTGCGTTTGATGAAGAATGCGCCGCCGCGCCGCAAGAGACCGCCTATCGGGAAGAAATTGAGATTCTCTCCGGCCGCGATATGCGGCGGCAATACGCCATTTTGAAAGAGCAATATGCTCAAAACCAAGTAATCGACGTGGCTCTTGTGGCTTGGGATAAAGACGAGGCGATGCGTTTTGGAAAGCTCGCGGATGCGGTTGAATTGCTCTTGAGCGAAGAAAAGCCCGTTGTAAATGATGCTCCACATGGGCATGAGAAACGTGCAAAAGATTTTGCATACCAAAAGCGTGAATTTCGACGCGGTTTTGTCGAGGATTTTTCGGGCTTCGAGCGTCAATTCTTCGATCGATTGGCCGGTCTGCTGCGAAATCGCTCGAAGCTCTTCCCGAAACCGCTCCGATTCGACGATTTCTCGCAGGAGCTGCTGATGGGGCTTGATTTTCGGCCCGTTGACCATCGTATGCATGGCATGGATATCGTCGTCGAAAAGCGTGCGAAGATCGGTTTGCGGTTTGAGAATTTGAACGTTTTGCGACGCGTCGTCGGGGGCTTGTTTCGGGCAATCGTTCGCAAAATGATGAATGATGCACAGGGGATTGCCGATTTTAAAGAAGAGTTGCCCCAAAGACGGCAAAACCGAAAGAAACCGCCGCACCGAACTCGGACGCGTCGGCGTGCCGAATATCTCGTTAAATCGCGATATTTCCGTCGATTCTGTCCGCCGTTCCCAGACAATCCCTACCGTGAAATAATGAATCCTGAGCTCGGGATCGCTTTGGGCAAGTTTGTCCAAGGCGCGAAAAAATGCGTCGGTTTTGTCTCTGTTCTCGCGTTCATGCGTTCCGTATTGATTGAGAAAAATGAGCACGGGTTTGCGCCGGGCGGCGTGTCGGGCGAGTTCTTCGGGGGAAAAAGGCTTTTTTCTTCCTTTGAAAAGCCCGGAAATGCATGCGCCCAACGTTGCATGCCGCAGATGGCTGCGGCCGTTTCCGGCATACGCCAAGGGCATGCCCAATTTGAGACACAGATCGTTGAGATACAAAAAATCGTATTTATTCTCCGATCCCAACACATAGACGATCGATTCGTCCTGCGGGACGGCCAAGATTTCTTGCGTTTGTGCCGGTTCATGGATGACGCGCGAAAAAATCCAAACGAGAAACAGGCGTATGAAAAAGCCCAGCCGTTTGATCATTCCGAATCGCGTCGTCGTTTCTTCTTCGTGCATAATTCCCCCAAAAAATCGTTTCTCCCGGCAAATGCGTTCCAAAAAAAGTCTTGCCCCGGTTTCGATCGGATTGATGCGTTGCGAATTGCTTGCAAATAAAATTTCATCAATGCCGCGCGGGCATGATTTAAATTCATGAAGCAATCGGTTGCAAAAATAATATTCAACAAAAAAGCCGCTACGTTTTGCGGCGGCTTTTTTGCGGCGTCGGTTATTTTTTCTTTCGGTATGGGGTGTCGTCGACGGGCAGGGACTGGCGGAATTTGCCGTCGAGCTTATAGTAGGCCAAGGCGCAGGCCGGCGCCGTCGGAATCATGCACAGCTCGCCGCATCCTTTTGCTCCCAAAGAAAAGGGCAATTTGTCTTCTTCTTTGGGCACGCACAAAATGACGTCGAGTTCGGGCGATTGATCGGCGCGAAGGAATCCGATGGTGCCGAATTTGCTTTTGGGATACCCGTCGATGCATTCGAATTTTTCGGTGACGCCGTATCCGATGCCCATGATCATGCCCCCTTCGATTTGCCCTTCGACCGATTGGATATTGACAGGCGTTCCGACGTCGAATGCCGAGACGGCTTTGGTAATTTTGCCCGCTTCGTCCAAGATAATGACTTGCGTGCCGTAGGAATACGATACGTGGCTGATGGGATTGTCTTTGATGGCGCCGAGCGGATCGGTTTTGACCGAATATTCGCCATAGAATTCCTGCCCTTCGAGATCGGCGACGGTTTTTCCGGCATCGAGCGCTGCGCGCAGTTTTTCGCCGGCGCGGCGAGCGGCTTCGCCCGTCACGACGGTTTGGCGCGATGCCGTCGAAGTGCCGCTGTCGGGCGTGCGGATCGTATCGGCGTTTTCGAAGACAAAAAGCGCCGGATCGAGTTCCGACATGTGGCAGATTTCTGTCAGAACCATCTGACCGATTCCCTGTCCCATGCAAGAAGCCGACGTTCGGATGTGGATTTTGCCCTGTTCGACCGACAGCAACACGCGCCCGATGTCTTTTTTGCCCATTCCCGTGCCGGAGTTTTTGAACCCGCACGCAATCCCGGCGTATTTGTTCGAGTAGTAGAGATCCTTGACCGCGTCGATGCAGGCGACGAGATTCGTGTTGGGATCGGCGGTTTGGCCGTTGGGAAGCACATCGCCCGGTTTTATCGCGTTGCGGCGACGGATTTCCCACGGATCGATCCCGACCATTTCTGCCAAAAGATTGATATTCTGTTCGGTCGCAAAACAGCTCTGGCTGACGCCGAAACCGCGGTATGCGCCCGATACGACGTTGTTCGTGTAGACCGACATGCCGAGAATATCGACGTTTTGATAGTTATAGGGACCGGCGGCATGCGTGCATGCGCGGTGCAATACCGGGCCGCCCAACGATGCGTATGCGCCCGTATCGGCGATAATGACGCCTTTCATGCCCGTCAAAATGCCGTTTTCGTCGCATGCCGTCGTAAATTCCATTTCCATGGGATGGCGTTTGACGTGGTAATCGAGCGATTCCTGACGGCTGTATTTCACTTTGACGGGACGTTTCGTCACCCATGCCATGAGGGCGGCGTAGGGCTGAACGGTCATGTCTTCTTTGCCGCCGAAGCCGCCGCCGACAAGCGGCGCGCGGCAGTGGATCCGCTCTTTCGGCCATCCGAACATGGCGGCGCATTCGCGCTGCACGTCGTATATCGATTGACTCGTCGTATAGATGAGCAAGCCGTCTTCGCCCTCGGGAAGCGCTACGCAACATTCCGGTTCCATAAAGCCGTGCTCTTGCCAAGTCGTTTTATATTTGCGCGTTACGACGTATTTTGAATTTTTGATTGCTTCGTCGGCGTTTCCGCGAATTAAATTCGCGCGGCTCATGATGTTTCCGTCGGGATGGATGAGCGGCGCATCGCCGCGAAGCGCTTCGAACGGCGACGTTATCGGCTTGAGTTCCGTATAACCGATTTCGACCAAGTCGCAGATTTCTTTGAGCGTGTCGGGATTTTTCGACGCAACGAGCGCCAGAACGTTTCCGACGTATTTCGTGATTTCGCCTTCTCCGACCATTACGTCCCAATCTTGTTTGATATGGCCGATTTTGTTGCACGGCACGTCTTTTCGGGTGAGTATTTTGACGCAATCGGGGTGTTGCAGCGCTTTGGAAATATCGATTTTGTCGATGCGGGCGCGCGGGTATTTCGAATACACGCCTTTGGCGTAAATCATGCCGGGGAAATAAAGATCGTCGCAAAATATGCCCGTTCCGTTGACTTTTTCGGCGGCATCGATCCGTTTGGCATGTTCGTTCATGTGCAAAGTTTTGGGCGCGGGTTCGATGGGGCGTTTTTCGCGGAAATACTCGGCGGCGAGCATTATTCCGTCTTCGATCTTTTTGTATCCCGTGCAGCGGCACAAGTTGCCGCGAATCGCTTTCTTGACGTCTTCGCGCGTCGGATTGAGATTCGAATCGAGGAGCGATTTGGCAGAAATAATCATCCCGGGAATGCAAAACCCGCACTGAACCGCGCCGGCGACGGCGAAACAATGTTCGTAAATCCGCATTTCTTCGGGGGGAATGCCTTCGACGGTGATGATTTTTTTGCCCGCCAGTTTGCTCAGGAGAGGCACGCATGCTTTGATTTTTGCGCCGTCGGCGAGGACTGTGCATGTCCCGCAGGCGCCTTCGCTGCAGCCGTCTTTGGTTGCTGTAAGATGCAGATCGTCGCGCAAGAAACGCAGCAGCTTCTTGTCTTGCGCCGATTCGTAATCTTTGCCGTTGATATTGACGATAAACATAGGCTCTCCTCGGGCAGAATAATAAAAATCGGACAAATAAAAAAAAGATTACCGCGTCAAAGCTGCCCAAACGAAAAATCTTTCTCTTCGGCGCGATAACGAAACGCCGGCAAAAGCTGCGGGCGCCGCGCATCGAACCGCCCCGGCTCAAGGCGATGCCGGCGGCGGCGTGCGCGAAAAAACAAAAAGCAATTGCGCAATATGCAAAGCAACCGCGCAATATATAAAGAACCGAATTATCGTGCGCTTTGGGCGCTTTGCGACAAATCTTCGTTGACGAGAACGGAAACGAAATTCTTTTCCATCAAATCGTTAAGCCACGAAACGACGAGCCGTTGGCTTTCGTTCATCGCGATTTGTTCGCGGCATTTTTCGACGGTTTCTTTCCACGTCCCCGATGCGCCGTATGCGACGTCGTCGGCTTTGATGACATGATACCCGGCCGATGTTTCGATAAGCTCCGAAACCTCGCCTTTTTTGAGCGCGAAGACGGAAGAAAAATCTTTGCTCAGGTCGCCGGGGGAAAACGATCCGAGAACGCCGTCGCGTTGGGCGCTGCGGCCGGTCGAAAATTTCTTGACATATTCGACAAAACGATCGGGGGATTGTGCGGCGATGATGCGCACGCCTTGGGCATAGCGTTTTGTCGCCGCATCGAGGCTGTTCCACCAAACGCCGTTGAAAACTTTTGCCGCCGGCGCCGCGAGTCCGGCTTTGCTTTCGGCCTCGATTTCGGGAATGATGATTTGGCTCATCGTGACGGTCACGCTGTCTCGGGCGTCGGGGGCGATTTCCTGAGCGCAGGCGATGACGTCCGATTCCGACGGCGTCACCTGCCCGGCCAATTCGCTGCGAATTACGAACTGCGTCTCGATTTCGCTGCGCAAATATGCCCGGTATGCCGTCCAATCGATGCCTTCCTGCGCCATCATCGCCTTAAACGCGTCTTCGGTCTGCCCGGCGCGCTCATACATTTCTTTGAGCTGAAGGTCGACTTCGCGGTCGCCCACGCGGATATTGCTCTTTTTTGCCTGCCGCGCGATGAGCCGCGCCTGAACGAGCTCTTTGACGAGCGCTTCGAGGTCTTGGGCGCGCGTTTGCGACGTGTCGATATCGCGCAAGTCTTTCCCTTTGACGAGGCAGCGCATCACGCCGTCGGTCCGCACATCGCTGAGCGTTATGATATCGTCGCCCGCAATCGCGGCAATGCGCTCAATCGTTTCGGCCTGCGCAGGCTTCATCGGCTGCGTCAGAAATGATGCGCCGCAAAGCGGCAAAATCGCCAATAAATATCGAGGTTTAAGCATCTTAACCCTATTGTTCGCCCTGTTTTAAGCCGCCCTGCGCCGGACGGCGGGAACTGCCGCGCATTGCGAGGCGCGCGCCGGCATGCCAACATACGGGAAAATGAAAAATCCTGCCATATTTTATATGGTCAATCGGACGGTCGGATGCGTTTGCCCGAAGGTTTGACGAATTTCGGCGATCGGCGGTTATCGCGCGGAGCGCTTCGGCTTTTTCGCCCGTTCGGGCTCAATGCGCCTTCGCGGCCTGCCTATTTGCCGAGGCAAATACGGCAGGCTTGCCGCGCTAT
>CAVGZQ010000137.1:0-7749 GCA_963633515.1 Bacteroidaceae bacterium
GCAGCAATCGCATAAGGTTCGAATTGCGACGTATCGGCATTCGGGGCGATATCGATGATCGCAATGTCGTGAATGCGCGTTTTGGGATTGTATCCTGCATGGATGTGCACGTTTTCGATGCCGAATTTTTGCGTCGCAACGGTTTGTTGCGATTCGTCGTCCGACGGGGCGCGATATTGCGCAATGATTTTGACCGCTTCGTCGGCCAAGAGCGCTTCGAACGGCAAATCGCCCGAATCGGTCACGCAATGCGCCGCGGTGATCAGTTTATGCGTGCCGACGAGCGCGCCCGAGCAATAGATCGACGAGACGCCGTTGAGCGTGACGGCAATTCCCATCACCGAACGATACGCATCTGACGCGTCGGGATCGCCGTTTTTGATGGCGCTTTTTATCGTTTGCAATCCGCCGCCACAGGCGGCATCATGCTGCGGGCTTTCGTCGCAAGACAAACACGGCCATGCCCAAAGACAACAAAACACGCCAAACAATTTCTTACTGCCAAAGGTCATGCATGCATTCCCCGCATTTGTATATAGCCGTCGGAATAGGCGGCGCAATCGGCGCCATGATGCGTTACGGCGTCTCGCAAATCCCGCAATTCACGCCGTCATTATTTCCTTATGCCACGCTTGCCGTCAATGTTTTGGGTTCGTTTGTTATCGGAGTCGTTGCCGGCGCGGTGAGCAAAACGTCAATTCTGTCGCCGGCGGCAGCCGTATTTTGGAAAGCCGGATTCTGCGGCGGACTGACGACGTTTTCGACGTTTTCGCTCGAGACCGTCGGGCTTTTTGAAAAAAAGCAATGGGGCATCGCCGGCGCTTATATCGCCGCAAGCATCGCCTTAACGATTGCCGGCGCCGCATTGGGAGGTCTGTTGGCGCTGAGCGTGTTTAAGCATAATCCGCAATAGCATCTTTTGTGTTAATCGTTTTGCGATTGCCGATAAAAAACGGTCGGCAAATGCCGAAGAGAGCGGATTATCGGATGGATATTGCGTTTGAGGCGGATGCGTTTTTTTTCGGCGTTTGCCTGTTTGATGGCGATGCATCCGACAGGTTTGAGAATAGCGCCTCATTCTGTCATGGCGTCATAACGTCAAAAGCATCGTTATTTGAAGCATTGCGGGTTGACATTGCGCGGCGCGGGTTGTTGAAGTTGCGCCGCGCGCGCGATCGGCGTTTGCGCGATTGTTGGGCATGTCTTTGATGAGCAACGGAAAGGGGAAAAATGAAGCAGTATCACATCGGTCTCGATTGCCAAGATGTTGGGCGTTATGTTTTGATGCCCGGCGATCCGCATCGCGTCAACGAAATCGCAAAGCATCTCGAAAATGCGCGAGAAATGGCCAATCATCGCGAATTTTGCGCATGGACAGGTTTGTTGGGGCAGACGCGGGTTTCGGTCGTTTCGAGCGGAATCGGCGGACCGTCGGCGGCAATTGCAGTCGAAGAATTGGGGGCATTGGGGGTTCATACGATTATCCGGACGGGGACATGCGGGCTGCTTCAGCCGGAGAATAAGCGCGGCGATCTTATCATCGCAACGGGGTGTTATCGCGGCGGGGCGACGGCAAATGCCTATGTGCCGGAGAATTATCCGGCATTTGCCGACTACAGACTCGTCGGGGCATTGCAGCGATCGGCGGCCGATTGCGGGGCGTCGCATCGGCTTGGGGTGATCGAAAGCAAAGACGCATTTTTTCTCGAGTCGCCGGCATGCTTGCCGCGCGCCAAAGATGCGGCAGAGCATTGGGAAATGCTGCAACGCGCCGGCGTGGTGGCGACCGAAATGGAAAGCGATACGATTTTTGTCGTCGCCCGTTTGAGGAATATTCGGGCGGCATCGGTATTATTCGGATTAGGTTCGCATCACGGCGTCGAAGATATGCGCCCCATGTCGGGCGACGAACTCGCGTTTTTGAGCAAAGCCGCTGTCGGGGCGCTGAAATACATTATCGAAGACGATGCAAAGAATAATGTTTAAGCCGCAGAAAATGTTTACAGAACGATGAGAAAACGCGCCAAAATCGTTCTTTTGCCGCTTTTGGGAAATTCGACGAGAACTTTGAAATCGTCTGCCGCTTTATCGATGCGCAAGACGCGTCCTTCGCCGTGAACAGAGTGCCGGACGTTGCAGCCGACAGAAACGGGGCGGTTATTTTTTCCGACGGCGTCGGTTTTGGCGCAATGATTTGCTGCGAAGCCGGTTTGCGCCGTTTGGGGCGTCGGCGCGCCGACGCCCGGATCGTGAAGCGGCACGCTTTGTTCTTCGTAAAATGGCGCATCGATCATGGAACCGGCGAAATCGTCTTGCTCATGGGCGAAACGCGATTCTTTCTTGCGCCCGAACGGGCGCGCAATGCCGCCGCCGACTTCGTCGGCGAAGTCATCGTCTGAGAAGCGCCGATTTTGGGATTGTTTTTGATGACTCCATGCCAATTTTGGGCGATTGGTGCCGCAATTGCCCGCGCGGCGCGCGCGGCGCACGGCATCGGGATCGCCGAACGGGATATGCGTTTTTTCGATAAACCCGGAATTATCGCCGCAGCCTTCCATTTCTTCGATAAAACGGCTCGGCTTTTGAATTTGCATTCGTCCGAATTCATAGCGTATCGCGGCGAATGAGACGGAAAGTTCGCGTTTTGCGCGCGTGATGGCGACGTACATGAGCCGGCGTTCTTCTTCGACGTCGCACACGCCGCCGCGCTCCAAAGGCAAGATGCCCTCTTCGGCGCCGGCAATGAAAACCGTATCGAATTCAAGTCCTTTTGCGCCGTGAATCGTCATCAATTTGACGGTATTGCAGGCGTTGTCGGATTCCGGGCGCACGAGCGACATGGAACTGAGAAAGTCGGCCAATCCGTTGCCGGCGTCGGGATTATCGGGCTTGAACGAATCGAGCGTCGTTTTGAGATTGCCGATCCGTTCTATGGCATCGCCGAAATCGGCATCTTTTTTTGCCATTTGCTTTTTCAAATGGCCGATGAAATGCGTTTTTTCGATGATCGTTTCGAGGATGGCGCGAAGGGGCATCGTATTCCAATCGGAAAGCGCGGCGAATAGATCGTATAATTGCGCGCATCCGTCGATGACTTTTTGCCCCGCGCGCGCAATTTTGCACTTTCCGTCGGCAATCTCGCCGAACAGCTTAAACATTGCTTCGCGCGGGGATATGCCGAATTGCGTTTTTTGTTCGATGAGGGCGAGAATTTTTGCGGCGGTTTTTTCGCCGATGCTGCGCGCGGGTTTATTGATGATGCGCAAAAAAGCGACGGAATCGAGGGGGTTTGCCAAAACGCGCAAATACGCCATGAGATCGGCGATTTCTTCGCGTTCGAAAAAACCGAAACTCCCGACGATTTGGTAGGGAATGCCGCGTTCGGCACACGCCTGTTCGAAGCCGAGCGACATGGTGTTTTTTCGGAACAAAACGGCGTAATCGGACCAATCGTTATGCTTTGTTTGGCGTAGGGCGGCAATTTTCCGCATGATATCGGCGGCTTCGTCGCGATCGCTTTCGTAGGAAGCGATCGCGACGGGCACGCCGCCGTCGCGATCGGTCCACAGCGTTTTGGAAGCGCGGTTTTGATTGCATGCGATGAGCTGCGCGGCGCAACGCAAAATGGGTTTTGTCGATCGGTAATTTTGTTCGAGTTTGAAGACTTCGCACGCGCCGAAGCGGGCAGAAAAGTCTAAAATCGCCGTCGGATCGGCGCCGCGCCATGCATAAATCGATTGATCGTCGTCGCCGACCGCCGTCAGTCGCGTATGTTTGCCCATGATTGCCGAAAGCAGATCGAGCTGCACGGCGTTTGTGTCTTGAAATTCGTCGACTAAAATATGGCTGTAGCGATTTTGCGTTTTGATGCGGAGATCTTCGCATGTTTGAAGCATGCGAAGCGGCCAAAGAAGGAGACCGGCAAAATCGACGGCATTGTTGTCGATGAGTTTGCGTTCGTAGGCCTCGTAGACGACGGCAATGTTTTTTTCTTCGCCCGAGCGCGCCATGCGTTTTGCTTCATCGGGAAGAATGCCTTTTTCTTTGAATGAAGCGATCGCCGAGAGCGCTTCATTTACGGCGGTTTTATTATGTTTTTGATCGCTGTCGAGAATTTCAGCGCTCGAATGCAACAGCCCGAGCGATTCCATAATCGATTTGACGAGGGATTTCTGTTCGGAGTCTCCGTATACGGAATAGGACGGCGTAAGTCCGATATAATCGGCATATCGGCGGATAAACAGCGCGCCGAAGGCGTGAAAAGTCGACAGCCGCAGCCCCGACGCCCGATCGCCGCCGATGAGCGCCAGGGCGCGATCGCGCATTTCTTGAGCGGCTTTGTTGGTGAATGTAATTGCCAAAATGGCATAGGCGGGGACGCCTTGGGCAATGAGCCAAGCGATGCGATGGGTGAGCACGCGAGTTTTGCCGCTGCCTGCGCCGGCAAGGATGAGACAATGCGCATCGCCTCGATAGGTGACGGCGCGATATTGTTCGGGGTTGAGATTAGCGTCTGAAAGCATAACATCTCCCGTTCGCAAAAAGAGAAAAAGAACGGTTGCATCTCGGCAATTGCGATGATTTCAAATTCTGCCCCCGATCGGACAATTCGGCGAAATATGCGCAAATGTTGCATTTAAACCGCACATTTGCATAGTATGATTTGCGCGGTTTCGCAATGATGCAAGCGCCGCCGCATAGCAAAAAAAAAAGCCGCGTCAAACGCGGCTTTCGATAGTGCCGGGGGCGGGACTCGAACCCGCACACCCAAAAAGGATAGAAGATTTTAAGTCTCCTGCGTCTGCCATTTCGCCACCCCGGCATTGCCCGCAAACGCAATCATGCATTTCGGTCGGGTGCGTGTTTATGGCAAATGCAGCCGGGCGTCAAGGGAATTTTGAAATCCGCCGCAGCCCGCGAGCCATGCCGTTTATCGATGGACGTATTCGCGGTTGCATTCGCTTTTGCACGTTCTGAGTTGGTCGGCGCAATGTTTGTAGTTGCCGCAGGAGCGTTTTGCGGCTTGGCAATCTTGCCGGCAAGCGGTGCGTTCGATGCGGGCTTCGCGTTTTTGTTGCGAAATTTCGTGTTTGACGTGTTTTTTGCGATCCGGCGCGCGATTTGCGGCAGGAGCGGTCGGCGCAGGCGTTGCCGACGGGGGAACGGGCGCAGGTTTTGCGGCCGGCGCGGGGGGCGGAACCTGATCGCGTTTTGCATCGGGCGCCGGCGCGGGTTGCGGCGGAGGCGGGAGTCTGCGATCGCTCTGAATCTCGGGGTTGGGCGCCGGCGCGGGCGCGGGTTGCGCGACGGCTAACGATGCTCCGCAGAATGCTCCGCAAATGATCGACGAAATGGCGAATAATCGACTGCGTTTCATAAGGTTTCCTCCTTAAAATGCGGAAAAATCGTGTGTTATCAAACAACAGACGCGATTTTTGGCGCGTACCGAACGGCGGTATAAGCACAAATCATGCCATACCGCATTTTTTTTAATTAAAAGCAACCGCTGCCGAGTCGGCACAAATGGGACGGCCGGCGGCCGAAAGTCTCGTTATTTGATCGTCAATGATCGTCAAATTCTGAATTCGTCAAGAAAAGAAAAAAGCGCGCGTATGCTCGCACCTGCCGCCGGTCTGCCGCAAGCACAGGCCGGCGGCAGGGAGAACATAGCGCGCAAAAGCGCGGCGTATGCTCGCAGGGCGTCGCAGACGCCGAGAACATAGCCGCGCCCCGAGCGCATTGCCCCTCGGGGCAAAAGCTCGGGCCGCCTGCCGTATTTGCCGCGGCAAACAGGCAGGCTGCGAAGGCGCATTGCGGCACGCGCCGCAACAGCCGAGCGGCCGATTCCGGATCCGCTATCCCGGGCGATCAGCGTTCGATGACGCGGATCGTGCGCGCGATGGGACCTTTTTCGTTATGGCCTTCGGTGTAGCAGACGCGGTTGTTGTGGCGCAATTTGTCGAATTGCGAATCGATGAGGTCGGCGTAGTGGAAGAAGATGTCGACGTCGCCGGCTTCGGGCGCGATAAATCCCCAGCCTTGGTTGTTGAGCAGGACGATGCGTCCGAGTTTTTCGCCTTCCTGCAACGCGATGCCGCACTCGGGGCCGCTTCCGTCGGAGTCGTCGTCGGTTTGGTCGGACCAGTACGATTTGTCGTTGTCTTCGCCGTAGGCTTCGGGCGCGCGCGAAACAAAGAGGCTTAGGGGGGCGCCGGGACCGTAGTTTTGGGTTTCGATGACGTCGGACATGAGAACGGGATAGACGGCGCTGCTCATGAGTTTTCGCGCCACGTGCGTTTCGTGACGCGTGCCGCGATCGTTGATGAATTCGAATTCCCAGCCCAAAATCATGACGCGCGTGCCGGTCGCCTGAATTTTTTGCACAAGCGGGGTGTAATCGCTGTCGCCCGCGACCAAAACGCAGACGTCGTAGTTTTTCATGCGGGTCATTTCGAAGGCTTCGAGCGAGAGGGCGACTTCGACGCTTTTTTCGATGCCGTCGGTAATGGGCCAAAAATGCGTCGTGACGCCGTTATACATCAACACGTCTTCGAAAATCCGCTCGCCGCGAATCCATCCCTTTTGCTCGCTTATTGCCGTCGGATATCGGCCGCGGAAGTAGTGCGCGTCGACGATTTGGCAATATTCGGGGCGCGTGCCTTCCAATTGCGCCAGCGCCCGGCGAATGTACTCGTGCAACCCCGATATGCTCAGGCGTTCGCGGTAACGGTGATGGAACACGTAATAGTTGCTGACGTGATAGAGATAGTTGCCATCATAAAAAACGCCGATTCGAATCATTTTGTCTGCCATTGATTTCATCCATTCTTAACGATTTGTCCGCGCGCCGCGCCATTGCGGCGCGCGATGCATTCATCCATCGGGGGGCATGCAAAGCATGCAAAAACGCAAATCGCGGAGAGCATACTATTTTTTGACGGCGCGCATACGTTTTTTTGCGCGCATTCGCATGTTTGGGCAAAAAGATTGCGCGCATCGGGCGAAACGGTTAATAGCATCATGGGCGAATGTGGTTTTATATGCGTTTATGGCGTATATTTTGAATGTTTGCAGGAATGCGGCTGATTCTTTTATCTGTTGCACGATTTGACAAGAAGGAGATTGAATATTGCTTGGCGGAACATTTATCAAAGACCTGAAAAGCCACCCGGCGGGATTGTACCGGCTCTTTTGCACCGAGGCGATGGAGCGCTTTTCGTATTACGGGATGCGCGCAATCCTCGTTTTGTATCTCGTTGCGGCGGCTGAAAAAGGCGGTCTGGGCATGGAGCGCGCCGATGCGCTCTCGATTTATGCGATTTACACGAGTCTTGTCTATCTGACGCCGCTTATCGGCGGCATGCTTGCCGATAAATATTTGGGCGCCCGCAAGGCCATTTTCATCGGCGGCATTATCATGATGCTCGGCGAAATGTGCCTGATGATGGGATCGGAGTTTCTCAATTATGGGCTTGCGCTCCTGATTTTGGGCAACGGATTCTTTAAACCCAATATATCGACGATCGTGGGGCATTTGTACGACGACGGCGATCCGCGCCGCGACGGGGCATTTACGATCTTTTACATGGGCATCAATTTGGGCGCCTTTTTCTCGCCCCTTGTCTGCGGCACGTTGGCCGACGTGTTCGGTTTCCGGTTCGGTTTTGCCGCCGCCGCCATCGGCATGGCCATCGGCGTCATCATTTTCTATTTCTCGCAGAAGAGCATCGGGACGGCAGGATTCCCGCC
>CAVGZQ010000137.1:7759-8460 GCA_963633515.1 Bacteroidaceae bacterium
ATTCCCGCCCGACCGCAATCCGCGGGCGGCGAAGGCCGAACGCGAAAAAGCCGAATTTGCAAATGATATCGAAACTGCCGAAGCGATTGAAGAATCGGCCGAGAATGCGCCCGAAACGGCAAAAGAAACGGCAGATGTCTCAAAAGAATCGGAAACGGCGGACGGCGGCGCAAAATCTCATGCGACCGATGTTCCCGATCATCTTTTGGGCGGCAAAGATTGGATCGATATCGGCATCTATATCGTTGCGACGATTGTATTGGCCGTCGTCAGCGTGATGAGCTTGCCCTATTTGAGCAGCGCCTTCGGGATGATTAACGATACATTCAAAACGGCCGGCGGCATCGGCATTCTCATTGCTGCCGTCATCGGACTGTTTTGGCTGGCATATTCGGGCGGCAAAAAAGAGGGCGGCAAAGCTCAGGCCGTCAGCGATGTCAAAGCCGTCGCCGTCATTCTCATCATATCGCTTTTTGTCATATTTTTCTGGCTTGGGTTTGAACAGGCCGGCGGCACAATGACGCTGTTTGCCGAAGAAGAAACCGATCGCGTCGTTTTCGGGCACGAATTCCCCGCTTCGTATTTCCAGTCGATCAATCCCATTTTTATTTTGCTTTTGGCGCCGATTTTTTCGGTGATGTGGGCGAAAATCGACAGTTCAAAACACAAGCTTTCCGTTGTCTACAAGATGGCGCTCGGGC
>CAVGZQ010000138.1:0-7672 GCA_963633515.1 Bacteroidaceae bacterium
GGCTATTCCTTCGGCTTTTCCGCGTTCCTCGCCGATGGCTATTCCTTCGGCTTTTCCGCGTTTTTCGCCGACAGCGATTAATCCTGCATTGTATTTTTCGAACATTTCACACATTTTAACACTCCCGCAATGCGATGCATAATCGTCTTTGATGTCAGAAAACCAAGAACTCCCTGTAATATCGCCGAGCAAATCCAAAACCTCTCGGACATGCGCGATTTCCGTGTCGGGCCAATGCGCGAGTTCGCCCAACCGAAAATTGCGCAAGCATACGGCAATCGCCTTGAGATCGCCGCTGAGGCGTTCGATTTGGGATTCTGTCAGCCATGCCAACTCGATAACGTCGACGGCATAATCTTGAAAATGCGCCCGGAAGCGCTCGGGGATTGCGCATTGTTCGCTGAGCCTGCGCGGCGCTTTCCATCGCTTATTGTACCCAAAATAGAGCACGCGCGTAAATATCGGCACGAGCTTTTTGCCGCATTTGCGGCGTCGGGATTGCGCCGAATAGGATATGGCATCGTACATCATGACGCGCGCCGGCATATTCCAATCGTCCGCCGTTTGGTTTTCGAGCCCGAACATGGCGATATTCAGTCCGGCGGAGTCGCCGGCATATTTAAAAATATCGCGATATCGATGCGAAATGACGCCGCGATGCGTTGCGATCGCTTCGGTCGGCGCATCGGTCAGATCTTCGGCATCGAACCATTTTTGAACAATATCGGGGCTTTTCGCGTCGCACGGCGCAAGCTCATTCCAAGCGCAAGCAAAGACATCGTTGTAAGAAAAGAGATGCTTTTCGCGCAAATCTTTGTCATTCATGACCGATAACTCCTGCGGATATGGGCGCGAAGCGCCGTCGGACCGGCGTCCGACGCGCGCCGCGCAACCGGTTTCATAAAGAATTATGGGGTCAAATTTAAAATGTGACGGTTTTTTTTTTGATTATTTGTATTTTTTTTTGAGAAGATGCGGGCACGGCTTTGCCGCAGCGAAAAGGTTGTTTATCCGTCTTTTGAAGCCACGGACGCAGCCCTTCGCGTCTCGCGGCGATGCATCGAAAAAACGGCGCTTGCGCCGCGCGAAGGCGTATTGCGCAAAGCGCAACAGCCGGAGCCGGAGCCCGTATTGAAGCCCAAAGGGCGAAATAGGGCGACAAAAGCCCGTATTGCCGCAGGCAATAGGGCGACAAAAGCCCGTATTGAGGCGAAAGCCGAAATAGGGCGTCGGATGCCGCATGGCTATGCCATGGGCATCGTTTTCGAAAAAGATATTACAAATTGGTAACGACGTCTTTTCCGAAGGGAACAAAGGAGAGTTTGGCCAGTTTGAAACATTGCAGCCCGAAGGGAATGCCGATAACAGTAATGCAAAAGACGACGCAGCATATCAGGTAGCCCAAGCCAAGCCAGAGCCCTGCAAAGATGAACCAAATGACGTTGACGACGGCCGACCCCGCGCCGCCGCGGTCGACGATTTGGCTGCCAAAGGGGAGAAACGACATGGCGGCGAATTTAAAACACTGTTTGCCGAGCGGAATGCCGATAATCGTTATGCACAGGATAAGCCCCCAAAAGATCCATGCCAAAGCCGATTCCCAGCCGATTAACACAATCCAAATCAGATTTCCGATGAGTTTCAACATTATTATTTCCCTTATAATATTATTCTTTGATGTTCGCTTCGTTTAAGAATGGATGCCGATTTCGTCGAATTTATCGAAATCGCGGCGGTGTTTGATGCTGATGACAAACGTTTTGAGGGTGTATGCCCAAACGATTGCCATGAGGAACGCGATGAGCAGCGCGGACCATTGTTTTCGCGGAGATTCGCCCAATTCGACCAAGAAACCTTCTTCGCAAATTGCGTCGGGATCTTGATAAACGCCGCCGACGGCGATGACTTCGCCGGTTTCGAGCGCAGCGATGCTATAGATGTCTTCGACGGCAGGACTTGCGATGAGGTCGAGTTTTCCGAGGTTTTTGTCGGCTGTCGCGTAGATGGCGCCGCCTTTTCCGGCAATGTATGTTTGGAATCGGTCTTTTTGTTCGGCAATCGCGCACGATGTGAGGTCGATATCGAGTTTGTAGTTGAGTTTTGACCAGCGCATGAGATTGGATTTGGCGCGATAGACGGTTCCGCCGTCGCCGACGGCAACGGCAAATTCGGCATCGGACGAAATGCAAACGCCGCGCAGGGTGAATTTGGTTGAGGTCGGGATCGATGTCCAAGATTTTCCGGAGTTCTGAGACACGAAGACGGCGCCGAAATCGCCGACGGCAACGGCATAGTTTTGCGCCGTCGCGACGGCGTTGAAATCGGTAATGATATCGCGCCGCCACGACCAAGATTTCCCGTCGGAACTCATGAGAATCTGCGGTTGGGCGGCATCTTTTGGGACGACGCCCAACCACAGACGCCCCGAAGCGTTGCGTCCGACGCGCGCGGCAGAGACGGCGCCGTCAAAGGCAACCGACCAAAGCGGATTGTCGGACGATCCGGCGCGCAAACGATATGCCGAACGGCCGTCGCCGGGAGCGTCCAAAACGAGCGGAACGATGTTTCCGCCGATGCAAAAGGCGTCGAAAACGTTTTCGGTCCGCGCCCCGGATTTATCGATGAGCATGCGGTTTGCATCGTCGATGACGGCAACCGATGCGCCCGAGTTCCCGCACGCAATGAGGCGATAATCGTCGGAAATGCCCGAAAACCGAGCCATAACCGGTTCGCCCGACAGCGCAATGGTTTGAATTTCGGACGGAGCTTGATTATCGGCGTTTGCAATCGCATCATTCAATGCATTGCCCGAAAAGCCGACGATATATTGACCGGGGTCGAGGATTGCGCCGTGTTGCGCCGGCGCCGAAACGCGAATGCTTAAGATAATCCCCGAGTCGGTCGGAGCGATTGCATCGATCGCGGCGTTGACGCGGTTTTCGGGCGAGAGGCAAGCGATGGGACGGACAAATCGGTCGATCGAAGAATTATCGATATTCTGCCCGGAAGGCGAATGATTGTCTGAGTTTTGCGAATTTTCGGCAGCATTCTTTTCGGTATTGCCGAATTTTTGATTTATATTCGCTCGAGCAGCAATCGCGAGTTTTTGAATATCGAGATCGAAGAGACAGGAACCGTCGATGAGATATCCGCGATAATCGTCGTTTTTGGAGGGATTTTTGATGATGACGCCGCCCGTCGGGCGGAGTTTTGCATCGGGATCGAGATCGCGCCATTTCCGGCGCGCGTCGATATCGTAACGCGCATGGCCTTTGCGGTCAAAGGCGAGGACGATGCTTCCGTTTGGCGTCAAGGCGAATTGTTTTATCGGCGAACGCAAACCGGTTTGTTCGCGTTTGAAGGCATATCCGCCGTCGCCCGATCGATAGACGCTGCCGCTTTGTGCGGCGATAAGATCGATTTGCCCGCGCGGCGCATCGGGTTTAAGGGGGAGTTCGCTGTCGGACAGCGCCATTGCATAGACGTTTGGCGCATCCGGCGTCCATAACGCCGTTATGCGTTTGTCGCGCGGGTCATCTTCGATTTTGTCGATATGCCCGCCGTCGCCGACGGCGACGACGCGAAGTCCCGAAGATTTTTGCGCGCCTTTGTCGAATTCGATGGCGCGGTAATGGACATCGCCGGTGCGCGATCGCAAATAACATTTCGATTCGCCGACGGTTTCGCAAAATCCCCACAATCCGTAAGCGCCGGCAAAGACGAAGCCATTGGGATAATCGGGCGAAACGGCAATATCGTAGATCGATCGTTCGGTCGGCGCCGTTTTCGAACGCCAAATTTTTCCGCCGTCCGACGTCGTGAGGAGCGTTCCTTTTTCGCCGCCGATAAAGCCCAATCCGGAAGGCGTGAAAGCGATTGCGCGCAACGTTTTGCCTTTGACGTGCAGGGGGCGTTTTTCCCACCGGAGTCCGTCGGGACTCGTCATCAGCGTCGAATTTTCGCCGACGGCATAGAACAAGCCGCCGGCATAGGCGACGTCATAGAGATCTTCGCCGGTATAACGGGCTGCGGCTGCGGCGACGGCGGCTTGAGCTGTGACGCCATTTTCGAAGTCGTCTAAGAAGCCGTAGGCGCTGTAGGTCCCCGCAATGCGGCGTATGCGTCCGAAGCTGCCCGATTCGTCGGCCCGCGCCATAACGATGGCGCCCTTGCTTCCGACGCCGACCCAAGTTTTTCCGTCGTCGGAAACCGCGCTTGCGCGCAAATCGGCATCAAAATCGATCCCGGGAACATCGTCGTGCGGCCAAATTGTCCATTCGCCTTTGCCATTTTGGGCATCATCAAGCTTCATGCGCGCGACGGCACCGCCCGAACCGACGGCGACGGCATAGCCGGGGATTTTGGTTATCGCAAACCATTTGGCGCGAAGCGGGGAAACGGTTTCAATCCAGCCGCCGTCGCCGGCAAGTCCGTCGTTGCGATACATGAGCGTATCGTCGCTGCCGACGGCAAACCACGCATTTTTGTCGCGCATGATGCCGTAAAATTGGCGCCGGCTTTCTATTTCTGCGGGAATCCATGTTTTGGAATCGGGATATGCGATTTCGATTAACCCTTCGCGGCCGACGGCAATCATGGCGGGCGCGCCGTCGCCGGCGCCGCCCTTTGCAAAAGCCAAATCGCGAATATCTTGGGTAAGCGGCAGCGCATTGAGCACGCCCGTGCCGTCGGCTTGTCCGGTCCAACCGTTTTTTCCTCCGAACAAGATTTGATTGCCGACGGCATTATAAGCAACGGCAAGCGCAGACTGCGTGCCGCCGAGCGTTGTTTTGCGCCAAGTCAGACCCGCATCGATCGTATGAAGCAATGTGCCCGATTTTCCGATCGCGACGGCTGCGCGCCCGCGCAGCGGTTCGACATCGATAAGCGTATCGCGCGTTTGCGTATCGGCCTGAATAACGCTTCCGTCGGGCATGATTTGAACCGATACGCCGCCGCGTCCCAAAAGCGCCGCTTTGCGTTTGCGTTCGGCCGACGACATATTCTCGCAGAATACGGTGCCGTATTTTTCGGAAAAATAATTCCGGACCGGAACGTATTTTTGCGATGCGTCGGCATCGAATCGCCGCATCCGGCCGACGATATCGACAGGCTCGACCGTCGCATCGGGGCGGAATGCCGACGTCGTTTTTGATATAAAATCGGCATATTTCGAATCTTTTGCAAGCTCTTCGATGTAGACAGGGCTTCCCATCAATTGATAGACGATCTTAATGACGCTGCCGCCGATCGGACCGCTGCGCGATGAAATGCCGACTTGACGGATGGGAATGCCGCGCACGCGGACATACCGATTGTCGGGATATTCGGGTTTGGGGACGTCGATTCCCATGACATAACTGTCGGCGCGCCCAAGGTCGGCAGGTTCGCCCGATGAGAAAAAATACGCGATGTCTTGGCGTTCTCCCCAAATATACCACGGCACAAAACCCAAGACACCAAGCATGAGAAGCGTGTTCAACGGCGTAAGACGTTTGACCTTGTTTTGGTTTTTCCATTCGGCGCGAATGGCCCGAACGGCGTCCTCGTCGACAGCGCCGACGGCTTGCGCCGTTATTTCGGCAGAAACGGACGGCGTTTGATTGTCGGCGTCTTCTCCGTCGGCGCTGTCGCCTTCGCCGGTGTCTTCGCCGGCAATGCCGTCATCGCCGAAACTTTCGCCTTCTTTTGAAACATCCGAATAATTTTCGCCATTTCCGCGAGCATCACAAAATTCTTCGCCGTTTTTTTCGCTTATTTCAGCAGAATCTGCGAAGTTCGACACTTTGACGGCATCGGATCCGAATTCGGCGTTTTCGCCGTTTGCTGTCTCTTTATCGGATGCTGCGCCGGCTTGATCGTTGACGGATGCTGCCTCCGGCTGACCTTTATCGGCAACGGATAACGTGCCGCCGCAATTTGCCGAAACTCCCGAAAAATTCGGGATATCCCCCGCGCAATTGCTTGCTTGGATTGCTCTCTTTTCGTTTTCAGTCGTCATAATCATGCCTCGCCCGAGATATTCCCGCATCGGCGCGACGGTATATCACGGTTAATGCTTAATGCGTATGCGTTATATGCGCAATAATGCCGTCAGGCGCCTGCCGACGCGCCGGGATTTGCCCGCTTTTCGAAGGATCGGATTCGGGCTGCAGGAATCGCTAAAACGCCGATAATCAAAGGGATCTTGCGGGCGCCGACCGATTCGGGCGACTCCCCCGCGAAAAGAAAAACAGCGCATCCGGAGCGCCCGAACAATTCAAACGCCGATAATCAAAGGGATCTTGCGGGCGACGACCGATTCGGGCGACTCCCCCGCGAGGCGGGGGAAAATAGATGTCTTTGCGCACAAAAACCGAATTTAACGCAATTTCATGCGCATATATTGAATAATCAGCGGCATGAACGCGACGAGCAACAGAACGATTCCCTTGACGGCGACCGGCATGAGAATGCGTTCGTGCCGATACCAGAATTTTTTGGGCCGTTCGTCGGACTGCTCGAATGCGAAAGCTTTTTCTCCGACGACCTGACGCGTAAGCAGTTGGTTGAGCGCAACGGGCGGCGTGAGATAGCCCAGTTCAAACGCGCTCAAAACGGTAACCCAGAAGTGAATGGGCGAAATGCCGTTGGCATAAGCAATCTGCGTCAATGTCGCAGAAACGAGTATGACGGCGCCGTAGGGATCCATAATCATGCCGATAATGACGAGAATGACGAAGAGCAGCGCCATCGCAATAAACGGCGATGCAAAATGCTGCGGCAAAAGCGCGTTGAGATTGGCGCGATCGATGATCCCGCCGATGCAAACCGAAAGCGTCATCAGGCTGAGCAAACCGCCGGCGTGGATCGACGTCGAATTGACAGACTCAAAAAGCGCGCGTCCGATGCCGGCCGGCGCCTGTCCGGAGCGTTCGCTTTCGGGCAGCCGCCGCCAAGCGCGCCGCGCCATAAGGCGGTCGTAAATGAGCAACACGAGCAAAACGAACGGCAACAGCACCGGCGCCGAATATTCGTCAAATGCAGCACCCAAGCCGAAGCGCATGACGAGCAAAACGGCCGCGCCGATCGCGATATAGGGCAATACGGCAACAATGGCGCGCCCGACATCGGGCAACGCCTTTATCGGGTTTTCGCACGAAACCGGTCCTTGTTTCATCGCAAAAAGCACAATCGCAAAGACGAAAATATTGACCAAAAATACGTTAAATCCCGCGCTGAAAAGCTCCGTCGTCGTGACGTCTTTGTTGAGCGCGGCGACGATGACGACGAGCAGACACGGACTCAAAACAATCCCCATCGAACCGCTCATCGCCGTTCCGGCCAACGCCAAACCGTCGCGCGCTTTCGACTGCTTGAGCTCGCGGAAGATAATGGCGCCGGCCGCAATCACAAATATTCCCGAGGCCCCCGAATACGCCGTCGGAAGCGCCGAGAGCAAAACGATGACAAAGACCAAAAGTTCGGGCGAAAGTTTGAACGGACGCAAAATAGCCAAAAATTTATCGGCAATATCGGTATTCTTGAGCATCATGCCGCAAAAGACATAAAGCGCGACGTTCGTATACAAATCCGCATGTTCGGTCATTTGAGTGATATACGTCGCAACGCCGGCCAAATGCTGTTCGCCCAACGCAAAATACAACCCGCAAATCACCGCCATATACGCATA
>CAVGZQ010000138.1:7777-8436 GCA_963633515.1 Bacteroidaceae bacterium
AGAGCGGAATGCACAACAGCATGCCGCCGACGCTCTGCTTCTTTGCCCCGTCCGCAGGCGTTCCCGTGCCGTCTTGCGCCGGCGCCGCTTCGTCGCCAATCGGCCGGAACGCCAGAAAAATATTCGTCAGCGCCATAAGCCCGAACGCAATCATCCAAAAGACGGGAAGATTGGAAACATTGTCGACGCCGCTGTTCAAATCCTGCCGATAATAGACGGCAAACGATGCGACGACGATGAGATTTCCGATTGCCTGCGCGATTTGCGACAATCGATCGCTGCGTTTTGAAGTCGGCGTTCTCAGCCCCAAATGTTGCCGCTGGATCGTCGTCGCCAAGCCGCAAAAAATGAAAACGAGAACGAGAAAATGGCGGCCGAAAGCGACGGAATTGGCGGCAAAATCGCCGATTGCGCGCTCAATCGGCACGAAAAATCGCAACCCCGAATCGTCTTGTCTTTTGACGAGATCATCGTATTTCGCCATTTTTTCGGCGCAAACGGCGCGGGCGGCTTCTTGCGCATCGGCGCTTGCTTCTTCTTCTTCGCTGCCGAACAAATCGTCCAAAAGCGCATCATCTTCGTCGGGCGCGGCGGCCGTCTGCGTTGCGGCATCATCGCATGTCGGGCGTTCGGCCGGCCGGCGCAGCTCCGAGTAACCC
>CAVGZQ010000139.1:0-4332 GCA_963633515.1 Bacteroidaceae bacterium
GCCCGAGTTATTGCCGATTACCCCGCGCACGCCGCCCGAAGAGGCATTTATCATCGATTTGTCCCTGCCCGACAACACGGGATGGACGCCGAATCCGCACCGGCCGGCCGGCGCGGGCATGTTTTCCGGCAGCGGCGGCGCAACGTCCGACGGCTTCGGCGTCATTGAACACGGAGGCGAAGAATAACGATGGATTCGATTGTCCGGTTCATCAATGCCTTGCGCATCGACGCGTTTGAATATCCGATAGCATTGCTGCTTTTGGCAATCATCCCGGTCTATGCCGTGTCGATCTATCGGTTTCCCGAATTTTTGTCGCGGCACTTCATTTTTCCGGCTTTTTTGACATCATCGCCGCGCCGCGCCGGAAAGCTTTTCGTCCGCAGCGGCGACGGCAAAGAAGCGCCGTACGGTATGCGGTTTGTGACCGGCCGGCGTTCGCTGCGTTTTATCATGGCGTGCGTCACGACGATTTTATACGCCGTTTGCATCATTTTGCTGACGATCTGCATGGCGGGACCTCAGGGAAAAGCCGCCGACAACGCCCTTTACTCGGGGATCGACATTTATTTTGCGCTCGATATGTCGGCATCGATGAAAGCGTATGATTTCAGTTTGGAAGAGGTTAACCGCCGCTACGAAGCGAATCGCTTTACGCCGACGCGATTTGACGTCGCGCGCGCGACAATGCTCGATTTCATCGAATCGCGCGCGCAGCGATGCCGTTCGGACAACGCGGCAGATGCGCGCTGCGACCGCGTCGGCGTGGTGCTGTTTGCGCAAAATGCCTTTATCGCGACGCCGCTTACCATTCACTACGAAAGCTTGTCGGAACAGCTCAAACAGCGCCGCATCGACGATATCAACGCTTCGCAGTCGGCAATCGGCGACGGCATCTTAAAATCGGTGTCGAGTTTGCGTCATTCGCCGTCGAAATCCAAAAGCATTATTCTGATTACCGACGGCGACCGAAAAGGCGGCCGGATAAGCGTCAATCAAGCCGTCACTGCGGCGCAATCCTACGGCGTCAAAGTCTTCCCCATTCTCATCGGCAAAAGCAGCCGCGCCGTCTTTGGCTATACCGATATCGGCGGAACGACGACGTTTCACGAATCGAGCTTTCCCGTCAATTTCGATGTTCTCGAACAAATCGCATCGCAAACCGGCGGTCGGGCATTCCGCGTCGCCGACAGCGCCGATCTCAAAAGAGACCTCGGCGACATCTTAAATGCCCTCGAGCCGTCGGCGCAAAGCGAAGCCAACATCAATGCGCCCAAAACCGATATCAGTCTGCATTTTGCGCTTTTGGCATTCATCGTCGGGCTTTTATCGTTTATCCTCATGACATCGTTCGTCCGGCACTCCCCTTAATCGGCGGGTTTGCGTCATTTCGCCAAACGGATTATGTTTTTCATTCAGTATTGGAACAACCCAAACATGATTTTTCTCCTCATTCCGCTTTTTGCCGGAATGCTGGGGTATGTGGGATCGGTGATTTGGTCAAAATTGCGTCCCTATATCGTCGCATGCGCGTTCGGCGCGGCCGAGCGCCGATCCGCCAAACCGATCGTCATCCGCCTGATTGCGACGGGATTTGCCGAATTGTGCTGTCTGACGCTGTTTCTCGCCTTGCTTCCCGATTACGCCATTTTCGGCAATTTTATCGTTTCCTTTATCGGATGCATCGTCCTTGCGCGGCTTCAATTGTTTTACGGTTTGCATCTGCTCAAACGCTTCGGCATGACAAATGCGAAAGTCAGCCGGAATTTCGGCGCTTTTACGGAGCGCAGCAACGTCCGCCGTTCGTATTTGTTTGTAGCATCCATGGCGCTGCTCATCGTTGCGCTCATGGAACCGTACGGCAAAGAAAAAGCAACGCACTTGCAGCGCAATACGCTTCGCGCGACGATAGCTTTCGATCTTTCGCGTTCGATGGATGCAAAAGATTACACGCCGTCGCGTTTTGATGCCGCGCGCGACGAAGTCATCCGTTTGCTTTCGGCTGCCCAAGGCGATCAAATCGGAATCGTCTTTTTTACGCACGAAATCGTGGCAAAAATCCCGCAAACTTTGGATTTGACGTTTATAACCGCAGTTTTGAACGAAATCGATCCGTCGGAACTCGGCGCGCGCGGCACCGATCTCAACGTCGCCTTAAATGCCGCCATGTCGGCATTTGCAGAAAGCGCCGACAACGCAAACGAAGTCCCCGACGACGGCCGCAAACGCATTCTCCTCGTTACCGACGGCGAAGACCATTCGGGCGATATCGAACAAACAATTCAAACGCTCATCCGACGCCGAATTCACGTCGATATCATCGCCGTCGGCACCGAAAACGGCGCCGAAGTCTTCGACAATCAAAATGCCCCCATGCGTTTCGAAAACATGCCGGTCATTTCTCGCATTCAGACCGACTTTCTCAAACAGCTGGCACAACGGACCCAAGGCTTTTTCACGCTTCTTTCCATGCCCGATTCGGCATCGAGTCAAGTCCTCGCCCAATGGAATGACGTCCGCATCGATATGACGCCGCAAAAAGAAACGTCTGCATACTATCGCCGGCCGCTTCACGGCTATTTCATATCTGCGGCATTCGTCCTCGCGCTCGTATTTTTCTTCTATCCCATCTTCGTCTTTATGGCAAAGCGCTTGGCCGCTTTGCGCCCGGCCGACCGAAGCGCATCGCCCAAATAGCGATGCCGGCAGCCGGATCAATCGATATACGGTCATGATGCATCTTTTCTCTCCGCATAAGCTTATCTTCGGTCTCGCCGGAAGCCTTGCGTGCTGCGCGGCAGCGTGCGATAATCCGGCTTTCCAATCCAAAGAGACGCAATTCGAAAATTTCGAAAGCGCTGTCAGGCGCAACGATTATGACGCCGCGATGCGCGTGCTCGACGATGCCGAACCGCATGCCAAAACAGAAGATGACGCGCAAATCATCGAATATAATAAGGCCGTAACGGAGATTTTTGCCGGAAAATGCAACGACGCCGTAAAACGCATGAAAACCATGCTCGAAACCGAAATATCCGAGCATGCCACGGAGTTTTCGCAAACGCCGTTGCTCTACGACAAAATGCCCCGCGATATCCACTTGGGCGCGCACCATATCATTGCCGTCGGGTTATTGTGCCCGATGCGCCCGTTTCCTGCTCCGTCGCAAGCCGATTTCGAAGAAGCCGTCTACCATCTCACCCACATCGTTCAAAATGGCAGCGATTTGCGAAACCTCCTCAGTCTCGCTTATATGAAGCGATTTGAGCCGTGCAAATCATTCGTTTCGCCCAAAGAACCGAAGAATTACAGCTACGAAACTGCATTTTCGATCGTCGGTTTGCACGGCATCGCGGGCGAATTCACGCTTTGCCCCGGTTCCGGGCGCTGGTTTCGGTTTTATGTCCGCCAACACGAAATCATATCGCTGTTTCTCAAGCTGCGCGCGCTCAGCCGAACATTTTGGATCGACGATTCGAGCCGATTGCCCTACGCCCGCATTCACGTCGATGTCTATAAAGTTCCCGACGCCGGCGCGCCTTTGGGCAGACCGATCGATTCGTTCGTTGCGCCCATTCCCGAAGAGTTGCCGTCGCCGAACGATTTTTTATTCCTGCGCCAGCAACTCGACACGCCGTCGTTGGAAGTCCCCGAAACGGGCGAATATCTCGTTCATTTTTATACCGAAGACAACGGCGAGGCGCGGATCACGCCGGTATTCAACCATTGGTTCAATTGCGAATACATCGACGATTTAAAATCTTATACAAAAGATTTTGTCCAAATTCCGATGACGCTTACCCCGGATCAAACGTATTTCGAACAGCATCTCTGTCCGACGCGTCCCGATCTCTACAAAGTCGATCTTGAACCCAAACAAACCGCCGTTATTTCGCTGCGATCGACCGACCCGACGCTGTTAGACGATACCCTATCGATTCGCATCACCGATTCCGGCGGACGCGCATATCGGGCAATATCGGCAGAAAATATCGACTCTCTCTCGGATGATGCGCATCATTCGCCTCATTTCAAAATATTTAAAGGGAAATTCCAAAAATCCCGCATCTTTGACGAATATTATTACACCGTTCATCTTCTCGTCGAAAACAGCCGCGCCGTCGCCGACACGCTGTCTGTTTCGATCGAATCCAAAGGCAATTCTCGCGGTTTAAAACACGATATCGCCATGAGAAAATCGGTTGTTTGCGATAAATACCATAAACCGCAGACGATCGAATTGCCCCTGCCGCTCGACACGCTCAATCACGACGACATGCTGTTTCTCGCGCCGCAATGGCTTTGCCCCGGCGATGTCGCGCGCTATAAACC
>CAVGZQ010000139.1:4342-8363 GCA_963633515.1 Bacteroidaceae bacterium
CTATAAACCGACGCTCCCTGCCGACGAAACTTCGTATAAGGCTACCGTCTATGCCAATATCATCAGCGAAACCCCGGCCGGCGGCGACGATTTTGAATTCAATGCTTATGTCATTTTGCCCCCCGACAACCAAGCGTTTATCTCCGAAACGTCGGTTCAGACGCCGTCGGGCTATTGGCATGCGCCTCACGATATGCTGGACTTCAGCCTGTTCAAGCCTTTGTTGCCGAACACGCGCATTTCTTTGCAAATGCGCCGGCAGAATCAAGGGTTTGTTCTGACGGCAGTCGCGCCTCAGACACCGAAAAATAAGCGCGACGATCAAGATAATTCGCAGGAAAACCAAGAGAATCGGCAACAAGAT
Source organism: Bacteroidaceae bacterium (assembly GCA_963633515.1). Taxonomy (GTDB): domain Bacteria; phylum Myxococcota_A; class Bradymonadia; order UBA4248; family UBA4248; genus UBA4248. The sequence goes on from CAVGZQ010000139.1 coordinate 4,707, forward strand.
CCGAATAAACGCGACAAAAATCCGTCCAAAGACGAAAATACCCCGACGCCCGATCCCGAAAAGCCGTCCGACACGCCGGCAACGCCTCAGGGACAGGGGACAGATTCCGAAGGCGACGAATCGACGCCGAAACCCGAAGATTATTCAAAGGGCAACGCCCATCGCTTCGATCCGAATCAAGTCGAACGCGACTACGTCGATGCCTTGCTCGATGCCATCGAACAAGGACAGCTTGAAATGCCCATCCAGGGACAAACGCATGAAAAATTGCCCCAAAAAGACTGGTAAAATGGCAAGGATATTTCGCAGCCTTATGCGCAGAACAACTTATTGCGCCGGAGCGCGAGGACTTGCGCTTGCTGGAACATTTTTGTGCGCCGCGGCAGCGCCGGCGCCCTGTGCTGCGCAACAATCCGACGCCGCCGGCGACGCATACGACAGCAATATAAGAAAATCGGCAAAAGCCGCAAAACCCGGCGATCCGATGTTTATCCAAATCAACACGCGCGAATATCAAATCTATCTCGGGCAAACGATGCGCGTCAATTACGATGTCTTCATCGAATCCGATCGCGGTCAGGTCTATTACGATGTGATCGAACCCGATTTCAGGAATTGGTATGCCGTCGAAGGGCCGCCGCAACGCGCCGAAACGGTTTCCGTTTCGGGAAAATCCTACCAAAAAGAACCTTTCGCATCCTATTACGTGACGCCGGCAAAGACCGGGCTTTTGCAATTGCCGCGGCTTTTCGTCAAAATTCCCTTCCTGCAAGATAAACCGTGGATTACGTTATCGCCGCAATTCGTCGAAGTCATTCCGCCCCCCCTGCCGATGCCGATGCATTATGCCGTCGCAAATGTCGGATCGTTTCAAGTCTCGTCGCAAATATCCGCAACGCGCGTCCGCGTCGGACAAACAATCGTTTTGAACTTTTCCGTTTCGTGCGATACGTCTGCAAACGGCATAACGCCCGTGCCCTATTCTCTCGGCAAACTCTCTGTCAATTTCAAATCTTTGGGTCTGATGCGCGACAAAATATCCGAAACGGCCGACGAAAAAGGCATCCGGACGGCGATCGGTTATCACATGCAATTGGTTGCGCTGACGCCCGGCATATTTACGCTGCCGCCGCTCTCAATCGTCACGTTCCATCCCGAGCGGCATCAATATTTGACGGTTTCTTCTCAGCCGATCGAAGTCACGGTCGAACCGTCAAATATCATCGAGAATTTGCCCAACCGGGAAATATCGCTCAACGCATTCAAAGACGATACCATTCGGCCGATATCGCTTCGCCGGTCCGATCCCTATCCCGATTGCCTTTGGATATTCATAATCCTTCCGCCGCTGTTGCTGCTGACGGCTATTGCCGCCGGCGATTTGCTTAAAAACAAAAAACGCAAAATCCGCCGCTCGGAGAAGGCTGAAAGAATAAGACGTCTCGAAAATGCTTTTCTGAGCGCGACCGATTCCCGCGAACAATTGCGAAGCCTGCGCGATATTGCCAAAGAAACGTTTCGGATCCGAATACGGGTCAGCGAAAAAGAAATCATCAAACAATTCGACGGCATTTTCGGCGAAGAAGAAAAAAGCATCATCTTCCCCATATTGCACAAACTTATCGTAAACTCGGCAAGCACGCACCTTCCGATTACGGCAAAAGAAGCAATCGATGCGCTGGGCATATTGAGGTCTCATTATGGCAAATAAACTGTGCGCACATTTGAGGCATGCGTTTTTGGCGATTCTATGCGTCCTTATGCCGCCGATTGCTTCGGCTCAGACGCCGAAAAACGTTCAGACCGACGCAAACGGAAACAGCGCGCCGACAATTTCCGATGCGCAGCACGCGCAAAATATCAAGCAAAATCGGCAATCTGAAACAAGACGCATGCGCATGACGCATATCTCCGCCGAAGACGAAACCGGCAACGCCGCGCAAAACGCCGACCGAGTCGGTTTGTCCGAAAACGGACAGAAAACGGCCGTCCCGACAGAGCCCTTTGTCTTGCAGCCGTCCAAAACGGCTTCTCCTGCCCATGCGACGGCGTATTTGCACGACCTCGAACATTTCGCAAAAGAAAGCTTTGAAAAACGTCAATACGACAACGTGCTTGGCATCTACCGCGAGTATGAGACGCAAATGCGCAATGCAGGCTACGATGCGTTGCAAATCGATTTGCTGCATAACCAAATGCTTGCGGCGCTTAAAGCCGGAAAATTGGGGTATGCCATCGCCTATCTTCAGCAAATCGAAATCATTGCCCCAAGCAAAGAAAACCGCAACAAACTCGCCGCATTGCGGAGTCTCGTCGAATACGGCATTTCTCAAAACAACCCCGATGCCGTTTTTGTCCGCGGGCAAGCCGACAATTTCCAAACATGGCAACGCGTCAGCCATTTTTCGCAACCGCAAATCTATGCCATCGTCTTGGTTATTTGGGCTGCCCTTTTCGCCTTCTTGGGCATGGGGTATGCGGCGCAATTCATCACCAAACAAAATCCGAAAAAAGTCATTTTGACGATTATTCCGCTCTGGATAATTCTGCTCGTCGTCTTCGCCGTCATCATCACCGAACACCGAACGGCGAAAAATTTCAGATATGCCATTTTGCTCGACACCGCATCGCTGAGCGCCGACATATCGCCCAATCCCAAGCGCGTCGGCGAACAGGGATTTGCCGAAGGTCAAATCGTTGCCGTTCTCTCGCAAAACGAAAAATGGTCTTACATCAAACGGGCCGACGGCGTCACGGCATGGGTATCAAACAACGATATCTACCGGCTGAGATCGGTCGATCAGGCGACGATGAACTCGGGCATAAAAGCTTATCGCGCAGCCCGAAACGAAACCGTCGACCCGATCGATTGGTGATGTTCCCGATGAAGCGCGCCGCCCGCCCGCGTTCCGGCCGGCTTCATTTTTTTTTTTCGGCAATGCTTGCCGCATGCGCCCGGATCGGGCTCCCTTGACAACGCAACGCATTCAAGCGTATAGGGTGCGGTTTGGTTGCCGGTGCGGCAACGCCGTTTTATTTCAGCACGATGGCGCGCGCAGCCTGCCGAGCGTTTCACGCAGTTTTGGCGCGCAATCTTTAGACGTGGTATGACAAACATGATTCGAGTTTTATACGTTGCAACTGCATTAAATTCCAAAAATAGCATAGCTGCCGAATTGACTAAGGCTTTGGCCGATGCAAGCCAAGATATGCAAATCGATCTCATCGTGCCGCGCACCGAAAATATCGACGAAGGCGTTGCCCAATTGGCGCGCCGCATTGTCCGTTGCCAAGCTCGAATCGACGGCGCCGCGCGCGATATCGATGTGTTCGAAGGACGCACCGAAGCGCGCATCCGAACGTTCTATCTCGACGCCCCCGAACTCAAAACGGCGCCCGGACTGAGCGATGATGCCGGCATTATTGCAACCGCCGTGTTTGCCCAAGGCGTATGCCAATGGATTCTCAACGCCCCCATCAGCTACGACGTCATTCACTGCGAAGGTCTTCTCACGGCTCTGGTTCCGCTCTTCATGCGCGAGGTTTATGCCGATGCCGATCGCATTGCGCATGCAAAAACCGTCATAACGCTCAACGGAACCGAAGACAAAGGAACCGTCGCCATGCCGTGGATCGAACGGCTCGCCCTCCCGCAGC
>CAVGZQ010000140.1:0-8305 GCA_963633515.1 Bacteroidaceae bacterium
TCGCCGGTCTTCGTTACTTGCTCAATCGGTCGCGGATCAGTTTATCGATAATATCGATAATATCGATATGCGGCGTTTGCCTCGGCGTGATGGCGCTCGTGTCGGTCGTTTCGGTAGCCGGGGGATTTGAAGACGAATTCCGCGACAAAGTATTGGGCGTGAACAGCCATATTCTCGTGATGACGTACAAACAGGACGATTTTCGGGAGTATCGCGAAGTTCAGGAAAAGATATCGTCGCATTCGTCCGACGTATTGGAGACGGCGCCGTTTATTTTTCACGAAATGATGATCGCCATCGGTTCGAAGGTGTCGGGCATTCTGATTAAGGGCGTTGAGCCCGAGACGATGATGGGCGTGAGCGATTTGGCAAAGTACATCATCGCCGAAGACGATGCGCGGCGCGCGGAGATTTTGGATGATTTGCATTATGTCGCGGCGCGCGACGGCGAAGTGCCGCCGGTGATTATCGGGCGCGTTTTGGCCGAAAAGCTGAAGGCGAACATCGGCGACGAAGTCCGCGTCATTTCGCCGCGCCGCGGAATTGTTGGGGAGCATCGCTACGGACCGAGCCAAATGGAACCGACGCAAAAGCGATTCCGGATTATCGCGCTTTACGACTCGGGGTTTTACGATTACGACAATCGCCTTCTTTTGTGCGATTACAAGGCATTGCAAGAGTTTTTTAACTTGGACGATGTCGTGACGGGGGTCGAAGTTCGGGTCAAAAACATCAACGAAACGGGAAAATTGCGCGATTCGCTGACGCCTGCGCTCAACGACAATCCGGGGATCGATCGGTATAAAGTCATCGATTGGCAGGATTTGAATCACAATTTGTTTCAGAGTTTGCATCTTCAGAAGGTGACGCTGTCGGTCATCATGCTTTTTATCGTCATCGTGGCGAGTTTTAATATCGTCGGAACGCTGATAATGATGGTTTTGGACAAGCAGCGCGATATTTCGATAATGAAATCGCTTGGCGCAAGCGACGGCATGATCATGCGCATGTTTATCTATCAGGGGATGTTTATCGGCGGCGTCGGGACGGCATTGGGGCTTTTGGGCGGATTGGGTGTGTGCGAATTGCTGACGCTTTACGACTTTGAGCTTGATTCGACGGTGTATTTGATCCGATCGTTGCCGGTTAAGATCGAAGGATCGGTTTTTGCGGCCGTCGGTTTTGCGACGTTGTTTATCAGTTTTTTGGCAACGCTTTATCCGTCGTGGTGGGCGACGCAAATGTCGCCGGTCGAGGGATTGCGTTACGAATAAGCGGCATGATGCGCCGCGCGCCGGAACAGAGGCGCATGGCGCACGGCGTGAAAGCGCGCGAACTTCGGAAGCGTTGGCGCAGACAAGCCGGGGGGGGGGGCGTTTTGACGGTTTTGGCGGCAGCTGAGAAAAATTCGACGGAGTTTTGGGCTTTTGCGCGAATAATCAAAGAAGCCTTTGTGATGCTGAATTAAATTCGAATCGGCGTGGCTTTGTCGCAACGACGGCAGCGACGCCCGGAAAGTGTTCGGTCTTTGTTTGAGCGAAATCTTTTGGCTTGCATCGTTTGCGGGGAGGGGCAAAATTCGGCGAAATCGGCAACGGGTGCGCGAATAATCTATAAACCCGCGACGATGCTGAATTAAATTTGCCTGCGTCGAAACTTCATTCATCTTCGGCCGATGCCGCAATCGAATTCTGCTTTGCATCGGCGTGTTATTGCAACGATATCATGCGAAATCCGTAAAATGTTTGGGCTCGGTTTACCTGAAATCATCTTTGTCTTTTTGCTTGCGGCTCTGATATTGGGACCGGAACATATGCCGCGTGTTGCGCGGACGCTCGGAAAATGGAGCGCGAAGGCGCGCAGCGCGGCGGCGACGCTCGGGGAGGCGGTGACGCAAGACGAGGAAGTCTGCGCGGCGGCGCGCGATTTGTCGCAGCTTCAAACGGAAATCCGTCAGGCCAAAGCGGCGGTTTTGTCGCTTAAGGGAGAGTTTGGGGGGGGAACCGGCGCGGATGCAAACGATGCGGCATGCGCGCCGGCGCCGGCGCCGGGCGCGGAAGCGAAAACGGAGACCGAACGGGGGGCGGCGCCGCCCGAAATTGAGACGTTGCATGCGGATCGAAACGGCGCCGGAACTCAGCAACCGCAGCCGTCGCCGTTTTTTTCGAAACCGTTGGCGTCGATGCTTGCGCGAAGCGATGTTCAGCCGCCGCCGGGGGAAGGCGCGCATTCGGACGCGCGCCGCAGCGTTGCGCTGCCGTCGCCGCAATTGTTGCCGGAATCGGAATCGCGCAAGGTTTTCCGCAAGAGCGTCGCATTGTCTTCGGCGCGTGCTGCGGATAATCCGTCGAATGCGCGCGCGGCGGCAGTCAGCGCGCCGGATATCGGCCGGGCGCTGTGCAGAATACGCCGTTTGCCGCCGCCGCAATCGTTGCCCGAATCGGAATTGCGCAAGGTCTTCCGAAAATGCGTTGCATTATCTTCGGCGCGCGGCGCGGAACACGGAGCGAATGCGCGCGCGGCGGGCATTGCCCGGGCATTGCGCCCGATGGGGGCGCTTTCGGGGGCAAAAACGGTTGAAACGCAAGGCGATTTTTCGGAAAGTGACAAGACTTAGGCGCCGGGCGCCTGCGCGCGTCCCGACGTTTCTCGGGCTTTCTTTTCGGGCGATTTTATGTCTCAAGACGGCAGTGCTGAAAATACGGGCGGAAACATAGCCGAAAATGATTCGGAAATGTCCTTTATGGCGCATTTTGCCGAATTGCGTTCGCGGATAATCAAAATCGTTTTGGCGGTTTTTGCGGCCACGCTTGCGAGTTTTTCGTTTGCGCCGCAAGTGTACGATTTTTTGGCGCAACCGCTTTACGGGGCGTTGCCCGAATCGTCGCGGCAGCTCATTTTCATCAGTCCGGCCGAGCCATTTTTTGTCTATCTGAAGCTGAGCATCCTGATGGGCATTATCTTGACGCTGCCGTGGACTTTTTTTCAGATTTGGCGTTTTATCGCGCCGGCGCTTTACAACCGCGAGAAACGCGCCATTGTGCCGCTTGTGCTGAGTTCGACGGCGATATTCATTGCCGGCGCAATATTTTGTTATTGGGGCGTTTTGCCGATCGGAATGCAAGCGTTGATCGCCGCCGGGATGACGGAAGATTTCAGCGCGTCGGCGCAAATATCGATGTCATCGTATTACGATATGGCGATACGTCTGACGCTTGCGTTCGGTCTTGTGTTTGAAATGCCCGTGTTCGCTTATTTTCTGACGCGCCTTGGGGTGACGGACGATGCGGCGCTCAAGCGTCATTGGCGCGTTGCGGTTATCATCATATTCATTGTTGCGGCGATTTTGACGCCGCCCGATGTCATAACGCAGTGCGCGCTCGGGATTCCGATGTGCGGGCTTTACGCGATATCGATTTATGTCGCGAAGGCAGCAAAACTCAAGAATGCGTTGCCCGGGACAGACGCCGAAACGAAGCCGCCTGCCCTAAAAGATTGAGCCGGCGGCGCAGGTGTGGTAGTTGTCGCAGGTTTTGAGCCGTTTTGGGCTGCGCGCATGCAGTCATTCTCATATTCGAATTGCAGCGGAGGGCGAAAATGCACAAGACTCCCATGATATTGGGAAAATTCTTACTTTTGATCGCGCTGTCGGTTTTTCCGTCGTGGGCATTGGCCAACAATCTGACGATCGTCGACGTCGAAACGCCCCAAGAAGGGACACCGGCCGAAGAGGCGCGCGTGTCGGTTTATTTTGACTATCGCCAAGGCGAAAATAACATGGCGATAACGGGCATAAACGCCGACAACTGTTCGGTCAACATCGACGGAAAGACGCCCGAAACCGTTCGCGCCGAAGTGCGCAGTTTTACGGACGGCGATCGCGGCGTAGGCATTTTGTTCGTATTTCCGGTGGCCAAAAACTATGCCGAAGAGAGTTTTGCGATTCGTTCGACGCTGACGACGCTTGTTCAGAATATCAACCGCAAGATCGATATGGTGAACGCGATACCGTACGATTCGAACGCGACGCCGCTTGGGTGGTCGCGCGCGTCGGAGGGGTCGCTGAGCCGCCAAATCGGCGAACTTCAGACGACGGATGTTTTGGAGCCCAACTTGTTTACATCGTTTCACGTCGCCGTGAACGTGTTGTCGAATTTGCAAAATGTCGCGCAAAAATACGTCGTCATCATCAGCGATGCCGAGGGCGCGGTCGTGGGCGATCGCGAGCAGGCGATGCGGTATATCGGGAATTTCGTCGATGCGCTGAAAAAAAATGATATCAAACCGATTGTCGTCGGTTACAGCCCCGACGGCGCGGCCGCGATGGGCAACGTCGATTTGATCAAACGCATCGCCACGAATGCCGGCGGCGCCTTCTTCCGCGCCGAAAATCTTTCGATGTTCCAGCAGGCGCTTCAGCGCGACGTTTATGATTACATTTTCAAACAATATATCTACGACGTCACGCTCAACATGACGGGCGACAATTATCTCGATGCGGGCAAATACAATCTTCAGCTCGTCGTGAAGACCGACGGCGGATCGGGCGACAAGAGCGCCGTCAAAGTGACGTGGCCGAATTTGAAGAAGAACCGGACGTGGCTGTGGGTAACGCTCGGGCTTTTGGCGTTTGCCGGGATTGGTGTCGGCGCGTTTATCGTCATCCGGCGCCGCAATCAAGACGAAGAAGATTACATCGACGAAGGACCGCAAGAAGTCGTGTGCGCGACGTGCGGAAAACCTATTCCGCAACAGCTTTTCGGATTCAAAGGCGAGTTTTGCCTCTCGGGCGGATTGCCCGATTGCCCGTATTATCAGATGCCCGATCGCGGCAAGATACAAATCACCAAAGGTCCGATGGCCGATACGACGTTCTTTATCAAGAAAGACATGACGACGATCGGGTCGTACCCCGAGAACGATATTTATCTTGCCGACAAATCGGTCTCCCGAAAACATGCCGCGATTAAAACCGACGAAGGCAAACGGTACGAAATCCGCGATTTCGGGTCTTCGAACGGGCTCTACATCAACAACGAAAAGACTGAGCGCAAGTTCCTCAAAGACGGCGATTTGATCCGCTTCGGGACGGTCGAAACGGTCTTTAAACTCAAGTAAATACGCTCGGACAACCGAGATGCAAATCCCCGATCCCAAACGCTCGGGGATTTTTTTTGCTTTTTGATTTGCCTCGGATCACCGCTTGGCGCCGGCGCGTTGCTGATGCAATTTGTGCGTTTATTATGCAGATCGCGCGAAGAATATTTGTTCAATTTTGCCGAGTATCGAATTTTAAGCGTTTGTCGGGGGCATTGTGCGCATGTCGGCCGTTTGGCTGCATCGGCGCGCGGATCGGCGCGCCGTTGATGCGATTTGCGTTTTTCCGGGCGGAATCATTTGAAGAACGTTTGCTCAATGCCGGCGAATGCCGGGTTTTGAACAATCGACGCAGATAATCTCAGCATTCGGTTCGTTTCGCATCATCGGCCGTTTGGCAAAGCATCGGCGGCGGCGATATCGGCGCGCATGCCGATGCATGCATCGTTTGTGCGGTTTATGCGTTTGTGGGTTAAATCTTTTGAAGGACATTTGCCCAATGCGACGGAATATCGAATTTTAAGCGCCCATCGGGCGCATCATACGCATGCCGATCGTTGAGCGCATCGATATAGCGCCCCGGGGCGACGGCGATATCGACGTGTTTCGGACCGTCGCCTTTGGATACGGCGCAAATCGTATCGGCGCCCCGGCGAAAGACCAAGTGCGAAGCCGAGACTTCGATTTGCCCGTAACTGCCGAACATGATGTCGGGCGATTGGCGGCGAACGGCGGCAAAACGCGCGATGGCGCGGCATAAATCGTCTTTTTGCGGGGCTGTTGCGGCGACATCGCCGTTTGCAAGGCGCGCCGGGGCAATCGCGGGACGGATGGCCAAGTCGGCATCATACCCCTTGCCTTTTTTGCCGAGCATTGCCCACTCGCCGCCGTAATAGATCGACGGAATGCCGGGCATGAAAAACATTAAGGCATAGCACGTGAACAAATCGCACGTATCGGTGAGTTTCGAAGCGAGCCGTTCGACGTCGTGGTTTTCGGCAAAGCTGTACATCGACAAGCCGCGATAAATGCCCTGCGGTCCGAATTCCCGGTTGAGCGAATAGGCGATTTCGAAGAAATTCGTTGCGTTGTGCGACGACCAAATGCCTTTGTATGCTTCGTAATTCGTCGTTCCGTCGCACATTTCGGCGTTTGCCCAAGCGCGGTAATCGCCGTGTATGACTTCGCCCATGAGATAAAACTCGGGTTTTCTCCGGTCGGCATGTTCGCGCAGGGCGCGTATAAAATCGGGCGTGAGACAGTCGGCGGCATCGAGCCGCAGTCCGTCGATATCGAAGCGATCGATCCACGAATCGACGGCGGCGAACAGGTGATTGCGCGTATCGGGATTGGCCAAGTCGAGTTTGACGAGGTTCTCGTGTCCTTCCCAAGTTTCGTAACGGACGCCGTTGGGCGCGTTCGGGTCGTTTTCGAGCCCGACGAACCACCGGCGCGCAACCGATTTTTCGCCTTCTCGCAGGGCTTCCCGGAACCCCCAAAAATCGCGCCCGACGTGATTGAAAACGCCGTCGGCGATGATGCGGATGGCGTTTGCATGGCACTGCGCCGAGAAATGCGCAAAATCTTCGTCGCTGCCCAAGCGCGCGTCGACGTGAAAATAATCGGTCGTGTCGTAGCCGTGTTCCGACGACATAAAAAGCGGTCCGATGTAAATCGCGTTGACGCCCAAGCCGCGCAAATGCGGCAAAATATCGCATAATTCGGGCAATTTATGCCCGCCGCCCAACATTCCCAGCGGATAGATGTGATAAAAAACGGCGCGGTCATACCACGCCTGCGTCGCTTCTCTTGCCGTTTCGTTCATATTTGCGCCTCTTTGCGCTGCCGCGCATGAATTGTTCCGAAAATGCGCATTTGCGCATGGCAAAAAATGCCGCATTGCGCATTTTGCCGCAATCGTTAACAAAGATGCGGTCAAATTATTCCGGTTTTCGGTTTTGCCGGGCGAACGGACGTCGGGCAGGATGCGGGCTTCGGCGCATTGCGCAAAGCTCGGGCAGCCTGCCGCCGCGGCGCGTCTGCCCGCAGGGCAGGCGCGGACGGACAAAAAAAGACTTATAAAATTCGAATGTGTTTCAAGTTATTTGTGAAATATTTCGAAATTATAGCATTTCTTCGATGTATTTGAGCGCTGCGGCGCGTCCCGAGGCGATGGCTTCGACGATGGTCGATCCGCCGGTTTTGCAGTCGCCGGCGTAGATGAGATTTTCGGGGGCGGGATCGGGTTTGGCATCGGCGCGGCTTCCGACGGCGCGGATGATGCGTGAAAAATAGGGCAGCGCGACGGTTGAATTTGGCAAAGCTTGCCACTTTCCGGCGACGAAGATGTTTTTTCGGACGAAGAGCGTGAGGAGATCGCCGTTTTGTTCGATTTTTTCGGGGCTCGTCATGCCGTTTGGCGTAATGCCGGCCGCGAGTATGGCGTGATGTTCGGGGGTTGAGATGCGCATGTCGCAGACGCGGCGGCGAATGAACATTTCGACCGACGACGCGCCCAGGCGTGCGGCCGTGAGGGCACAGTCGGCAGCGACATTCCCGCCGCCGATGACGGCGACGGCGCCGTCGGTTTTGTATTTTTCGGGGTCGGAGAGATAATCCATATAAGAAAGCGAAAGGTTTTCGCCCGGAATGCCGAGCGCCATGCAGTTGGGCTCGCCGGTTGCGGCGATGACGGCGCGGTATTGCCGGCAGAGGGCGGCGATGTCGGCGACGGGGGCGTTGAGGCGGAGATCGATATGACCGTCGCGGCAGATGAAGTTCCAGTCGCGCATGATGACGTCGCCCGGGAGCCGTTCTCGCGGGATCATGTTGAGCGCGCCGCCGATTTTTCCGCGCGCTTCGAACAGGACGACGCCGATGCCTCGGCGCATCAGCAGGGCGGCGGCGGCAATGCCCGCGGGACCCGCGCCGACGACGGCGACGGAGGCTTGCTTCGGTTGCGGGGCGGCGGGCGGCGGCGCATCGTCGCGGTATTTTTGCAGTATGGTCGCCTGGACTTTCGGGATGTTGATCGGAAAATCGACGGCGTGACGCGTGCATGCTTTCATGCAGAATTTATCGGGGCAGATGAGACCGCATGTTTGCCCGAGCGGATTGTTGCGCGCGATGGCCGCGACGGCGCCCGCGCGGTCGCCGGATTTCGCGCATTGAATGAACTCGCGGGGGTTGCAATTGACGGGGCATGCGG
>CAVGZQ010000141.1:0-988 GCA_963633515.1 Bacteroidaceae bacterium
CATTCGCTGACTAAGGAAGACGAACTGAAAGAGCTTCGCAACCGGAACATCGCTCCGGAGAAAGAGAACAAGGCTCCGGAGAGAAAGAACAAGAGTTTGAGAGAAGAGAATGAGTTTCTCGCACAAGCATGACCCTTTTTCGCGTCAAAAGATCATGGTCAGCATCGGGATAGTGCACGCGAAGCGGCGAAAACCCAACATCATTGCAAAAGCCGAACGCAACGCGCGGAAGTCCGACAATCGGATTCAACGCCATTTTTACGCCGACAAAGCTTGCACGAAATGCGTTACGGATATTGCGGAAATCAAAGCCAAAAGTATCAAATCGCACGTCTCCGGCATTTTTGACTGCTATGACGCGTCGGTGCCCGGTCTTGCCATGGGTACGCATAGTGTATTTTTTGCCGATAAAGCGCAGGAATACAAGCGTCACCATCATGTCGCGTTTTTCGAAGAACGGCCCGGAATTGCGCGCTGCCCGCAGGATGCCTCTTCACTTAAAGAGAATAGCGTCGAGATTGATTGTTTCTTCTGCTTTTTGTTTTTAGCCATTTTCGGTTTCTTCGGCTGTTTGACGGAATCAGAAGTTTGTGATTTCGATTGTGATGCCTTGCGCGGAGGCATCGGCTTCTTGGATTTGATAATCGCCGCATCCGCCGGCGATGAGGCGATGGACGATTTGGGCAAATTCGTCTTGTTTCGGCGGGTTTTCGGGGTTGATTTCGAGGGCTAACATGCCGTTTGCGACGAATCGTTCGGCGACGTCGGCAACGCCGTCGGTTTGTTTGAGACATTTTCGCAAGGCGACGATTGCATCGGCATCGGGGAGCGCGGCGATGCGCAAGACGGGATTTTGCACGATTGCGGGCAGCGATTGCCGCCCGGCATTTTTGGCAATGATGAGTTGCGGGACGGTTTCGAATGCGATGCGGCGTCGAAGCTGATCTTTTGCCTCGGCGGCAGTTTCGGCCCGCGCCCTGAATATGCC
>CAVGZQ010000141.1:998-3277 GCA_963633515.1 Bacteroidaceae bacterium
ATATGCCGCTCCCGGCAGGCGACGCCGATTTGGCGTCAGCAACTTCGATTTGGCTCGATGCGACGCAGACAACTTGCGTTTTGTCGGGCGAACACGCGAAAGCGACGCTTCCGTTGACGATGATCGGCGCGCCGAAGAGCGATGCCATCGTTTTGGCCGTGGCGCGCGACAGGGGGCATTGCCCGTAGACGGTCGGGCTGAGGCGCGGCGGATCGGCGAGGGCGTTTGGTTCGATGATATCGGCGCCGGTCGCTTGGAACGCAACGATCCAAGGCGCAGAAGCGCCGAAGTCGGACGGCCACCATCCCGAACAGGCATTGCCCGCGTCGGGGTCTGTTTCGGCGACGGTAATCATGACAGCGGCGCTCGGGGCGGCCATAACCGAATTTGCCGTCAAAGCAAAAAAAGCGAAAGATATTGCAGAAAATGCGACAAAAGATATGTTTTTTTGTTTTAATTTCATGATTATTCGGGATGCAGGAAATGTTTTTTTATGCGCCGAAGGGCGGCGATCGCGGTTTGCCGCAAGGCGGCAAGCGCGGCATTCTATACGGCAAGTCTGAGAAAAAGACTATTGAAACGGCTTGATTTTATGCCGGGAATTCACTAGAGACGCGCCGATTTGCCAAGCACGTGCGTGCTTGGCTTTTTTGTCATTCGGGAAGGGGTTTTCCGATATTTGCGGGGCATTTTCATGAGCGTTGCAGCAGCTTCGGCGTATTTGCAGCCGAAATCGACCCGATTGCCCGGGTACATTGCCGGCGTATTGGCAGGGGTGTCTTACGGGCTTAATCCGCTTTTTGGCATACCGCTTTTGACGACGCATCATATGAGCGTCGATAATGTCTTATTTTACCGTTATTTGTTTGCGGTTTTGTGTTTGGGGGCATTTTTGGCCGTCCGCAGGGTATCGCTGCGCGTGTCGCTCAAGCAGTTCGGTTTTTTGGCGCTTTTGGGGGTATTCTTTTCGCTGAGCAGCCTTCTTTTGTTTCAGGCCTATCATTATGTGCCGTCGGGGATTGCGACGACGCTCGTCTTTCTGTATCCGATACTCGTTGCCTTGATCATGGTGTTTTTGCGGGTTTTCCCGACGTGGCAAGTGTGGGTTTCGATAGGGATGACGTTTTTGGGGGTCGTTTTCCTGTGTCACACCGACGAGACGGCGCATTATCAGGCGATTGGGTATGTTCTGTCGGCGCTTTCGGCGCTGTCGTATGCGTTTTTCATCGTCATCGTCAATCGGAGCAAGACGGTCAAAAGCGTTCCCAACACGGTATTGACGTTTTATTCGCTTTTGGTCGGGTCATGCGTGTTTTTTGCGCATGCGCTGTTCGGCAGCGCGATAACGCTTCCGCCGGCCGATGCGATGTGGAATCTTTTGGGGCTTGCGGTCGTGCCGACGATCGTCTCGATGGCGGCGCTGGCGTGCGCGACGCGGTTTATCGGTCCGACAAAGGCTTCGGTTTTGGGGGTAAGCGAGCCTGTGACGGCGATAATGGTCGGGGTGCTGGCGATGGGCGAGCCGATGAACGGTTTTATCGTGATTGGGCTTGTGCTGACGATGGCCGCCATTATTTTTATGACGGCAAGCGACAAAACGGCGGCGGAAAGTTAGCTGTCTTGGCGAAAATCGGCGACGGCGAAGTTTTAGCGAAGCGCTATCGGGGCGCGGACAGTTTTTTTGCGCCCCGAAGCGCGAAAAGGACGGGTTGCGGCGGGAATTGAGGCGATTTTTCGCGTTCAGAGTTTTGTGAAGCCGCCCAAGTCTTCGGAATCGATCGGCGGGCGGTTGGAGAGGATATAGACGGCGCGGCGATTTTTTTCGTTGGGAGTTTCGTCGGGGGTGGGGACGGCCAAAGCGCGTTCGCCTGCGCCGCGATAGTAGGTCGGGATGGCGAGACCATTGGCGCGAAACCACGAAGCAATGGCTTTTGCGCGGCTGAGGCTGAGTTTATCGTTGGCGGCGGCGCTGCCGACCGTATCGGTATAGCCGGTGATGTAGAGGTCGACGGCGACGCGCTGATAAGTTCGGATGACTTCGAGAATTTTATCGAGCGATTCGCGCAGATGGTGTTCCTGATCGCGGCGGATATCGTGTTTGGCGGTGTCGAAGACGATGTCGGTGTGGGGAATCCGGAAGTAAAAGATGGTGTTTGTTGCCCAAGAGTTTTTGTCGTCCCAAACTTTGATTTCGAGCATGGCCGGTTTTTTTCCGTTCGGCGTCCAAGAGAGTTTGTGTGTTTTGGCGCGCGCGACGGTTTGATCGACGGCGTCGATTT
>CAVGZQ010000141.1:3287-8232 GCA_963633515.1 Bacteroidaceae bacterium
CGTCATGGGCGTTGTCGTTTTGAGCGTGACGTCGTGCATATCGGGGGTGAGATCGCGCAAATTGACGTTGAGTTCGATTGGGGTGACGGATTGGAAAGCGTGTGTTTTGATGAGATTCCAATCGTTTCCGACGCCGTCTTTTCCGCTCAGGGAGATTTGGCAGGCATAGGAGCCTTCGGGCTGAGTCCATTGGATGAGTTTGGCGCCGCCCGCCGGGATTTCGGGATAGAACTGCGCGATGGCGTTTTGTCCGCAATTGTAAATTTTAACGTTGACATTTTTGAGTTTCGCATTGGCGATGAGCTTGAATTGTGCGGGTTCGGAGACGGGGTGGCTGTCGATGACTTCATATCGGACCGCCCCCGAAGCGGGAGCGAATTGCGCCCAAGCTTGGGCGCAAGCAAGCGTGCAGATGAGGGCAAAAGCGAACGCGAAATATTTCATGGCAAAAATACTCCCATTGAAAGAGCGGACAGTCTGAATGGAATCGATCGTATAGCACAGTTTCGAGCGCGTGTTGCGAAATCGGCATTTTGAACAGGATTATTGCCGAAGGACGGCGCAATTTCGGGGATTTTGCCGGATTGGGCCGCAGGCGTGAGAGAAAACGGGCAGCCGGCGCGGAGAAACGCAATCGGTTTGTTATGCAAAAACGGTGCGCAAAAGTCATAAGCGCGGCGTATTGCGCCCCCGCAGGGGGCAAGATAGCCGCGCCGGCCCGCGTATTGCAGGCCCCGCAGGGGACAAGATAGCGGGCTCAAAGCGCGCATTGCCCCGGCGGGGCAAAAGCGCGCCGGCAGAGCGTATTGCCCCATCCGGGGCAATAGCGCTGCCCCCCAAAAACGCCAATACAGATTGAAAACGTCTAAAAACTTGCGAAAAAAGGCGTATCGCGGGATAATGCGGGAGTGTATAGCCGCAATGGTGCGTCTTATGCTTGAACCGATGGTGAATTGCATTTATGGCTCTGGATAAAAATCATTATGTCGGCGTTGTCCTCAAAGGCGGTTACAAGATCGAGAGATTTGTCGGGTCGGGTGCATTTGCGTATGTGTACTATGCGAAGTCGCCGTCGGGTCAGGGGTGTGCCGTAAAGATACAGTATAATTTGGCGCAGGACGCGCGGGTGAGGTTCAGCCGCGAAGTGAAGGTGTTGCGCGAGATTCCGCCCAACGATTATTTGGTGCGTTATTTTGACGACGGCGAGACGCCCGAGGGCTTTCCGTATCTGATTATGGAATTTGTCGACGGGATAACGCTCAAGGAAGCGCTCAAGCGCCGTCGCGTGTGGCCTGTGCAGGAAAGTTGCGATTTGATCTTGCAGTTGTGCGATGCGTTCGGCGGTTTGCACCAGCTTGGCGTCGTGCATCGCGACGTAAAGCCCGACAACATCATGCTGACGCGCAGCCACCAAGTGAAGCTGATGGACTTGGGTTTAATCAAAGACGCGCAGGGTTTGTTTAAGCTTTTGGAAAGCGAAGATATCATGCGCGGGCGCGATTTTGCCGAGAATCTCGACAAGGGCGTATTGGCGGGCACGCCCGAATACATGGCGCCGGAGCAGTTCAGCGATCCGTCGCTCAACGACGAATCGCTTGCGAAGACGGACACTTGGACGGACGTCTACAGCTTGGGTTTGATTTTTTACGAGATGATAGCGGGTCATAAGCTTTTTGTGTTTAACCCGCCCGCGAATGCGTCGCAGAATGAATTTGCGAAGGCGTTGCTTGCATTTTTGACGATGCGCACGCAGCAGCGCGACGAAGAGATCGTGCCGCCTGCCAATGTTCCGTATCAGCTTTGGACGGTTATAGCGCGGGCGCTTCATGCCGATCCGACGATGCGTCAGCACAATGCGCAAGAGTTTGCCGACGATATCCGGCGTTATCTGACGTCGGGCGAGGGTGTAGTTGAGCAAGACAGCGACAAGACGAGCGCCATCGATCTGGCGAATTTCGCGGCGGCGATGCGAGCGAAGGAAGCGGCGAGCGCGGCGAGCGCGGCGAGTTCGGCGAGCGGCGACCAGCAGCTGTTTGCGCAGAATCGGCAGAGTTTGGCGTCTGTGCAGGCGGTTGCGCCGGTTGCGGGGAGCGTCGGGGTATCGGGATTGCCCAGCATGCCCGGGACGCCCGGATATGTTGCGCCGCTTGACGATGACGGTGACGGGAACGGATTTTTGTGGGCATTTTTGATCGTATTGCTGCTGATAATCGTGGCGGTTCTCGTGATTTATCTGTTCTTTATCTGACAGTTTTTGCGATCCCACAAAAGTTTGGACGATTTCGTCGCAATCGTGTAAGAGTCGCAGCCCCCGATGATTTCGGGGGCTTTTTTGTGCCGGGCGCGCGGCGCCGGAGACGAATCGGCGCGGCACCGGAAGTGCCGGACGGCGCGCCGGCGTCGGTTTTTCGAACGGTTTGATTTGGCGAATATGGACAGAAAAAAAGAGCATTCGTTTCATGCGACGTGCGCGCGGGGATTTGAGCCTTATTTGCGTTCGGAGCTTTGCGCATTGGGGGTTCGGTCGGCGTCGGAATGCGGCGGCGGCGTACAATTTCGGGCGACATTTTGCGAAGCGATGAAGATTTGCCTTTGGTCGCGCATTGCGAACAAGGTCGAAGCGTTGCTGGGCGATTGTTATGCGGCAAGCGATGCTTCGATTTACGAATTGGGACGGGGGATCGATTTGGATCCGTGGTTTAGTCCCGACAAGACGTTTTGCGTTCACGCGCATTCGAGCGATCCGAAATTCAAGAATGCGTTATTTTTGTCGCTCAAGGTCAAGGACGGCATTGCGGACAGAATGCGTGAGCAGTGGGGGCGTCGCAGTTCGATCGATACGGCTCATCCCGATATATCGCTGAGTTTGACGGTTGTGCAGAGCCGGGCGCGTCTTTATATCGAGTTGCAGGGGGACGGTCTGAGCATGCGCGGCTATCGCCGGCGCGGGCTTTCGGCGCCGATACGAGAGACGCTCGGCGCGTCGATGATTGCGGCATCGCAATGGGACGGGAAGGGGCTGTTTTGCGATCCGATGTGCGGGTCGGGGACGATAGCGATCGAAGCGGCGATGATAGCGACGCAGACGGCGCCTGGAATTCAGCGGCGGTTTGGTTTTGAAAAGCTTCCATTTTTCGGCGATTTTGAGCAAACGTGGCGTCAGATGCGCCAAGAAGCGCGCGAAACGGCGCGTATGGGGCGAAAAAGCTTTTGCGGCGAAATCGTCGCCCGCGATATCGACGGGGAAGCGACGGAGTTGGCCCGGAACAATGCGCAGACGGCGTGTCTCGACGGGTGCATCCGATTTGAGAGAGGATCGGTATTGGATTATGCGGCGGAGCGCGCATGCATTGTGACGAATCCGCCGTACGGTGAGCGGATTTCGGTTTCGGGGTATGATTTGGACGAGTTTTATTTTCAATTCGGACGGAAGTTGCGAAGTTTCGGCGAATCGACGCTGACGGTCATATCGTCGGCAGAACTGCTGAAAAAGAATATGCATATGCGTCCGTCGCAGAGGATATCGACGTTTAACGGTCCGCTGGCGTGCGAAGTTGCGCGGTATGCGCTCGGAAAAGGAAGAAGAGATGGGGAAGAATGATATCGGCGCATCGAGCGGCGACATAAAGGATTTGTCGGGTTTGCCCAAGCGCGTGAATTTGGGTCAAAACAAGAAGCGGATGAGCGGTCAGGTGAATGCGGGTCATGCGCATATTGAGGGGGATATGTCGCTTGGCAAGCGTTGCATCACGGCGCTTCGGTCGAGCGGAGAATTCAGCCGGGCGACGCAGGGGTTTCATGCGTATCCGGCGCGGTTGCATCCGGAAGCAGCGCGCATTTTGCTCGAAGCGCTTCCGGGGGAATCGCTCGGCGATCCGTTTTGCGGCGGGGGAACGCTTTTGGTTGAAGGTCTGATCGCGGGACGCCGGGTATACGGTTCCGATCTGAACCCGATAGCGACGCTCGTATCGACGGCGCGCACGGCGCTTTTGTCGTCGGATCAGATCGAAAAGCTCGGGAAAGAATGCCGCGCGATTGCCGAAACGGCGAAGAAATCATGCGCCGAAAAGAAGCCTGTTCATCTTCATGCGGCGATATTGAAGTACAAAAGCTGGTATAAACCGAATTGTTTTGACGAATTGTCGCATTTGTTTGCGGCGATCCGAAGTTTGGATTCGGAGTTAAAGCCGTTAATTCAGGCGATATTTTCGAGCCTTGTCGTGAAGTACAGTTTGCGGGCGTCGGATACGTCGAACAAAGTCGTATATATTCCGCGCAAGAATGGTACGGTATTGCGGGCATTTTCGGAGAAGTCGAAAGAATACATCGCGCAGCTGTCGCAATTGGAGGCGATAGTTCCGCCCGGAACGGAGGCGGCGAAGATATCGCTTGCGGATGCTCGGAGCCCGGGATTTGGCAAAGTTGATACGATCATAACGTCGCCGCCGTATCCGGGGACGTATGATTATTTGCTTTTGCAGCAGCTTCGTCAGGCTTGGTTTGATTTGGAGATGCAGAATGCATCGGAGATAGGATCGCGGCGCAGCTTTAAGCAGCAGCGCGCAGCGTACGAAAAGTGGCTCAAAGATACGGATCAATGGGTCGGCGCATGCGCCAAAGCTTTGACGCGCGGCGGAAAAATGGCGGTTGTCGTCGGCGAAGGGATGCAGGGCGGCCGTCTTTTGCGCGTCGCCAAACCGACGATGGCGGCAGCCCAAAAAGCGGGGCTTTCGTTTGTGACGTCGGCATCGGTCGATCGGTTTGACCCCGCGACGCGGATGAAAAAGGTCGAATATATCCTCGTTTTTGAGAAACCGAACGATCGTTCGGCGACGGTGCAGAAAGATCAAGAGGCGAAAGAGCGGAATGTCTGAAGAATCGGATTTGCGCCGGCTGGAGTCGATGGTGTCGGAGTTTAACCGCGCGCGGGATTGGGATCAATACC
>CAVGZQ010000142.1:0-484 GCA_963633515.1 Bacteroidaceae bacterium
AAAGCCGCCTCGGCGGCGGCTGTTGTTTGTTTGTTTCGGCAGAATTATTGAATTTGGAACGGATATGTAATCGGGGTATCGCTGCCCGATTCGCGGAATTTCATGCCGTTGACGACTTTGAGCACGCATGCGGCCGTCGGGGTGCCCTGATATTCGGGGCTCGTGACTTTGGCGCCGTTGACGCGTCCGTTTGCCTTGATCACGAATTGAACGTTCATCTTGCCTTTCTTTGCCGACGTGCGGCTGCATGTGCGGACTTGAGCAAACGATGCGCGGATGACGCCGAAGACTTCGTCTTTTGTCAATTTGTCGCCGCCGGCAGCTTTTGCATCGGTTTTTGTGTCGGCTTTTTTGGCAGCTGCCGCCTTTGTGTCGGTTTTTTTGGCAGCCGCCGCCGTTGTCTTTGTTTCGGCTTTTTTGGCAGCCGCCGGCGCCGCCGCAGCCGTCTTTGTTTCGGCTTTTTTCGTTTCGGCCTTTTTGGTTT
>CAVGZQ010000142.1:494-5114 GCA_963633515.1 Bacteroidaceae bacterium
TTTCGCCTCGGCGGCTTTCGTTTCTTCGGCTTTTTCGGCATCATCGGCAGCTTTTGCATCGGCGTTGTCGGTTTCGTCGGCTTTATCGTCGGCATTGTCGGCTTTTTCGCCGCCGTCGGCTTTTTCATCGGCGCCGTCGGGCTTTTGGGCTTCGTCGGGTTTATCGGCTTTGTCGCCGGCGGCGGCGGCAGCCATGCCGTTGCCCTCTTGCGCTTTGGGGTCGTGTTTGGGCGCGCCGATGAGATCTTTTGAATTGGCGGCCAAAACGGCTTCGGAACCGACATTTGCCTGTTGCATGCCTTGGTTGTCTTTGTCTTTTCCGCCGCTCAAAACCAAGAGCAAAACGACGGCGACCAAGAGAACGGCGATGACGGCGCCGCAAACGATATAGATCGTGTTGCTTTTCTTCGTGCCCAGCGGCATGACCGTATTCATCGGGGCATAAGACGAACCTGTCGGCGCGGCAGTGCTGGTGCGCCGACGCGGCGCGGGCGAACCGGCGGCAAGCGCTTTGACGTCGATAAAGCCGCCGCCGTCGCGGCCGAGCTGTTCCAAATCGATGGCCGCCGTCTCTTCGCCGCCGCCGGCCGCCGCATACGACGGAATGACGCCGTCGGCAATCCGCGTCGATTCTTCCGATCCCGTGGGCGCGCCCGTCACCGGCATCCGGAGATAATCGAACTCGCTGACTGCGCCCAACGCCATCCAATCCGACAATCCTTCGCACCAAACATACGTATCGAGCGTCAGCTGACCATTTTGGAAATTGAACTCTATATCTTGCGTTGAAAGCGGTCCGACCGATTCATCGTTGACGGCATAATACCATCGCGGCACCTGAGCCTGCGGATCCATCATCGATGCATCGACATAATGCGACGTCGAGCAATGCGGACAAACGACGTTGCAACCACCGCCGGAAAGTTGCATGTCCGACAACCAAAGCCGACCGCCACAACCATTGCATACGATTTTCATTCACTGTCTCCGAGTTACAAAATTTACTGTCCAATCTGCAATTGGCAAAAAATCTACGGCCGCATTGCCGATTCTTGCGCGCTTTCTTCGGTTTTTTCGATGAAATTGCGTTCGATCTTCAACACGCCCTCAAAACTTGCTTCGGCTCTCGCGCGCTCAAACATGCCCTGCGGATCCCGAAACGCGCCGTCGATCAACATGTCGTCGAAGTTATACAGCTTCTCCTGCGGGGCATCGTCTTGCGCATAGGCATTCGCGCCAAACAACGCAAACAGGCTTAATGCCGCAAAATATCGAAATGTCCGAAACTGAGCTATCATCGTCTCTCCCGCGAGCCGTCCCCCCGACGCTTGCCGCGGGGTATAGCACACAATGGGCATCAATCAAACTTTCAATGTTCATTTTGTCGCCCGCATCGGCGCAAAAAGAGCCATTTTGCAAAAATCACGGCGCAAACAGCACGACGACGGCCGTGACGTTGTCGCGCGCGCCGCGCGCCTTGGCCGCGGCGATCATGTCTTGCGCGGCTTTTGGCGCATTGCCGCCGGATTGCGCGATGATTTGCGCCAATTCCGAATCGGTCAATTCGTTTGTCACGCCGTCGCTGCAAAGCAAAATGGCGTCGCCGCCCCGAACGCCGACCGAAAAAACATCGGGGACGATTTGCGCCTGCGTGCCCATCGCCTGCGTAATGATATTCTTATAAGGAAAGTCGCGGATTTCTTCGGGGGTTTTGAGCATGCCCTTGTCGATGTATGCCTGCAAAAGCGATTGGTCTTTGGAAATTTGCGTCAGCGTCCCGTCTCGGAACAGATAGCCGCGCGAGTCGCCTACGTTCAGGATATCGGCCGATCGGCCGTAAACGATTGCGGCGACGGCTGTCGTTCCCATGCCGCGTTTATCGGGGTTTTGGCGCGATTTTGCATAAATCTCGGCATTGGCCGCATGGTATGCCGCAACCGTCCAAACCGTCCGCGACGCGGGCAAAACGCGAGACGCGGCGACGATCCAGGGCAAACTGCTCCAATCGCGCGCGGTTTTCGCCGCAATCGACGAAGCGACCTCGCCTGCCTCATGTCCGCCCATGCCGTCGGCGACGATAAAGACGCCGTGCGCGCCGTCGACCCAAAAGCTGTCTTCATTTTTGGGACGGACAGCGCCGCGATCGGTCGCGCCGGCATAAGCATACCCCAACGACGCATCCGCCGCCGCAACGATTCCGCTCGGCGCGGCAGGCGCAAGCGGGTACTCCGTCGCCGTCTGCCGCGCATCGGGCGGCTGCGCCGACGCCGATATGTTCGGCGCCGAAACGCTGCACGCCGTCAACGCCAAAATCAAACCGATTCTCTTTAATGCCATGACAATTTCCTTTCTCTGCGCCGGAAAAAACAACGATGCGTCTTTTACATGCCCCGCGCATTCGGAGCAATACGTTTCCGAACTGCGCCGCAGGCAAGGCGCGCGAAAATATCATGCGCAAATCGGTTAAAAATCGGCATGTTTCATGCGTTTTCGGCAAAAATCGAAAATATCGCGCAACGCTTATGCAATAAGTGCGAATACCATGCATTTGCAACCATTTTGCGGCGCGAATCCGCGCGTCCGCATTGCGCTCCGGCTTTTGCGCAAAGCGCAATGCGCCTTCGCCGCGCCCTATCGGCATATCGGCCGATACGGGCGCGTTTCGGGCTATGGCAAAGCCATACGCCCGCATTGCGCTCCGGCTTTTGCGCAAAGCGCAATGCGCCTTCGCTTTTTCGCGGCATCATTGCCGAATCTGACGCATTGCCGAAAAGATTTTTCGTTTTTTAAGTGGCTTTTCGCGCGCATATGCTTAGAACTGACGTTTCGCCGGCAAACCGCCCGGCGCCGCCGGCTCTGCCCGGCCGCATGTTTTGCGTCCGAAATCCGATTTTAAACCTTATTCTTCGGTTGCTCTGCCCGTCGGGCAAAAGCGCCGTTTCGGAGATAACTGCCATGTCTTTCCTAGATGCCGTCCGCCGATTTTTCCATCCGACGCCTGCCGAAAAAGCCGAAAAATTGCGCCGCCGAATTACGAATATGTACGGTCACACCGAAGATCGCAAATATGCCCTGAGCCAGCTTCGCGATCTCGGTCCCGAGCTGGCGCCCAAGCGCCTGATCGAACGGTTTACGTGTCATTGCGAGAATGGCACCGTCGATGCCGACGAAAAAGCTTACACAAAACAATTGCTTCTCGATTTGGGCGATCCGTGCATCGAACCGCTCAAACAATTCCTGCGCAACAACGACAAAGACTTCAGCTGGCCGTTCCGGACGCTTTCCGACCTCGTTTCGCGCGAAGAGCTCGCCCGGTTCGTTGCCGAACTGCTTAACACCATCGGACCGTCCTATGTGCGCGATACGGAGCGCAAAGAGCAGCTCATGCTGACGGTCAAATCGTTCTCCGAACCCGAAATCGACGATGCCGCGCTGCCTTATCTGCACGACGACAACGAAACGATCCGTTTTGTCACCGCCGACACGGTCATCGCCCACGGCCGCGAAGCGGGCATTCGCGCCCTCAGCCGGCGGCTTGCCGACGAAACGTCCCAACGCACGCTCGCGCTCATTGCCAACGCTTTCCGCGACAACGGCTGGCGCGTCGACGCCGATTGCATCGAAAAAGCGTCTGAAAATCTCCCCAAAGAATACCGCATCAACGACAAAGGCGTTGTGCTTTAGCGCGCGGCAAATTGCCGCGATTTGTTTGGTGGCGCATCGGGCGCAGTTGGGGTATAGAACGGCGCCGAAGCTTTGCCGCCGCCGGCGGCAAACGGCAAGCGTTTTTCGGCATGCGCCGTCGCGCAAGACATCTTCTTCTCAAGCGGTCATACCCATGCAAAAAATCCCGTATTTCTCGCGGTTTTTGTCGGCTTTGTTTTTCCTGCTTTTTGCGGCGTCGTGCGGAACTGCGCACAAAACCGTCTTCGAAGGCGAACCCAAGAGCGATGCCGAGGCCGACTACCGCGCGGCGGTAAAAACGCTCGAAAGCGGATCTTACGAAGATTCCGTCAAGGCTTTTCACGCCATCAAGCTCAAATACCCCTATGCGACGCGCTGGGCGACGCTGTGCGATTTGCGCATTGCCGATGCTTACCGCGAAAGCGGCGACTATGCGCAGGCAGCCGTGAGCTATCAGGCGTTTATCCGCACGTATCCGGCGCATGGCGAAGTCGCTTATGCTTCGTATCAGGCGGCCAATTGCTACTACGAGCTCATGCCGAGCGATATTTTCATTCTGCCCGATCCGTGGCAGCGCGACAGAAAATCGACATCGCAGGCCGAAACCGCGCTTGCCGCGTTTATCAAACGGTATCCGAACGACGAAAACACCCCCAAAGCCAAAGAACAATACGCCGAAACGCGGCGCCGGCTCGCCAATCACGAGTTGTACGTCGCCGAATACAATTTCAAAAATAAAGCGTATGCCGGCGCCGTCAATCGGCTCACCGATTTGATCAAAACCTTCCCCGATGCGGCGAACGTCCCCAAAGCCCATATATTGCTCGCGCACAGCTACCTCAAACTCAAAGATCCCGTGCAGGCAAAAAAAATACTCGCCCGGCTCGCCGACAAATACCCCGAATCCGAATACGCAAACGACGCCCGGGCATGGAT
>CAVGZQ010000142.1:5124-8164 GCA_963633515.1 Bacteroidaceae bacterium
GGCATGGATTGCGCGCAATCCCGGCGTCGATTGACCGCAGCGCGCGCCGCAGTTTAAACAGTCCGCAATCGGCGCGCCCAAACGCGCCGCGTTCGCCCCCGGAATTGATGCATCCGGCGGCGCGACGCTGCGCCGAGTGCGGCATTTTATGCATTAATCTGCTTCGTCGTCCGAATTATATTCTGATTCGCCTTCATCATTGGGATCGGGTTCGAGCCCGCCTTCGGTAAACCCGTGCGCGAGCAAAAAGGCGGTCGCTTCGTCGTCGGCGGCCGGATTGCAATGCTCCAAACGGACGTTGACCTTTTTTTTGCCGAATTCGTAACTTTGCCAAATCGGCAAATAGTGCGATATCCGTTCGCTGTCAAAATAGTCGAGCCAAACGAGATCCAAGACATCGAGCGCTTCTTGATAAGCATCCATCGGGTTTTCGATTTTGTTTGGTTCGCATTCGACGCTGACTTCGATCCAAACATGGCTTCGGCGGTCTTCGCTCGTCAATTCCGAACTGACGAGCCCGAAATGGTGGCACACTTCCGTCGCGACGCGAAACGATTCGGTCGGGCGCATAAACCGTTCGTACCGCTTTGTCATGGCCGCGGCGATGTCTTTTTCGAGTTCTGCGCCCAACGATACGCCTTTGTTCGGATCTTGGCGCGCAAAAGCCGGCGAACGGAGCGGCGGGGTGCATGCATCGGGGTCGTTTGCCGGATCGCGCCCGCAGCAATCGCAATCGTGATCATGACAATCGCAATCGTGATCATGACAATCGCAATCGCAATCGCAATCGGGGTTCATGCAGCTGCCGCCGTGAAGATTTCGGTGTTTTCGCATGGATATTGTCTCCTTTGCAGTTTTTTGCGCATCGGAAAAACTGCCGGCAATGCAACAGAATTCCGCAAACATGCATATTATTCAATAAAACAGATTTTTTAAAAATTTGATTCGAAGCATTTGCGTTCGGGGGCGGATGCGGCAGCGGCTTGCCGTTGCCGCGCCCCCCCCCAAAAAAAAAGCGCCCGTATTGAGGCGAAGCCGAAATAGGGCGCTGCGAAGGCGTATGCGGCTGCGCCGCATAGCCGAGCCGCGAAGGCGTATGCGGCTGCGCCGCATAGCCGAAGCCCCCAAAAAGCGGCTTCGATTGCCTCACGGTCCCGAATCGCTCTGCGTGCCCGACCGAAAACTGCTCGTTTTGTCGGTCGCCGGGTCGCATCGGCGCTGTGCCTCGGTCGGCGGCGTGATTTCGTCGCGGATGTAACGATAGATGTCGGCCAAAAAATAGGGGCGGCCGTCATCGCCGACGGCAACCGTATAATAATCGATGAAAACGTCGACGGGCGCATTGAGATCGACCGGGTGTTCGCCTGCTTCTTTGAAATATCGTTCGATTTGCGCATCGTCCCATTGATTGCCCATGGAGAGGATCGTTTTGGCGAACTCCATGGCGCGTTCGACGCGGATGCAGCCGTGGGAGAAGGCGCGGACGGCGTACGAGAACATTTCCTGTTTGGGCGTATCGTGCAGATAAATGTTGTATCGGTTGGGGAAGATGAGTTTGACGCGGCCCAAGGCATTGCGTTCGCCCGGTTTTTGGCGCAAAACGCGCCCGCCGCCGCGCGGGACATAGTATTCGAAATCGGAATTTTCGAGCCATTTCGGGTCTTCGGCCATTTTCTTTTGGTACTCGTCGACTTCGATTCGCGGCGGGATATTCCAATAAGGATTAAATACAACATAACTCAGTTTTGCATGCATTATTTTCGTTGCATTGATGAGTTCCCATGTTGATGTGCGCGCATTGCAAACTTTTGTTGAATTTCCTACAACTGCCCGATGTTCGGCGATGCGTTTTCCATTTTGCCAAACTTCGACGGAAAACGCGGGCAAATTGATGTAGATGTAGGCATCGCGCGGTTCGAAGATCGATCGGTGCCATCGGCGGATGTTGGCTTCGATTTCGGCGAGCCGCTGCGCGGCCGATACGTTGAGACTTCGCCAAAAGACGTCGTCGGGCTCGCCTGTTTGTGCGAGTTGATGGTATTTTTGATAATCGCGGACGGCGGCGGTCAATTGTGCGTCGAACAAATCGCTGTCGGAGTCGCCGGCGTCATAGCCCTCGGCATTGAGACGTTTCCGGAGCGCGCGGACGAGCGGCGCGCGCCCGCCGGCAAACATGCGATCGGGCGCAACCGTCGGCCATCCGCCGCCGGCGGCGATTTCGCGATAGCGCTGCCTGACGGTTTGGAGCTTGGCATACTGTTCGTGGTTCGGAACGAGGCTTCGGAATACTTCGGCGGCGTCTGCGCCGGGCGCGGTCAAAGCGTTTGTCGCCTCGGTCACGCGATTGGCGATAATCGCGTCGAAATATTTGGGATGGATATCGTTTGGATTATCTTCGGCCGCATACGCTTTCAGCTCTTCTTCGGAAAATTTCGTCAAATTGCCGAATTTTAAATTTTCTGCGTAAGTAAACCAGGTATCGGCGAGTTCTTTTTCAATATCATCGGCGAGAGCCAAATTTTCTGCATACCGCTCGATTTCCCGTTCATAAAACGCCGCCGTTCTCGGGACGGGGGTTTTCGCGCTGTCGCACAAAATACCCGATCGCGCCGCATCGGACTCGGATCGATGCAGCTCAAACCAAGCCGCGAACGCGCCCAATTCTTCGGGCGCCGGTTCAAAGCGGCGCGGCGACTGCAAAGTTTTGCGCATTTTTTCGGCGCGCAGAAGCTTCGCTTCGATATCGGCAATCGGGTAATCGTCGGGCGAAAGCGCGTGAATATCGGCGTTTTTTATCGCTTGAACGAGCGCAGTTCCGGCATCGGTCAGGGCGCCGCCGCGAAAAAAAATCGGATCGGCCGGAACGCCGCCGTCGGGGCGGTATCGGTTCATGATCCAATTTTTGTGTCGGATTTTGGCGGGCGTCCAATCGTATGCGGCGCTGTCGGCGGGGGCTGCGGCGGCGGCTTGAGCTTGGGCGGCTTTCGACAGGACATCGCCCAGCGATGCGGCCTAGCCCAACGCTCCCGGGTAAATCTCG
>CAVGZQ010000143.1:0-8152 GCA_963633515.1 Bacteroidaceae bacterium
GGCGGGCGCAGCCCGGCGATAGGCGGAGCCGACGCCGTATTTTGCCCGAAGGGCAAAAAAGGCGGCGAAAAAAAAGCGGAGCCGTATCGGGCGGGCGCAGCCCGGCGATAGGCGGAGCCGACGCCGTATTTTGCCCGAGAGGGCAAAAAAGGCGGCGAAAAAAAAGAAATTTTATATTAAACTTTGCGCCGTTGCGTGAAATTTTATTCGCCGAGTGCGTCTAATTCATGCATATACGGCATGGGCAGCGCGATCCAGGGGATGTTTTTGACGGTTGCGTCGGCGTCGGCGATTAAACCGTCGATGCAAACCAAACGTCCGGCGTCGGCGGATTTGAGCATGTTTTTGGCGTTCAGCGCGCGTGCGAGCCGCGAAAACCAATCGGGGAAGACGCGCGGCAGACAAGCGACATAGAGCGACCACGGCGCGCAAGCGAGCCGCAGCGGGAGTTTGCGCAGCGCGCCGCAATCGGGGCAGACGGCGTCGGCGATTTTTAGGGTCGGATTGACGCGGCTGCAACGGCATGCGTACCAAGTGAGCGAAGCCATATCGGCGAGACAGTCGGCCCATGCGCGCGCCGAGTCGGGGGAGACGGCGGCAGGGTTGCAGCGGAGCGCGGCGGAGATTTCTTCCAATCGGGTGTTTGCCGCATCGCGCGCAGCGTCAGCGCGCGGGGAGATTTCGCAGCACATGGGTCATCGGCCGGCGAGTCGGCTTGCGCGGCTTTGGCGGCAGACGCGGACGGTGAGTTCGGCTTTGTCGCCGTCGTCGAAGACGATGCGGACGTTTTCGCCGTTCACTTTTGTGAAGCGTCCGGGGTAATTTTTGTTGTTGTAGGGCCAGCGGCATTCGACGATGTCGCCGGCTTGCCAATCGAGTTTGCTGACGCGTTCGGAGTCGACAGTTGCTTTGTCGCCGTCGTCGAATTCGATGGTGAGGACGTTTCCGTTGACGGCGGTGA
Source organism: Bacteroidaceae bacterium (assembly GCA_963633515.1). Classification (GTDB taxonomy): domain Bacteria; phylum Myxococcota_A; class Bradymonadia; order UBA4248; family UBA4248; genus UBA4248. The sequence goes on from CAVGZQ010000143.1 coordinate 962, forward strand.
CGGTGCCGGGATACCAGTAGGCGTCTTCCCAAAGCGCGAGCACGCGATCGCCTTTATCGTAGGCAAAAGCGAATGTTGACAGCGTCATCAAAAAGCCAAAGAGTCCGGCAAAACCGATAAAACGCTTCATATTTAAACTCCCTTATTTAATGCAGCGCCGACGGAGATCGGTCTGCGAAAGAAAACGTCTGCGAAAGAAAATGACCGAGACCGCATCGAGACGATGCATGAGGTCTTTGCACCCCGGACGCCGAAGACGGCCGAAGGCATGCGGGGGGGATGGGGCGCAGCATGCTCCTGCGCTCAGCCGCCTGGAGGCGAACAAGCAAATCTTGTGCCGATTTTGATTGCGCCGAACAAAATGCGATATCGACCGCAAAAGCCTGCGAAAAACACGGGATTGCCGGGGCAAAGCGTTGGGACGAACGGCGGCGGTTTCGGGTTGCCGATTATGCGTTTGAATTCGTTTGAGTTCGTTTGAGTTCGTTTGAATTCGTTTGAGTTCGTTTGAATTCGTTTGAGTTCGTTTGAGTTCGTTTGAGTTCGTTTGAGTTCGTTTGAAACTGTTTGAATTCGTTTGAAATCGGGCTTGATCGTCGGCGCGAAGGCGGTTTGATTCCCGCAAGTCCCGAAACGCGCCGATCGGATCGGGATTTGCGCGTCGCAGACGTTTATTTGGCGATGCCTGGACCGAGAACGCGGCAGCCCGTCGGCGTGATGAGGATATCGTCTTCGATGCGGATGCCGCGCATGTCGCGAAACAGTTCGAGTTTATCGTAGCAAATGAACGATTCGTGCAATCGGTTTGCGCGCCATCGATCGATGAGCGCGGGGATGAAGTAGCATCCGGGTTCGACGGTGACGACGTATCCGGGGCGGAGTTTTCGGGCAAAGCGCAGAGCGTTGAGACCGAATTGTTCAGAGCGTTTGGTGCCGTTTTCGTATCCGACGGCGTCGCCGAAGTTTTCCATATCGTGGGCGTCGAGACCGAGGGCATGCCCGATGCCGTGCGGCATGAAGAGGGCGTGCGCGCCGACGCTCAGGGATTCGCCGACGTCGCCTTTCATGAGACCGATTTGCTGCAGAGCCAAAGTCAGCTCGCGGCAGGCGGCCATATGGACGTCGTATTGCGAAGCGTCTTTTTGCGCAGCCTTGGCGATGCCGGCGGTTTGCATCGCGAGCACGGCATCGTAGATTTCGCGTTTGGCGGGATCCCACGCGCCGACGGAGAAAGATCGGGTGATATCGGCGCAATAGCCATTTTCGGATTCTGCGCCGCAGTCGATGAGCAAAACGTCGCGGGGTTTGAGTTCGTGTCGGTATGACGTGCTGTGGAGCGTTTCTCCGTGCGTCGTGACGATGGGTGAGAACGATTGGGCGCGCTCGCGGGCGACGGCAGGGCGCAAAAGGGCGGCCAAAACGTCGGATTCGCGGCGTCCGGCGATGATTTCGTCTTGCGCCGCCGCGAGCATTTGTTTTGTCAGTCCGATGGCTTCGTCGAGCTCGGCGGCTTCTTCGTCGGATTTGACAAGCCGCTGTTCGGCGACGGCGCGGCACAAATCGGCGCAGCTTCGGGCGGGGAGATCGGCCGGCGCGCAATCGAGCCACGAGGCAAGCCGCGCCGCGAGGGTTGCGTCGTAGGGGGCAATCCAAGCGGTTTGCGCGCCGATGCGCCGGGGCAGGCTGCTGTAATTGTCGGTCTGTCCGATGCCGGCCTTTTCGGCCAAAACATCGGGCGCATCGACGGCGCCCGTCCAAATGTAATCGTCGGGTGCGGGCGGCGTCACGAAGAGCGTTTCGCGGCCGTCGGCCGAGAGGAGCAATGCCGCATCGGGGATGCAGAGCCCCGTATAATAACGGAACGTCGCATCCTGATGGAAAGGATACGTGTTTGCGGCGTAATTTCTCGGCACTTGCGTTGCGGACAAAATCAAGATATCGCAGCCGGGAAGCGCCCGTTGCAGTTCAATTCTTCTTTTTCTGAAATCGTGAGCCATTGACAACACCTCCGGCATGGGGAAATGTTGCAATCGGCTCGGGGGATTGCAGCCCCCCACACCCAAGCGATCCGATGCCCGCGCGGGCCGGATCTCGGATCAGAGAGAAAACTCGACGTCGGCGCCCTGTTTGAGTCCTTTTGGATTGGCGCTTGCCGGGACGAGGGCTTTGCACGACGTCGCAAAACATTGCGTCGTTTCGATTTTAATGCTTGTGCCGAGGATTTTTCCGACGGCGCCCGTTTCGACGCCTTTGTTTTTGCCGGCATTCCGGATGGTGACTTCGGCCGATCCGTCGGATTTCGGCGTAATAAGCGATATGAAGCCCGTCACGGTTTTTCCCGACGCAGCGGCGGGGTTTTCTTTTTTTGGCGGTTTGGGTTCGTCGGGCGTCTCTTTTTTGACGGGTTTTTTCTTCGTTTTGTCGGTTTTCTCTTTGACGGGTTCTTCGATCTCGTCATCGCCGTCATCGTCTTGAACGGCGGGCGGGGGGGCGGCGGCGACCGTCGGGGTAAAGCTCGTGGCGATGGTATAGATGGATTTTCCGCCCGTCGCGAAAACTTGGAAATAGTAGATGCCGCGTTTTACGGGGAAATTCGAAAACTCGTAATAACCTTCGGTTTTGCTGAACGATTGGCGGTGAAGAATTCGTCCTTCGGCGTCGATGATATTCCATCCGCCGTCGATTTTTTGGGGCTGATCGACGTTAATCGTGACCGACATCACGCCTTGTTCGGCGACGACGATGTAGCGCCAATCTTCGCGATCGCCGCCGGGATAATCGAGTCTGTCGTCGATTTGGGGCATGCCGAAAATAAGTCCGAGGGCAGTTTCTTTCGTGGCGTCGGGGTCGATGAACGTTTCGGTTTGCGTTTCGACGGCGGCGTTTGCGCCGCTCTCGGACGCATCGATGACGCAAGCATTGAGCCCAATCAACGCACAGACGGCAAACAGCCACGGCAACCTCTTCATAGCGACTCCTTTCGTTGACGTTCGCGAATTCGGTACGAACTCCGATTGTCGAAGATACTTTAATCGCGCGCAATAAGTCAACATCGCAGAGCGTCGGGGCATAACGGCGGCTGCGGCGCTGTTTTGGGCGGAGAAATGTTCTTTTTTTCGGTTTTTTCGGGGAGCAATCGGCGGTTTTGGGGCGGACGCCGTGCGTTTGCGCGCAGAGCGTCGGGGTTATAACGGCTGCGGCGTGGCTTTGGGCGGAGAAATGTTCTTCTTTTTCAGGAAGTAATCGACGGCTCTTTGATGTTCGGCATACGTTTTCGAAAAGTAGTGCCGTCGCGATCCGTCGGCGCGCGCGACGAAATAGAGCAGGTTTTGGGCATCGGGACCGTCGTAGGGCTTGAGCACGGCGCGGATCGAAGCTTGCGAGGGCGCAGCGATGGGTCCCGGCGGGAGTCCGCCGATGACATAGGTCGAGTAGCGGTTGGCGGGATCTTTGCATCGCCCGGGCGTCGGTTTTTCGCCGGGGAATTTGGGCGGATAAACGCACGTCGGATCGGATTGAAGCATCATCTTTTTTCTCAGCCGGTTTAAGAAAACGCGCGCAATGACGGGGCGTTCTTCGTCTGTCACCGCTTCTTTTTCGACGATGCTCGCCAAGGTGACGATGGCGTGGTCGTTGAGCCCGCGTTTTCCGGCGTTTTCGTAAGCGCCGCGGGCGGAATCGACGATTTTCAGCCACTGATCGCGCCATCGTCGGTGCATTTGCGCGATGACGTCGCGGGGCTGCGCGCCGGGTTCGAAGGTGTAGGCGCCGGCGGCCAAATAACCTTCGAGCGAAGCGGCGGGAATGCCCAAATGGGCGGCAAACGCGCCGTCGCCGGCAACCTCGGCAAACCGCAGTTCGTCGGCGATGCGGCTTTCTTGCATGCGGGCGGCGATTTCATAGATGTTCATGCCGGGCAATATTTGCACGGTAAGGCGCGCATATTTCCCGACGCGCGCAAAGAGCGCGGGCAAGTCGGACGGCGTCATGCCTCGGACGATGACGGCGGCGCCGGGCTGTATTTTTTCTGCCAAACCGCTGTTTTTCAAAATATAAAGCATCATCCAACGGTTTTCGACGATGCCTTCGCTGCGCAAGATATCGACGACGCCCCGGGCGTGAGTCCCGGGCGGAATTTGCACGATGCGCTCGGCGGCGCCGAGGCTGAGCGGCGCATGCGAAAAATGCTCAAACTGCCGATATGCGCCGAAACTCAAACCGGCGGCGGCGGCGACAAGAACAAACAATGCGGCAAACAGGCGACGCATCTGCGACCTCACGATAAATCAAGCCGCCCGATGCGACCTTTGCGGCTGCGCTTTTATCATGTCTGCCGCGCAGAGGGGATTTTCGCGGGAATCGGCGCAAAAAAAAGCGGATTTAAAGAATTGCCGCGCTTTAAAACAGAAGCCGGCATGCCTCGGGGCGCACATTCTCGGCGCAAAAATGATGTTTTTTCGGAGCGCCGGCCATTGCATCGGCCGGCGGCCGCCCTATTCGGCGGGCGCCGAATACGGGCGGCTTGCGCGCCTATTGCCGCAAGCGGCAATACGGCTGCGCTGCCGCGCTATTGCCCTCGGCGGGCAATACGCGCGGCTTTTTCGGCTGCGCGATCCGACAAACGGCGGTTTCGGTCTATTTGCAGTGCGTTGCGGCATTAAACCAAGAGGCTTTGTCGTTCATGTACTGCGTGATGACGGCGGCCGCCGTTGAGGCATAGCTCCAAACGCCGGCTTTGTTTTCGATGGCTTGCGCTTCGGCGGCGCAATACGTCTCGGTGCGTTGCGACGTAAAATCGGTATATGCCATGGCATAGCCGGCTTTGAGCGTTTCTTCGGCCAAATCGACGTCTTTCCCGTCTTTCTTGAGCTTGATGTATGCCAAATATCGGTAATTCGTCGAATCTATCAGGCATGTCGGGTCGTCGGCGCCGCGCGTTTCGCATTCGACGAAAACCGTTCCGTTGTTTTCTTCGGAGTAAACGAGCGATTTGACGAATTCGCCGGCTTCGTAGCCGCCTTTTTGGCTTTTGACGCCGTCGAGTGTTTCTGCTCCTTCTTTTGTGCAGGAATAGGCTTTGTAATCGGAAATGGGGGAGGTGACGTTTGCTTTTGCGCATTCGGGAGAGTCGATGCCGTGCATGCGCACGGTAAGGGTTTTTGGTGATGTGCACCCCGATCCGTCGTCGGTGACTTGAATTTTGAGCGTGTCGCCGTCGACGACCAAGAGGACTTTGGCGACGACGCCGTTTTTCATTTTGCAAACCGAAGCCGCTTCATTTTTGCAGTACCGCGAGCATCCGTCGCCGTCGCCCGTGTTGCCGTCATCGCATTGTTCGTCGTCGTCCAAAATGCCGTTTCCGCAATTGTTTTTGTCTTCGACCGATTCGAGCACGCATTTTCCGGTCGTTTCGTCTTTGTAGCAATTGCGCGAAACGTTATCGATGAAGTATTGACCGTTATAGAAGGGGTCGCATACTTCGCCGGCTTCGTGTTTGCCGTCATCGCATTTCGTTTCGGGACCGGGATTCGGCTTGACATCGGCAACATAAGCGCCGGTTTCGGCGTCATTTTTCTCGATTTTGCAATCTTTCGAGCATCCGTCGCCGTCGGTGTTGTTTCCGTCGTCGCATTCTTCGCCGGTTTCGATTTTTCCGTTTCCGCATACGGCAGCATCGTTGCCGCCGTTATTTTCGGAGTTATCGTCTGAATCGCCGCACGCCGAAAAGAGCACAGAGAGCGCGGCAATAAAAGCCAATTTTTTGATCATGTCTGACCTCGTATCACTTCAAAAAAAAAGGCAACCGCTTAAAAGCAGTTGCCCGAAACCAACCCGGACTGCATGGCAGTCTTTATTCTATTCGTCGTCATCGTCGTCGTGATGCAACGGCTTTGGCGGCTTTCGCGGGCGCGGATGGTAATATCCGCGTTCGCGCTGTTCTTCATTTTGTTTGCAATCGATGCATTGTCTGGCGGCGGGTCTTGCCAGCAGCCGTTTAAACCCGATTTCCTCGCCGCATGATTCGCAGTATCCGAAGTCTTCGGAATCGACCCATCGCATGGCTTCGTCGAGTTTTTTGAGCAAACGGCGGTCGCGCGACTGCAATCGTTCCATCGTCAAAGCAATGCCCTCGGAATTGGCGATATCGGCTTCGTCGCCGCGGACTTCGGGTTCGTAGCCTTCTTCGCAGCGCTGATTGAGTTTATCGAGGATTTCTTGCCGCTGTTTTTCAATCGAATCTTTGATTTGATTCAGCTGTTCAGGTGTTAAATACATCACTTACCCCTTTAAAATCGGCTTGACCGCCATTGGGAACTATCTGCCGCAGACGACCGTGCGGCGGCAAAATGCGGGCGAAATTTTACGGATGCCGCGCCATTTTGTCAACGCAAATCGGAAAAAGTCCCCATATGCGCGAATACACGCTTGCAGCGCGCGCCTTTTCCGCGCATGAAATGGATAAAAATGCCCGATTATTCCCGATAAACCGGGCAAAATCGGAGCGATTTCATGCGCCTGAGGGAGGGGAAGACGGCGTTTCGGGATCTCGGCAATCGGGCGGATTGGCGGCGTCGGGGTGCGAAAGGGCGATATTTCGGTTTTGCATGTATAAATTATAATAATATAAAATGCTAATCGCCGTTCGGGAGATAAAATCCGTTAACTTCTGCAATATCATGAATTTTATGCATCAGCGTTTCGCGCGCGCCGCCGTCCGTTGTTCCCGCATCGCGGATGCCGTGCCCGAAGCGCGCGCAAACGCGCCCAAAAACCATGGCGTCATAGGCGCGATGCCGGGGCTGCATATAGGGCGAAAGCCGTTTTGCAAGATCGCCGAACGGTTGGGGATCGTTGCGCGCGGCATAAATTTTGAGCATTCCAAGCCCAAGAGCGGCGCATCCGGCGGCATTATTGCCGCGAAAACAGCGTTCGAGCAAATCCGAAGCCATGTTTAAAGCGGTCTGAACGGCATTTGAGAGGCCATCGGCAAAAAAGCCTTGCCGGCATTTCGTTTCGAGATCGTCCAAACGGCCGTGAACCATGCACAGACGGCATGCCGAGAGGAACGCCGGCAAGGCTTCGGCGGCGCCGAATCGGCGGCGCATTTCGATGCAGACATCGATCGCTTCGTCTAAGACATTGCGCGCATTCACTTTGCAAATTTCGGCTTGGCACAGCATGGAACGCGCG
>CAVGZQ010000144.1:0-8117 GCA_963633515.1 Bacteroidaceae bacterium
GATTCGCGTCTGACAGGCGAAGTCACGGTTACCGCAGGCGCGAAAAATGCCCGCCATATCACGCTGACCCATGCCGATGCGCGCGTCATCGTGTTTCCCGTCGCATCGCGCGACATCACGCAAGCGCGCGCCGCGGCCGACGGCGCAACCGTCACGGGGACGGTGCGCGGTTTTTGGGGCGAAACGGGGCTGGCATCGCTTCCGAAGGAAAATACGAACGTTTTCGGGACGATCAACATTGCCATCGTTCAGGCAGCCATCCGCAACATGCCGCTGAGTTCGATGAATACGGGGTCGATACTGCGTCCGCCGAGCAGCGACTCGGCGACGGCGGATTTATTCGGCATCCCGCCCAATCTCGTGCTCTCGAATGCATCCGATCCGTCGCTCTCGCGGTTCAGTCTCGATAAACTCGTTCCGGGGCATTACGTCGTATTTGCGCTTGCGGGCGCGGGGTCAAACATCATGCCGGCGTCGCAAAATCCCTATGAACTCAAGTTTGAGCCCATGGCGCTCGGAATGAAAGAAATCGAAGTCCGGGCCGGCGAAACGATCGACATCGATTTGCCGCTTCAAATCGATTTGCGCACCGATGCCGACAAAGCTTTTCTTCGGTTCGGAAATCTGCCCGACGACCCCGAAACCGGCGAACCGCTCCCGATGGGGCTTATTTTGCCGATGATCCGCACGGGCAAGGGGTACATTTTTTTGGACGTCAATTCGGCGTACAATTTCTCGGATTTTTCAAACCCCGTCAAACTCCTGTTTCCGTCGGCGGCCGACAAAGCTTTGTCATCGCTCGGTTTGTCGATCGATCCGATGGTTGTGGGATTGGCGGCGCGGCGCGCGAAATCGGGATTCGACTTGCCCGGGATATCGACGCGCATATCGCATGTCGGCGCCGGGCGCGAAACCGATGCGCCGGCAACGGTCTTCATGAACGATGCCGGGCGCTGGCCGGGATTGCCTGAGTTCGTTTTGCCGGCGCCGCCGGAGTCGGATGCGCTCGATGCCGTCGGCGGCAATCTCTTCCCCGATCGCATCGTCCGATGGAAAATGGACGAAACCGCCGATATGGCCATTTTGCGGTTCAACTACATGACGCCGCCCGTTCATAACAAAATTCTCGATTCCGACATCGGCGCATCCCAAGCGCATTTGCTCTGGGAGGTCTATGTGCCGTCGCCGCATCGCGAAGTTGTTTTGCCCAAGCTCGGCGCGCAAGCGCCCGACTATCCCGTGCTCACAAACTACGAACCGACCGGACCGAATGATGCGTATCAATACGGCAAAAATACGGTTGAGATCGAAATCAATGCGTATTTTATGGGACCGAAAGTTTTCGATTACGGCAAAAATTTCCTTTTCGCCGACGTCAACACCAACGCCCGGGCCGTATCGCAAGACTCCTATTTGGTCACGGCGCAGGAATAGCAGAAACCGCGGCAAGGCCGAAGACTGCCGCAATGCGTTGATTTGTCCGCAAAAAGAGAGCTTTCGGCCATCGTTCGGCGAATGCCGGCAATGGGTTGACAAAAGCGCGTTTATATGCATAATGTCTGCGGTCTGTCGGAATCCCGGCCGACGAATTCACACGCCGATTGCGCAAATTATACGGTGTCCGCGAGGTGTCCCGAAATAGTTCGGGCTGCGGGCATAAGATCGGCGGAGGCATAACACAAGGAGAAATCATGCCGCACATCTCGATGAGAAAACTTTTGGAATCCGGCGTACATTTTGGCCATCAGACGAAGCGCTGGAATCCTAAAATGAAACCGTATATTTACGGCGCCCGCAACGGCATTCACATTGTCGACTTGGGCAAAACGGTCGTCGCATTCGACAAGGCGTATGATTTTGTCGCCGACGTTGCGGCATCGGGCGCGCCGGTTCTTTTTGTCGGCACGAAACGTCAGGCTCAGGACGTGATCGCGGAAGAAGCGACGCGCGCGGGTCAGTTCTATATTACCGATCGCTGGTTGGGCGGCACGCTCACGAACTGGAAAACGATTCGTTCGTCGATAGAGAAACTTCGCAATTTTGAGCGCATGGCAGCCGACGGCACGCTGGCGAAGCTTTCGAAGAAAGAAGTGCGCGTCATCGAACGCGAACGCGAAAAACTCGAAAAATCGCTTGGCGGCATCAAAGACATGAACGGTCTTCCCGGCGCAATTTTCGTCATTGACAGCGGCAAAGAAGCGATTGCCGTCAACGAAGCCAAGATTTTGGGCATTCCCGTCATTGCCGTCGTCGACACGAACTGCGACCCCGAGCCGATCGATTACGTCATCCCCGGCAACGACGATGCCATCCGATCCATCCGCCTTTTTGCCGGCGCGATAGCCGATGCCTGCATCGAAGGCACGAAACGCCGCGGCGCGGATGCCAACAAAGAAACGCATGCCGAAGCCGGCGTTGCAACGAAAGTTCAGCATCGCGGCCGTCCGGCCGAAGCCGATAAGTAAGCCGAAGATTTCGGCTTGATTTGCCCCAAACGGCGTCTGAGCCGTTTGGGCAGTTTTTTGGCTTTTGCGCGTCGATTTTTTGCCCGGCTTTCCGCCCCGGCATTGCGGAGATGCGGCGCGCGGCAGTGCGACTCACTGTTTATTGCTCGCGGAAGCGAGTTTCATTTTTTAGTTTTTCAGAGGATATCTATGGCAAATATTACAGCTCAAATGGTTAAAGAACTTCGCGAAGCGACGGGCGTCGGCATGATGGATTGCAAAAAAGCCCTCGTCGAGAGCGACGGCGACGTCAAAAAAGCGACGGAATTGCTCCAAGTCAAAGGTCTTGCCAAAGCTGCAAAACGCAGCGGACGCAAAACATCCGAAGGCTATATCGGGGTATATCGCCATCACGACGGCAAAACGGCGATTTTGGTCGAAGTCAACTGCGAAACGGACTTCGTCGCCAAAACCGACAATTTCCGCAATTTCTGCCAAGAATTGGCCATTCACATTTGCGGCTGCAATCCGTTGGTCGTTCGCCGCGAACAGATCGCGCCCGAAGTCGTGGCGAGCCAAAAGCATCTGTTTTTGGAGCAAGCGCTCGAAGAGAACAAGAATGCGAAATCGCCCAAACCCGAAAAAATTATCGAAGAAAAAATCGTCCCGGGCCGTCTCGACAAATGGGCCGCAGAAATCTCCCTTCTCGATCAGCACTGGATGGGCGACAACGGCGAACCGACGGTCGAAACGAAACGCGCCGAATTGTCGATGACGACCGGCGAAAATATCCGCATTGCCCGCTTTATGCGTCTTGCCGTGGGCGAAGGCGCGGTTGCCGAAGAAACGGCTGACGAAGCGTAGGTTTTCATCGCTGCGCGGCCTTTGCCGCGCCCCCTTGCGCAAAGGCTCCCGACGGGAGCCTTTTTTGTTATGGTTTGCGCGCGCATCATGCGCAAAAGCTCACGGGCAGGAGCTTTTTTGTTGCAGAAGATTATTCTGCATTTATTTGTTCGCATCGCGCGCAAAAGCTTAAGCGCCGGAGTTTTTGTTTATTGACAAAGATTGCTCTGCATTTATTTGTTCGCATCGCGCGCAAAAGCTTAAGCGCCGGAGTTTTTGTTTATTGACAAAGATTGCTCTGCATTTATTTGTTCGCATCGCGCGCAAAAGCTTAAGCGCCGGAGTTTTTGTTTATTGACAAAGATTGCTCTGCATTTATTTGTTCGCATCGCGCGCAAAAGCTTAAGCGCCGGAGTTTTTGTTTATTGACAAAGATTATTTGCCGCGAACAGCGCACAATGCGCTTTCGCATTCTGCGCTCAGGCGGCGGATCGCGCGCGCCGTTCAAAACCCGCATGTTTGCATGATGATTGCGCGGATTTATGAGTTTTATGCGCATGGATGCTGTTTTGTCTTTTTCGGGCAATCATCGGCCGATTTTATATTTGATGTTTCTGCCGTGTTTGCGCAGGGAACCGGGATGGTGTTGCATGCAGCAAAGCGCGGGCGTATTGAGGCGTCGGCCTGCCTGCGGCAGGCAAGCCGAAATAGCCGCGCCGCGAAGGCGTATTGAGGCGTCGGCCTGCCTGCGGCAGGCAAGCCGAAATAGCCGCGCCGCGAAGGCGTATTGAGGCGTCGGCCTGCCTGCGGCAGGCAAGCCGAAATAGCCGCGCCGCGAAGGCGTATTGAGGCGTCGGCCTGCCTGCGGCAGGCAAGCCGAAATAGCCGCGCCGCGAAGGCGTATTGAGGCGTCGGCCTGCCTGCGGCAGGCAAGCCGAAATAGCCGCGCCGCGAAGGCGTATTGAGGCGTCGGCCTGCCTGCGGCAGGCAAGCCGAAATAGCCGGAGCCGCGAAGGCGTATGCGCGCAGCTGCCCTGCCGGGGCGGACGCGCATAGCCGGAGCCGCAAGGCGTATTGCGCCGGAGCCGCAAGGCGTGTTCGGCGCAATAGCCGCGCAGCCGCCGCATTGCAAATGCAACAGGCGGCGTCCCGAAAATGATTCGGTTTCATGCCGCTTGCATAACTCAAAGATTTGCAAATTGACGGGTTCGGTGTAGAATCGGCGACGGCGTGAGTTTTTTCGGCGCGTTTGCAAGGATGGGCAAGCGCGAAGCGTTGTTTTTTGCGGCGTGAGTCGGACGGAGTTATGCAGAGAATAATTTATACGTTGCTTTTTGGGGCGATTGTGTCGGCGCCTGCGTTTGCGCAAGATGCGCCGCCGACGGGAATTGGCTATATTCCGGGCATGCCCGTGCCCGAGAAGATGTCGGCGCCGGCTGAGTCTGCGCCTGCGCCCGGGAATGCGCGGCAAGGCGGGACAAACGGCGGACGGCAAGACGGAAAAATATCGAAAGTGAGCGTTTCGGGCAGTCAAAAGGGCGGCGCAAAAGCGGCGCAGCCCCACGAAGCGCCGATGCCCGAATCCGCGCCCGCGCCGATTGTGCCTGCCGAATACAAAGGCGTAACGCCGCCCAAACGCATGAAACCTCAAAATGAAGAAACGTTTGCCAAATCGCCGGCCAATCAGCTGTCGTGGATCGGTTTTATGCCCGAAGAAAAGTCGCATCGCATTTTTTTGCAAACGACATCGCCGACGGCGTATGAGCGCATCGCGACGCCGCGCAACCGTGTCGAACTCCGTCTGACGGATACGAAGCTCGCCGTGAGCAATAACAAACGCGAGCTCGACATGAAGTATTTTAAGTCGCCGTTTGCGCGCGCCTATGCCAAATCCGAAGGCAAAAACGTGCGCGTCGTCGTCGAACTGAAAGAGCCTGCCGAGACACAAATCGCCGCGCAAGACAATCTGATAAGCATTATTGCGGCTGCGCCGCCGGAAACTGCGCCGACGCCCTGACTGCGGGCATCGGGTGCGCAAGATGCGGGGATTTGGGGCGCCGGTCTCAGCTTCGGCACAGGCTTTGGCGCATTCCGGCTCAAACACGCGCATGCGGCGCGCCCGCGATAAGCGCGGCAAAACGGACGGATCGCCGAAGAGCGTTTTGCGTCGCAAAACTTGACCGCAATGCAAGGGGATTGTTGCGAAAAAGCGCCGATATGTGCTAACCTCGATCGTCTTTTGTTTGCATGAAAAGGGTGTTATGGGAGACGTTCTTGGTAAATATCGGATCGACGGAATTATCGCCGAGGGCGGCATGGCGCGGATATATCGCGCAAAGACCGAGGGGATAGGCGGCGTCGAAAAAGTTGTTGCGCTCAAATGCATCAAGGGCGCGATGAGCGAAGACGACAATTACGTTCGGATGCTGCTCGACGAAGCGCGGATAACGGCGCGGATGACGCATAAGAATATTTGCCAGGTTTATGGCTTGGAACACGACGGCGATACGTATTTCATGGTGATGGAACTCGTCGACGGCGCGAGCTTGGCGAATCTTGCCAATCACTTGTTCGGTTTGAACCGTGTGTTTCCGATCGAAGCGGCGGTGTTCATCGCGATGGAAGTTTGCGCGGGGCTGTCGTATGCGCACCGCATGACCGCCGACGACGGAGAGCCGCTGGGCATCGTGCATCGCGATGTCAATCCGCAGAATATCTGCATATCGAAAGAAGGCGAAGTCAAGCTCATCGACTTCGGGATAGCGAAAGCCAAGCGGATGTCGTCGGGCGAAACGCAAGCCGGGACGATCAAGGGAAAATTCAATTACATGAGTCCGGAGCAGGCGCGCGGCGATCGCGTCGATCAGCGCGCCGACGTTTTTGCGCTCGGCGCGGTGCTCTATGAAATGCTTTGCGGTCATATGCTCTACCCGCTCACGCTCGACGATATGCGCCTGCGGACGAAGACGCGCATGGCCGATTTTGTGCCGATCGAAAACTATTTGCCGTCTGTTCCCGAAAAATTGCGCCTCATTCTGGCCAAGGCGCTGGCACGCGATGTCAATCAGCGATTTGCGAGTTCGCGCGATTTTCTTTTGGCATTGACGCAGTTTTTCCACGACAGCTGCAAGGTTTACGACTCGATAAATCTGTCGCTTTTGGTCGAAAAGTATTTGTCGCAAAAGGGAAAGCCGCGCAATTCGGCGCCCGGCGCGCAAAAGAAACCCGTCATTGCGCGCAAAGACAGCCCCGATATGTTCATCGAATCGGGCGACACGACGGTGATGAATGCCGACGAAGCGCGGCGGATGGCGACCGGGACGCCGTCGGGCGAACTTTATCCGACGGCGGTTTATTTGCAGCCGTCGTTTAAATCCGATCCGGCGCCGCCGGCATCGGACGACTGCGACGTTGCGCGAAGCGTCGATTTAAGCGTCGCGACGCCCGGGACCGACAGCACGGTCATGGTGAATATGCGCGATGTCAAAGGGCAAAAACGCAATCCGCTCGTCGTATTTTCGGAATTTGTCAATCAAAAAATTCAATCGATGAGCGAAAAGACGCTCGCGATTGTGGCGGCATCGTTAACCGTTTTGCTCATCGCCGCGATCGTTTTGTTCATTCAGTTGCGCAACGCGTCCGATGATAACGTCGCCGAATCTTTCGGCGACGATGCGGAGTCGGCGCAGGATTTCTGAGCGCATCGTTCGAAACGATCCGATGCATGCATCGGATCGTTCGAAGAAGATGCGGCTGCGATGCGGGATTATCATCGCATTTTCGAGACGCCCGACAGGGCGCCGAATCTTAAGAAGGCGATGCGGCTGCGATGCAGGACGATCAAAGCGCCTTTGAATAACTCAATTTTCGGAGCAAGCGATGCATTCGCTCACGATACAATTTCTTCAATCGAAGGCGTGGCTCGAAGATGTCGCGCGGCGCGGCAGCAGCGATGATTTGCCCATGATCGGCGATCAATCGGGCATCGGCGGCGATATGGGTTCGGAGCATGCCGATTTCGAAGTCGAAGAAATTCCGGCATATTTGCCCTGCGGCCGAGGCGAACACCTGTACATTTGGATCGAAAAAAGCGGCAAAGGCACGCCCGATGCGCTTAAAGCGGTTGAAAAAGCGTTCGGCGTCAGGGAAATCGATGTCGGATGCGCCGGAAAAAAAGACGCGCATGCCGTCACGCGCCAATGGATAAGCATTCATACGCCGAGCGACGATGCGTCGCCGATCGACAGGCTCAACGCATCGGGTTGGATGCGCATTTTGCGCGTTTCACGCCATGCCAACAAGCTGCGCCTCGGACATTTGAAGGGAAATGCTTTTAAAGTCCGCATTGTCGGCGCCGTTCAAAACGATGCGGCGATCCGGGCAAAGATCGGCCGATTGAGCGATGTCGGATTTATCAATTATTTCGGCAAACAGCGATTCGGTTTTGACGGCGGAAACGTCGCCCAAGGCATGGCGATTTTGGCCGGCCGCCGCGCGCCGCATCAAAAACGCCTGCTCTTGGTCAGCGCCGTGCAATCGGCGATGTTCAATCTCATGGCGGCAGCGCGCGCATGCACGGTCGGCAATGATGCAATCGAAGGCGACGTCTTGCAAAAAATTCATGCCGGATGTTTCGTGTGCCAAGATTGCCAAACCGATTCCGAACGCATCGCGCGCCACGAAATCGCCGTCACCTTGCCGCTGTTCGGAAAAAAAACGATGATGTCGCAAGCGTCGGCCGCGGAATTCGAAAACGTGTGCGCCGATGCGTTTTTTCGCGCGTGGCAAGATGATAAAAATATTGTTCGCGAAACTGAGCTCAATATTGAT